>CAZTPJ010000003.1:22942-87988 GCA_964614515.1 uncultured Phycisphaeraceae bacterium | reverse complement strand
CGGCCGTGGTCTTCCCGTTTCTCGAGTCCAGCGGCACGCACCAGGTGAACCTTTCAGCGTTGGAAAACGGCCTGCCGGTGGGGCGTGTGACGTTCGATGATCGCGTGGCGGCGACGCGCCCGGAGATCAAACCCGGGTATCCGTGCGGGGCCCGCCTGGCGATCTGGCATCTGGCCGAGAAGAAAGGCCGCGAGATCGAGTTGCAGATGGAGTATCCCGTCGTGAGTTATCGCACGACGTTTGATGAGGCGTCGGCGATGCAGACGCCCTGGCCCGCCGAGGCGTGGCCCACCATCGTGCAATCGTGCTTCGAGCCTCAGATGTACGTGGACTTTGGTCCCGACGCGAGCAACAAGGGCGAACTCGCCCCGTATGACATGGAGCCGGTGCAGCGCCTCGTCGATCGCTGGACGACGAAGGGCAAGACGCGCTCGCAGCCGCCCGTCGTCACCGCCAAGTGGCTCGCGGGCAAAGTCGTCGAGCATGTGCAGATCAGCGGCAACGGCCTGAACTACAACCGCATCGGACAACTCGAAGGCATTGACCTCCAGGGCGCGGCCGAGACCGCCACACGCGGACGAGGCACCGAGTTCGACATGGTCTGCCTCCTCGCGGCCGTGTATCGACGCGCCGACATCCCCGCGCGAATCGTCATCGGCTTCGAAGGCGCGGCCGAGGATGACAAGGAGTTCCTCGGCGGTCGCGGACGCAAGGAACTTCGCGCGTGGGTCGAGTTCGCGTTGTTCGATGAAGGGTCCAAGACACTGAGTTGGATCCCGGTGGATGTGGTGGCCATGCGCAAGCAACGAAGCCGCCTGCCTTCGAACTTCATGGAACGCCCGCTCGAATATTTCGGCACAAGCGACGACTTCGAACGCATCATCCCCTTCTCGTTCCACTTCCACCCGCCCACGACGGTCCGCGCGTACGGCTCGCCGGCGTTCTGGGGATGGTTCGTCCTGCCCGAGGCCAACGCGAAGGCCTTGCAAGCCGTGCGGTTCGAGTCGCAGCGCACGCCCCAGCGAGGCGCATCCCCGCCAGAGCAGCGACGGCGGTAGCGAGATCGTCGCGGACGCTGAACGCCACCACAGCGACACGCAGGCAACGCGCGGAGTCTGGCTTTCAGATCTCAAATCTGAAATCTCAGATCGACTCCGCTCAGCGCCGACGCCTGCCCATCGCGAGCACGCCCGGAGCCAGCAGCACCACGGCCGTCGTCGGCGATGGCACCAGGTTCGCCCGCGCCCAGTCCACCGCCGCCTCGTGCATCGGCTCGCTCATGTTCCAGTTGAAGATGAGATGGAACGGCCGTGATTCCCGCACGCCGGGCGCATCGCTCCACAGCCGCAGCGACAGGGCATAGATGCCATCGCCGCGCGGGGGATTGAGATAGAAGTCGTAGTGTTCATCGAATCCGCCCGGGCCGACGTTGATGCCAAAGCCCTGCACGACGATGCTCGACAGCGGCGTCGTGCGCGACAGCGGGCCGAACTCGATGTTGATCGTCTCAGCGGGAATCGGCGCGGCCGGGAACGCGGCGCCATCCCACTTGAGAATCGGCCCAAGGATGTCAAAGCCGAGGCTGCTCTGCGGGAACGTGCCGGGCGATGCGAAGAGTCCCGGTTCATCGGCGTACGGCACGCCGCCGAAGTCCTTGAACTCAACGCCAAAGACTCGGCGAACGCCCACCGCGCTCGAGCCTTGCGGCGTTTCAACAACCGCGCCCGTGAAGATGCGATTGTTCACGATTCGCAGGCCGATGTCGCCATCGTGGGCGACGGCCGGGGCCGCAAGCGCGACGGAACCCGCGATGAGTCCGATGGTCATGGCCTGTCGTGTCATGCGTGTCTCTCCTTGTGCGTGAAGTCTTGCGCGTGATGTACGCACCGATACTGGTCCCCGTGGTGGGGATGTCATGTCCCGCCGATCTGAAACGCTCAGATCCGCTCCGGGTGTGTCGTCAGCCGACGCGGCCGACGACTGGTCCTCCAAACCGGATCGCGCCCGTTACGGCACGGCCCGGGCCACTTCCCTCCGATGTGCCCCACGAGTCATGGACAACCGCCCGCGAACTCATTCGAGAACGCGAGGAAATCGAAAATGTCGAAGATGCAGTCCGCCTCAAAGTCCGCGCGAGGATCCTGCATCGCGAACAGGTTCGAGAACGTCAGAAAGTCGAAAATGTCCAGCGTGCCCGCGCCCGTGGATGTGTCAAGGTCCGGCCGGCAGATCGAGGGATCAAGATTCCATACCGCCCAGTCGAAGGCTTCCTGATGCGCCACAAAATCCTCACCCTGGCGAAAGACGATCCAGATCGGACGCGAAGGGTCAAGCCCGGGCGTTTGTGACCACATCGTCAGTTCAACGAGATAGATTCCCGCCGCGGCCGGCGCGAGAAGTTCATACGACATGTGATGATGAAACACGCCGCCGACGTTCGCCTCGCCGAGAACAAAGCCGGGCGTCACCACATCCATCGTCGGTGTCGTCGCCGTGAACGGCCCCTTGCGGAACACGAGGCGTTCCTCGGGAATCATGCGAAACGCGCATCCATCCCACACGCGCACCGCCCGCATGGCGTCAAACCCAATTTGCGTCCCCGGCGGAAACGCGCCGCTCTCGGAGTCAAACCCGGGATCGTTCGTCCAGTTCGGCAACTCGCCAAACACGCCGGGAAACACATGCACCGGAAACTGCGAGGTTCCCCCGAGCGTGACGGCGCCGGTGATGATCCGCCCGTCCCGCCGTGCGAGAACGACATCCCCGGGATCGAGCGTTTGCGCCAGCGCTGGCGCGGCGAGCGTGAGCATGACGAAAGTTGAGATGCAGTTCATGGTGAGATTCCGTGTGCGGGGCTGGTTCATTGGGCGACGCTGGGGTCAAAGCGGTTCTTCTTGAGATCGGTGTAGACCTCTTTGAAGCGGAGCGTTTCGGCGTGGCCGTCGAGAAAGCCGTAGTTGGCGATGGAAGATTCGGACTGCGCTGGTCCGCCGTGGGCGTGGGTCTCGACTTCGAGCGCGGCCAGTCGCGGCGCGGACACCGGGCCGCCGGGACCATCGCTCCAGGTTTCTGGGTGTACATGATCCGCGCGGGCGAACGAAGCCGAACCGGGCAAGTTGCCCTCGGTCATCTGCAGGAAGTGAATGGTCGCGTACGGCCGTTCAATCTTGTGCATCGCGTCATAGGTCTGCCGGATGGATGGCGCGACGCTGCGCGCGGTGAAGCCGTTGAGGCCGTAACTCGTCCAACGGCCGAGCGGTGATGATGGCGTTGTGCCCTCGCGAATCATGTCGAGGGTTTGCGTGAGCGACAGGCCGTCGAACGAGCCGCCTTCGGAGATGGGCCAATACTGGCTGGTGTCGCCGGGCGATCGGAGGATGAGCTGCGAGCCGTAGTGTTCGCCGAGGGTGACGGGCCATGCGAGGTTGAGGTTGGCAAGCCCGCCGTGGGCGAGCCCCGCGTCGATGAAGGCGCCTTTGTAGGCGTCGGCGTAGAGCGTGTGCGCCTGTTCGAGTGATCGCAGATTCGCGAGGCACTTGAGCGTCTGCCCCGCGCGGCGAGCCTGGCCCAGCGCGGGCAGCAGGATCCCGATCAGCAGCGCAATCACCGCGATCACGACCAGAAGTTCGATGAGGGTAAAGGCGCGACGGCGCATGGGGAGGCCCTCGATGAAGTTGGCGTATGTGAACACGTCAGCGCACGCTCACGATCGTGAGTCAGCGCATGCGGGGGATCGCGCGGTGACGGCGGAGTAAGAAGTTAGAGCCGGCGGCGCACGAAGCGACTGTTCAGGCCGTCGGTGGCCCGCGCGGCATCGCGGCCGTGGGCGCGGCAAGGCTGAACACGCGCTCGTGGAACTCGCCAATGCGTTCGTGCGTCAGCATGAACGGCGTCGGCACGCTCATCACGATGGGCAGCGCTGCGTGGCGCACCTGTGCGAAGAGTTCGCACGTCGGGCAGTCATCGTGCGAAGGGTCCGCCGGGGCCGTGTCGCTTGAGGTGTGGCAACCGTGGTCCCCGCACGCGGCCACGGGGGCGTGATGTGATCGCAGATGCGCGATGTGCGAAGGAACCTGAAGCAGGATCGCCGCGACCAGACACATCGCCAACACATGAACCGCCCACGCCGGGTGGGTTGGTCGTCTGGCGGATGTTGAGCCGAGTCGAAGCATGGCGGCTACCTGAGAATGCAGTCTCAGATAGCATACCGCCGTGACACTCGCCTGTCAAGAGGCTGCGGGTCCGGGCGAATGCCCTTTTACGGTTTCTTCATCGTCGGCGGGGCGACCTTGCCCTCGATCGTCAACGTGGCCTTCTGTCGTCGCCCGCCTCCGCGACGCCGCTTGAGAAACGGTATCGGCAGGATCGGGCGGAGCAGCCAGATCGCCGCGATGACGAAGATGGCCGTGGCGATCCAGAACTGCCAGTCGCCGATCGGAAACGCGGAGATGGGACCAGCAGCGGGGGCCATGCGTCACGTCACTCCGAAGGCTCGCAGGGTGTTGTAGGTGATCGCCGCGGCCACATACGCCAGGCCCGACATCCACGCCAGTTGCAGCAGCGCCCACCTCACGCCGCCGGCCTCCCGCGCAGTCACCACCAGCGTCGGCAGACACTGCATCGCGAGGACGTAGTAGATGAGCAGCGACCACGCCGTGGCCGTCGTGAAGATCGGCGTGCCATCATCGCGCGTCGCGTTCGCCACGGCCTCGAATACACCCGAATCATCCACATCATCGCGTCCGGCAACCTGCACGGCCATCGTCGCGACGAACACCTCACGCGCCGCGAAACTCGCCAACACGCCGATCGACAGTTGCCTGTCATACCCCAGCGGCGCCAGGATCGGCTGAGCCAGCGCACCCAGTCGTCCGAGATACGAGTAACGTGCCGCGTGACGCGATTCAATCGTGTCGGCCATGTCGCGGGCCTCATCAAGCGTCAACGACCGCCACTCCGCCTCCGTTGTCGATTGCCAATCGACATGCGGACCGCCCACAAACGGCGATGTTCCCGGCCGCGATTCCGCCGCATCCGCCGCGGCGCGAAGTTGCGTCGCCTCCTGCGGCGCGGGCACATGCGGATACGCGCCAAGCCACCACAGCACAATCGAGATCGCCAGGATGAACGTGCCAGCGGTCTTGAGGAAGACCGAAGCGCGATCCCACGTCGTCAGCAGCGCTGTGCGTAGGCTCGGCAGTTTGTAACTCGGCAGTTCCAATACCATCGGCCGTGCCTTGCCTTTGATGATCGTGCGTCGCGCGATCAGCGCGCTGAGCAGCGCGGCCGTGGCGCCCAGCGCATAACACCCCACAAACGCGGCCGCGGCCAGTGCGGGCGAGTGACGAAACAGCAGTGTCGTCAGCAGCACATAGACGGGAATGCGTGCCGTGCATGACGCAAACGGCGCGACGAGGATCGCCGCGAGTCGTTCGCGCGGATCGGGAATGGCCCGCGTCGCCATGATCCCCGGCAAGGCACACGCATGGGAACTCAGAAACGGCACGAACGCATGGCCCGAAAGCCCGAACGGCTGAAACAGACGATTCACGACAAACGCCGCACGCGCCAGATACCCCGTGTCCTCCAGCAGCGAGATCAGGAAGAACAGCAGCGCGATCTGCGGCACGAAGATCACCGTCGCCCCCACGCCCGCGACGATCCCGTTCGCCAGCAGATCGGTGAGCACGCCCGGTGGCAGCGACGCGTCGATGGCCGTGGAGATCGTCCCGAAGATCCAGTCGATCCAGTCCATCGGATACGTGGCGAGACTGAAGATCGCCCAGAACAGCCCGGCCATGATGAGCGTGAACGCGGCGATGCCGCCGATGGGATGCGTGAGAATCGCATCGACGCGATCGGTGGCGCGGTCGGTGATGTTCGGCGCATCCGCGGCCATGGCTCGGTCGTAAATGTCCTCGGCCCACGCCTCCAGCGCCTGTTGATCGCCCGGCGGCGTGCGGTTGGGCACGACCGCGCGGGCGAGCGCGACACGAAGTTCTGACAGGCCCTCGCCCGTGCGGGCGCTGCACGCGATGACTTCGCAGCCCAGACTCTCTTTGAGGATGTCCAGATTCGCGTGCAGGCCCCTCTTGCGTGCCAGATCGGACATGTTCAGCGCGACGACCGTCGGCAGACGACGACGCAGGGCCTCGCCCACAAGATGCAGATTGCGGAAGAGATTCGTCGCGTCGGTGACGATGCACACAGCGTCGGGCGGCTGGAGCGGCTCGCCGCGGATGTTGAGTTCGCCGGCGAGCACCTGCCGGCAAACGCGGGCCTCGGGCTGATCGAGTTCGATCGAGTAGGTGCCGGGGAGGTCGATGAGCGTCGCTGAGATCGGCCACTCGGTTGGATCATGCGCGGCAGGTGGGACGCCTGCCCCACCGGGCCCGGCGGTTCCGGCCAGGTGGATCTGTCCGAGTCGGGCTTCCTGCGTCGTGCCGGGAAAGTTGGCCGTCTTGTGCCGCAGGCCCGAGAGGCGATTGAACAGCGTGGTCTTGCCGGTGTTGGGATTGCCGATCAGCGCGATGCGAACGGGGGTGGAATCGGCGTGCGGCCGTGGCGAAGAGGCCTCGCGTGATTCGGCATCTGCCGGAGACGCGGAAGAGATTGTGGGTGAATCGCTCATAGCCGAAGGATCGATGGGAACAGGCTCGCGGCATCACTCGGACCGCGGGTTCACGCCGGAAGAACCATCACATGCCGCGCCAACGTATGGGCCAGGCCAATACGGCACGCATCCCCGCAGCGGCACTGCATCACCACGATGCACGGCTCGCCAACCCGGCACATCCGAATCCGCGCCGAGGGACGCAAGCCCATCGCGCGAAGCACGGCCGCATCCTCCGGCCCCAGCGCCTTGGAGCAGATCGTCGCCGCCTGCCCGCGATGCAGACTCGTCAGCGGGATGGGTTCCGTGGCCGTATTCGCCGCAGCGCAGGCGCAGGTGTCAGAGCATGGTCCCTCAGTCATGGAAGTTGCCTGACTCACGGGTTGAACCCTTCGGGGTTGGGTGGCTGTGTTATCGGGCGAAACGGGATCGTGATTGAGACTCAATCGCAATCATAGACCCCTCGCCGCGCCGCGTCACCTCGCGTGTAGACTCAATTGGTTCGCGAGGGACATGCACGATGCGACGAACGGCCGTGATGGGCTTGATGATGGTCTTGGCTGCGGCAACATGCGGCGGATGCTATCGCCATGTTGTCAGCGCCCGCGGGTTTGGGGCCGAGACCGTGGACATCCACACCTCAGGGCGATCCGACACGCCGCTTGATCGCATGATCGATCCGCCCGATCGCTCGACGCGGCTCAAACCGTTGCATGTGGAGCGTCGGCGACACACGCGGCCGTGATCACCGATTTCTCGCTGATGCCATCGCGTGCGCATGGCGGGCTACGATGCCGCTGTCTTCAAGGAGCGATCATGGCAGGTGGCAATGCATACGCGGAGTTGTGCGGTCTTGCGCGAGAGTGGTCCGTACTCGGCGCAACGGGGGCGCTGCTCAACTGGGACCAGGAGACGTACATGCCCAACGGCGCCGGCGCCTTTCGCGCTGAGCAGCAGGCGATGATGGCCAAACTCGTGCACCAGCGGCGCACCAGCCCACGCGTAGGCGATCTCATCGCCGCCTGCGAGGCCGATGCGTCGCTCACGAGCGACAAGGATTCACCCACGGCCGCGAATGTCCGCGAATTCCGGCGCGATTATGACCTGGCCGTGAAACTGCCCGATGAACTCGTCGAGGAACTCGCGCGGGTGACGAGCCAGGCGCAGGAGGCGTGGAAGGGAGCGCGGGCCAGGTCTGACTTCTCGATGTTCGCGCCATGGCTGGAGCGCGTGCTGTTGCTGACGCGGCGCAAGGCCGAGTGCTACGGCCCGCCCGCCGGCGGCGAACTGTACGATGCCTTGCTCAACGAATACGAACCCGGCGCGACCGCGAAGCAGATCGAAGCGATCTTCACGCCTCTGCGTGCGCGATTGTCCGCGCTGATCGCAAGGATCGCCGACAAAGGCACGCCCCCGAGCGAGGCCCCGCTCGCGATCAAGGCCACGGCCGAGAAACAGCACCAATTCGGCCAGTTCATCCTCAAGGCGATCGGCTTTGATCTCGATCGCGGGCGTCTCGACGTGACCACGCACCCGTTCTGCTCCGGCATGGCCCCCGGCGACACGCGACTGACCACGCGATACCGAGATGAACGCTTCACCGACGCGCTCTATGGCACGCTGCACGAAGCCGGCCACGGCCTGTATGAACAGGGCCTGCCCAAGGGTGAAGAGTTCGGCCAACCCATCAGCGATGCGGTCTCGCTGGGCATTCACGAGAGCCAATCCCGCATGTGGGAGAACTTCGTCGGGCGCAGCGCCGCTTTCTGGCGATGGGCCATGCCCTTTGCGAAACTCATGTTCGCGCCCGAACTCGATCGCTTCACCGCCGCCGACATGTTCCGCGCGGTCAACACGGCCAAGCCAAGCCTCATCCGCGTCGAAGCCGACGAAGCCACCTACAACCTTCACCTCATGGCGCGATTCGAGATCGAACGCGGCCTGATCTCCGGCCAACTTCGCATCGCCGACCTGCCTCGCGAATGGAACGCAAAGTATAAGTCGTATCTCGGCATTGACGTGCCCGATGATCGTCGCGGCTGCCTTCAGGATGTGCATTGGTCCTTCGGCCTGATCGGATACTTCCCGACCTACACCCTCGGCAACCTCTACGCCGCGCAGATGTGGGAGGCCATCGGACGTGCGATGCCCGACATACCCCAGCGCATCGAGCGCGGCGAGTTCCGCCCGCTGCTCGACTGGCTGCGCGAGAACATTCATCAGCACGGCCGGCGTTATCGCGCGGCGGATCTCTGCCGACGATCCACTGGCGCGGAATTATCGGCCGACCCGCTCATTCGACATCTCGAATCGCGGCTGATTCCGAACTACGCGGTGTGAAAAGCTGGCCCCGACGCGCAAACCGCACATTGAAATCCGTTGATTCTACGGGCTTTTTGTCGCGCACACTCTTGACAGATTCGCTGCGGTACGGTATCGTGTGAGTCGCAGCCGCTTGAGGCTGCGCCGAGGAAGAGATCGAGAGGGACACTTGTGTCGTCGCTGTCGGTCGTTGTGCGTGGAAGCTCTCGTGTGTGTGGAGCGCGCATGCTCTTGGGAATGGATGAGTTCTGTCATGGAGATTCAGAGATGAGACAAGCCTTGTTCGCAGTTGTGGCGGGGACGGCGATGGCCGCGACGGCCGTTGCGCAGTCGCCGCTGGCCGTGGCGCCTCTTGGCCCCAACAACGGCCTTTCCGCCGCGGGAAGCAGCGTGTATTTCGACCTCGTCAACTTGGCGGCGACGCCCTTGACGATCACGAGCCTGGACTACTTCGCCAGCTCGGCGCTCGGAACGGCCACGGAAATCGAAGTGTTCCTCATCGAGGGCGGCACGTTCGTGGGCAACTCGACGAACGCCGCTTTGTGGACCTCGATTGGCTCGGGCTTAGGTGTGTCCAACGGCACCACCACCTTGGCGCCGATCGACATTCCTGACTTCACCATCCCCGTTGGTGGAATGACGGCCGTGGCGCTGGTTGTCCGCGCGGGTGGCATCCGATATCGTGGGGCCACGGGCGTCCCTCCCACAAGCTTTGAGAACGCAGACCTTCGGTTCAACGGCGGCCTTGCGCAGAGCACGCCGTTCGGCGGCACGCAGTTCAATCCGCGAATCTTCTCCGGCAACATCTACTACATTCCGGCCCCCGGTGCCTTGGCGCTGCTGGGTGTGGCGGGTCTGGCCGCGATGCGCCGCCGTCGCTGATCGATCAATCGCTTCAATCGACTTCCACAACCGGCGGGCAAATGCCCGCCGGTTTTCCTTTTCAGTTGCGCGTGGCATGGGCAAGCCTTCAGGCTTGCCCGTGCGTGGCCATTTGATGGGACGACATCCCAGAAAGCACTGAAGTCGCCTATGGCGACTTCAGTGGCACGAGAAACGTCAGCGCAAGAAGCCCGACCGTCAAGGAAGGGACCTGGCGCGTGGCATGGGCAAGCCTTCAGGCTTGCCCGTGCGTGTACCAGGACGCATCATCGCGCTCTCGCCGATGGCTGGGCTATCGCACTCGATCGCTTGCGCGATCGGCGCTTCCACGACAGTGGCACTCGATCGCTTGCGCGATCGGCTCTTTGGGGCGCATAAAAAACCGACCGCTTTCGCGATCGGTTGGTGTGGTGTGAACTGGATGCGGGCTTATGGGCAGCCGACGTTGAAGGCGTTGCCAAAGCAGAGGAAGTCAAAGATGTCGCAGGTGCCCGGGCCTGTGGAGACATCGCAGTCGCAGGCGTACGGATCGCCCTGATCGAAGCGATTGCCGAAGCACAGGAAGTCGAAGATGTCAAGAACGCCCTGGCCGGTGCTCTGATCGCAGTCGGCGTAGCACTCGTCGCACTCCACCGTGACGACCCTGAAGGCATCCACGCCCGCTTCAACGATGCTTTGCGGATTGGCGTCATTGGCCGTGAACCGCACCTTGGTCTGCGCTGTAGGCGTCACGCCGCGCGACGCGAGAAACTGAGCATTGATCGAGTGCGCTCTCCAGTCGCGGGCGCCGTTGCTCGTGTGGCGAGCGACTTCGGTCCATGCGCCGACGCCGTTGTTGGTGTTCATCTCGACCAGAAGCATGTCCGCGCCGCTGGTGTTGGTGAGGTTGAGGTAGTAGTCGTAGGTGAGTTCGCCCAAACCCTGTGCGTCGAACGTCGGCGACGTGATGCGCACCGCGCCGTCGTCCACGTCGGTGTTGCCCAGCGCGTTCTCCGTCAGCAGGCACTGGCCGCTGCCATCCGAGTCCGCGAACGGGGCATAGGCCCACGTCGGATCATTCACGGGAACGCCGCGCTCCCAGTCTCCCGATGTCGCACCGAGATTCTCGGCAACCCAGCCCGTGTTGGTCTGGAAATTGTCATGGAACGACACGACCTGACCCGTGTAGACGCCCGCGTTGAACACGGCCGTGGGTGCCGTGGGCGGGTCGGTCAGGGTCTGACCGCCCGTCGTCCTCGCTTCAAAGTAGTAGTCCACGTTGTCATAGCACGGCAGGCCCGGAAGCGTGGCCGTGTAGACGTTTGGCGAGTTCTCAACCACCGTCGCGGACTGGAACGCGCCGCCGTTGACGCGATAGCGCATCACGAGTGACCCCGGCTCCGGCTGTGAAGCCAGGCCAACGATGGTGACGTCGATCGGCTCGGCCACTGATGGCGAGAGTTGCGCCGGACGTCCATTGGGATACTGGAAGGCGATCAGCGACAACTGCGGGCACGGGATCTGATGGGTGGCGAAGGCGGCGCAGATTTCGTTGTAGTTCGGCGTGCCGTTGTTGATGTTGCCGTCATCATCATCGACGGTGAGGACTTCAATCGCGGTCTGCGGGTGGGCGGAGTTCAGGCCGCTGCCGCCGCCGGTGATGAGCGTCCAGTCAACGTGCAATTGGCGCGTGAGGTCGAGGCCCTGCTGCGAGCCGTAGCGGGCGCCAAAGCCCGTGCGGATGCGCCACCAGACGCCGCCGACGATCTGTCCGCAGGTGTGAATGGCGGTGCTGGAGCATGGGTAGGTCTGCACGATGATGCCCGGCTGTCGCACGGGGCTTGTGCCTTGGAAATTTTCGCCGACGATGGGCGTGTCATACATGAGCAGCGCGACCGAATCGCTGTATCCTTCGCCGAAAGCGCCTTGCTGGAGATTGCGACGGTTGACGATGAAGTGGCCATATTCATGGGCGACGACGGTTGAGTACGCGGTGTTCGAGCAGCCGCCGCCGGCCGCGTAGAAGTTGATCGAAAGCGGACTGGTCGTGAAGAACGCGTTGCACGTCTGGCTTCGGTTGACTTCCGCGCGAAGGGAAATGTCGATGGGCGTCCAACCCGGAGCGCGGTCCTTGATGTAGTCATGCGTGAAGTTGGTGTGGATGAAGGCGTTGACCTCGGCCGTGTTGTGGGCCGTGGGCGAGCCGTTGTACACCAGGTCCGCGGGGCCGGGCGGCGTCACGTTCGCGGCGCTGGCCGTGAGATTGCCGCTGCCGCCGACATCGACGACCGTGACCCACGGCCCGACGAGCGAGGAGTTGACCGTGACGGGCGACGCACCGGGGTGCGGAATCACGAACGTTCCATCGCGAAGCGATGTCGCCGTGTTCCCGCCCGAAATCTGCACCCGAACCTGGCCGACATCCTGCATCGTCGGCGGATTCGCGGCGATGTCCGGCCGTGTCCCAGGCGAGGCCATGCCTCGGACCGAGCCGGCCACGTCGATGTCATAGACCTCGAAGCGTGCGAAGGTGAGATTGCCGGTTGCGGCGTCCACATAGAACGTGTACGCGCGGTGGCCGAAGATGCCGCCCTGGCCGTGGGCTGAGAACTTCCAGGTGCGCACGGCGTTGATGTTCTGGGGCAGGTCGCCTTCGCCATAGAACGCGACGAGTTCCGGCTCTGACCAGTTGCCGAGGTTCTCATACGCGGGCATGTTCTGGATGATGTTCAGCGCCTGCTGAGCGTTGACGGCCATGTCGGCGAATCCGCCGGGAGCGGGCTTCGCCAGTCGAGCGCCGGAATACACAACCGCATCAGGCTGACCATTACGAACGAGGACGTTCGCGAAGCCGAACTCGACGGGCAGGCCTTCGATGTACTGGCGATAGTGGAGATTCGTGAACTTGCCCCACGAGACATCGGACATCCATTCAAGGCGGAGATCAACTCCGGGCACGCCGAACGCCGGGGCATGCTGCGCGAGGAAGAGTTCCGCGGCCGACACGGGGTCGTTCGCCTGCGTCATCTTCACGCCGTACAGGCACATCACCCGACCATCATGGATGTAGGCGTGAGCCCCCGGGTAGCGGGCGGTCAACGCATCAATGGCCGGCTGGCCAACCACTCCATCGCCCATCGCCGGCGCCGCGGCTCCCGCGACCAACGCCAACACCACGGCCGTGATCGGCCTTGCAGTGCCAATACGCATGTCAGTTTTCCTTTCTGAGTCATGTATCCTGAGGAAACCCCGAACCCCTGTGTGTCGGCGCAACCCGCGATCCGACGCGATCTTCGGCCCCGCTCAAAGGGCATCGCCTGTCGCAGGCCCATTCGCGAAGCGCCCACCATCGGTTTCCAGTATGACCGAAATCGGACCGGTTTGCAATTCACACGCAAAGAATTCGTTGTACGGGCGGGCCCGAAGGGAAGGGGCCACCCGGAATCCGACTCGCCACGGTCATGATGGCCCGGCGGCGGGCTCCGGGTTGTTTTTATGCGCCAAGCGCACGCGGCTTTCCTATTCTCCTCCAGCATGGCACAAACGATCCTGATTCGCGGCGGACGCGTCCTGGACCCGGCGGGCGGGACAGATCGCTCGGCCGACGTTGCAATCGCCGAGGGCCGCATCGTCGCCATAGGCCCGGGACTTCTGGCGGATTCCGATTCGAAGGTCCTCGCCGCCGCCGGATGCCTCGTGGTTCCCGGACTCATCGACCCGCACGTTCATCTCCGCGAGCCGGGCGGTGAGCACAAGGAGACCATCGCCACCGGCACGCTTGCGGCTGTGGCGGGGGGTTTCACGGCCGTCTGCGGTATGCCCAACACCTCGCCCGCCCTCGACACGCCTGAGATGATGCGCCTGGTGCGAGCGAGGGCGGAGGAATCGGGACGTTGCCGGGTGTTCCCTGTCGGAGCGGTGTCGGTCGGCCGCAAGGGCGAACACATCGCGGAGATATCGTTGATGGCGCGGGCCGGCGCGGTGGGGTTCTCGGATGATGGCGATGTGGTGGCGTCGGCGGGATTGATGGCCAGGGCGTTGGGGATCGTCAAGACGACGGGGCGGGCGCTCATGCAACATTGCCAGGAGCCAACACTGACCGCGCGGGCCTCCATGCACGCCGGAAGCGTGGCGACGAAGTTCGGCCTCGCCGGCTGGCCGCGAGTCGCCGAGGAACTCATCATCGAGCGCGACATCCGACTGAATCGCGCGATCGGATGCCGATATCACGTCCAGCACATTTCCAGCGGCGAGTCGGTCGAACTCGTACGGCGTGCGCGGCGCGATGGGCAACCCATCACGGCCGAGGCCGCGCCGCACCACCTGCTGTTGACGCACGAGGCCGTGGACCGCGGCGGTGTGCCCGACACCAACGCCAAAGTGAACCCCCCCCTTCGCGAGGAGAAAGATGTCCGCGCGATCCGCGAGGGTGTCGCGGATGGCACGATCACCGTGCTCGGAACCGACCACGCGCCTCATGCGGCGCACGAAAAGGCCTTGCCCTTCGAGGAAGCGCCGATGGGCCTCGTCGGCCTTGAGACAGCGCTGGCGCTGTACATCAAGGCGCTCGTCGAGCCGGGCTTGATCGACTGGATGAAGTTGATCGAACTGCTGACCGTGAACCCCGCGCGACTGTGTGGCTTGGATGCCATGGGCCTTGGACGTCTGACGATTGGCGGCCCGGCCGACGTGACCATCATCGACCCCGATTCGGCGTGGACAATCCGCGCTGATGATCTCGTCGGTTTGAGCCGCAACATGCCGTATGAAGGGTGGGAAGTTCGCGGGCGAGCGCGGGCGACGATCGTCGGCGGACGCATCGCGCATCAATGGGACTCCGTGACCGCGTGATCCGCGCGTCCCGGCCAGACACGGCCGGACTGCGGCTACGATTCTCGCGCATCCGCCACGGATTGCGGTCGCAAATACACATCATTACAGGGGGGCATCATGGCCATTCGGATTGGGATCAATGGATTCGGGCGGATCGGGCGACTGGTCTATCGCATCGCGCGGGAGAATCCCGCCATCGAGATCGTCGCGGTCAATGACCTTGTGCCGGCCGGGAATCTCGCGTACTTGCTCAAATTCGACACCATGCACGGGCGCTTCCGCCTCGGCGGCAAGGGCGTCGATGTCACCGCAGACGACACATCCTTCACGGCCAACGGCTTTACGACCAAGTGCCTGAGCGAAAAGGATCCCGCCAAACTGCCGTGGAAAGATCTCGGCGTGCAGTATGTGCTCGAGTCCACCGGCCTGTTCACGGATGTCGAAGGCGCGGGCAAGCACATCACGGCCGGGGCGAAGCGCGTACTCATCTCGGCGCCGACGAAATCGCCGGAACAGATTCCGACGATGTGCCTTGGCGTGAACGACTCGATGTATGACGCCGCGAAACACACGATCGTGTCCAACGCGAGTTGCACGACCAACTGCCTCGCGCCCATCGCGAAAGTCATGCACGACGCCTTCGGCATCGAAGAAGGCCTGATGACCACGATTCACGCGGCCACCGCCACCCAGCCCACGCAGGATGGCCCGAGCAAGAAAGACTGGCGCGGCGGACGCAATGCGTATCAGAACATCATTCCCGCGAGCACCGGCGCGGCCAAGGCCGTGGCACTGTGCATCCCTGCGCTCAAGGGCAGGTTGACGGGCATGTCGTTCCGGGTGCCTGTGGCGGATGTCTCGGCGGTGGACCTGACGGTTCGCACGAGCAAGGCGACGAGCCTTGCGGACATCAACGCGGCGATGAAGGCGGCGAGCGTTGGCGCGATGAAGGGCATCCTCGGTTTCACCGATGAAGAAGTCGTGTCGAGCGACTTCATCGGCGATCGTCGATCGTCGATCTTCGATTCGCTCGCGGGCATCGAACTCAACAAGAACTTCTTCAAGGTCGTCTCGTGGTATGACAACGAGGCGGGCTATGCGGCGCGATGCGTGGACTTTATTGCGATGATGGCCGCGAAGGATGGCGTGCGCTGAGGACCGGCGGCTTGGCGCGTGGCATGATCGCGTGGCATGGGCAAGCCTCCTGGCTTGCCCGTGCGTGGCCTGTTGATGATACGACGAACCCGAAAGCACTGAAGTCGCCTATGGCGACTTCAGTGGCACGAGAAAAGTCAGTGCAAGAAGCCCGACCGTCAGGAAGGGCTTGGGCGCGTGGCATGGGCAAGCCTCCTGGCTTGCCCGTGCTTGGCCTGTTGATGACACGACGAACCCGAAAGCACTGAAGTCGCCTATGGCGACTTCAGTGGCACGGACGAAGTTTTCGTACATTCACCGTCGCAGCACGAGTTCGCGCGAGGTATACGTCGCTTCGGCCTCCGCGACGTGTTCCGCGGAGACAACCCACACGTCGGGGTTTGTGCCCGAGCCGCTGTCGGGCGCGATCCACACGACCATGTCAACATCGCTGTGCGTGTTGAGCCATGAACGAATGGCGTCGCGTGCGCCTTCGGACTGGAACGGGTGCAGGCCGATGGTCGAACGCAGACCCGCGAGAAGTTCCTCATCCTCAGTCGTGCCGCCGCCGGGTCCGAGGTTGATCAGCCGTGCGCCGGCGATCTGAAGCCGCTCGAGCCGATCGTCCACCTGATCAATGATGCCCGGCAGATACGTGATGCGTTCGCGCAGCACGGCCACGGTGCGGCCAGTCAGGTCCATCGCGGGCGCTGCTTCGATGGGCGTCGGCGCATCGTTGCGCACGGAGCGATTTGACGACGCGAAGAGCAGCAGCGCGCCCGCGCCCAGGCCCGCGAGGATCAAAAAGCCCGCGATCGCGCCCGCCACGCCGAGGTTCGGATTGTTTGAATAGTCCGCAGGCGTGTGCTTGCGTCGTGAACTCATGCGCGTATGAGCGCGGGCGCGGGCGGCCTGCGCGCGAGCGCGGGCGTTCGCGCGTTGTTCCTTCGCCGGCACGCCCTTGGCGCGATGCGGACGCACCGGCCGTGGCGATCGCGCCGCGTGCGGGGGTGGTGGGGGAGGTGCGGCCGCGCCGCCCATGTTCGGAACCGATGACAACGGATTCACGCGCTCGCGCGGCGCACGCGGATCATCTTCCACCGCATACGCGCCTGTCCACCAGTTCGTGACCTTGATGCGAGGACGCGATGATGGTGTCGGACGCGGTGGGCGCGGTGAATGCCCGCGAGCCTCGGGCGCCACGCGCGGCGCAGCGCCCGGCGCTGCATGGCCCGGCGTTGCGGCTGGGGCGAAGATCCAGTCCGGATCGCCCGGCGACGGCGTTGACGCAGCATGCGCAGGTGATGCGGCGTGCGCAGGCGCTTCGGCGTGTTGCCCGCCCATGCTTGGCAGATCCGCCGGACGCACCGCGAACGCATCGGACGCGGCAAGCACCACGCTCAGGTCCGCAAGCATCTCGCTCGAACTCGCGTATCGACGCTCATAATCCGTCATCGCGCGGCGCACGATCCATCGCACCGCCTCGGGGCACTTCTTCGTGATCTGGCTCAGCCCGCCGTGCATCGGGAACGAACCCTCGATGACGGAATACAGCACCGCGCCCGCGGCGTAGATGTCGAACTTCGCGCCGTTGACTTCGTGCACCTTCACGCCCTTGAGTGCGAGGCGCACCATCTCGGGATCGCGGAAGTACTCGGTGCCGTGGGTCGTGAGCGTCATGGCCGAGCGCAGCGGCGTGATGAGTCCCAGGTCCACGAGGTGGGCTTCTTTGCCATCGACGATGATGTTGTCGGGCTTGACGTCCTTGTGCCACAGGCCGCCGCGGTGATAGGTATCGAGCGTGCGGACGAGATCAGCGCCATAGCCCAGGGCCTTGCGCAGCGCACGCCCTTCAAGGCCATCCGGCCCGCATTCGGCGTGCAGTCGCTGCGTGACGAGTCCCAGCGATTCGCCGGGAACATAGCGCATCACGTAGAAGAAGCGTTCGTCCGTGGTTTCGTGCTCGAGAATCAGACCCAGGCGTCTGGCCGCATCAAGCGAGCGATTCTCGCGGAACATCTGCGGCAGGCTCGAACCATCGCGCAGCGAGAACGTCTTGATGACGACCTGGCGAACATCCGCGTGGCCTTGCCGCGTCAGCGCGGCCAACTTGATCTCGTCAGGCTCCGCAACGTACAACTTGCCGCCCGAGCCCCCGGCCGCAAGCGAGCCGACGATCGAATACCCCGGAAACTGACCCGTGCGCCCCGTTGGCTTGTCTCGCCCTGGCGCTGCGGCCATGACCTCCGGCACGCGCTTCTCGATGCCTTCGGTCAGCGCTGTCAGGCAAAGCAGCCGCGCGGGATGGCCCACGAGGATGCGATAGATGCACAGACCCGTCGTTCGGAACTCGGACTTGATCGCACGGCCGTAGTGCGCCGAGGCGGACCAGCGGCCGATGACGATCGTGCCGATGACCAGCGGCGTCAGCACGATCATGGTGATGAGGCTTCCGATGATGCGGAAGACATCGCCGATCTCGCCGGCGATGAAGCGAAAGACCTGACGAATGAGCCAGCCCACGCCTTTGAACAGCGGCACGAGCAGGTAGATCACGACGATGGCGGCGACTGGGATCAGAACCAGCAGGCCGAGAATCAGCAGGATGATCGGAAGTGGCCCCATCGATGCTCGCTCCGCAAGTCGCTGGACGAGGGGTTGTCCCCAGAGGCGTCAGACCGCGGCCTCGTCCTGGCGTTTGAGTTCCAACTGGCGGTGATAGATCTCCGCCACGCATTCATCGAAGAGCGCGTCATCGGCACGCTCAGGATTGGCTTTGGGATTCAGCACGAGTCCGTTTCGTTCGGCCTCGTGTTCCTCCTCGTCGGTGAAGGAGTACGTCGCCACGACTTCCGCGATCCGCGACCGCAGCAGATCGCGCACTCGGGTCAGTTTGCGGCTTACCGTCGGTTCGCTCATGCCCAGGTTGGCGGCGACGTCCTTTCCGCTGGCGCCGTCGAGTACGCGCATGCGGTAGATCGAAAAGTCAACGAAATCGCACTCCTTCTCAACCATCTTGATCGCCGCCGCGACCTTTGAACGAAACACCGCCGCTTCATACGCGGCATCAACGGGGACGTTCGTCGACGCCCCCATCCACGATTCATCAAGTTCGCCGCCGCGTTTGCCCGAGCCGCGTTTTTGGGCCATTCGCCGATCGAGTTCATCGCCCAGGACATGCTTGGCGATGGCCAGAAGCCACGTCGAGAATCGGGCGCCGCGCGTGGGATCGTACCGATCGATGGAGTCTGATAACGCCGCGAGCGTCTCCTGCGACAGATCACGCACCGTTTCGTGCCCGATGCGCCCCTTGCCCCATTTGGTCAGTTGCGCCCGAATCACGGGTCCGAATGTGTCCCAGAGTTCAAACCACGCGGCCTCATCGTTCTTTCTGAGACGGTTGACGAACCCTGTGGTCATGGAATTGAGCATGTGGTGGCCCCTGTCGCCTTATTCGGCGGTCATTGCCCGGGTTTTTCAGGTCTGGCGTCAAACCCTTCATTCCGTTCCCAAGACAATACCAGCCCAGGAGGTCTCGGCCGCGATCAGCCCTGAACGCGGTTCGCAAGGCTTGTTTGAAAAACGCCCGGCCGGTTTCCCAAGCATTGTTCTGACGCGGGCAGGTAGGCCCGGATGAGCAACACGTATTCCCGCCAAGTGGCAGGAGGAATTCAATGGCTGGCATCATCAAGGGTGTGGTTCGAGTTGGTGTGATCACGGCGCTGGTCGGTGGCGTTGTGGCGGTGCCGGCGGTGCTGATCGCCGGTCCGGATCGCGTTCTCGCGGTCGTGACCCAGGCTCGACAGAACGTCAATCAGCGCATCGACAAGAACATCAAGGATCCCATCGCCCTGCGGGCCCAACTGCGCGATCTTGAATCGCAGTACCCCAAGCGCATCGCCGACGTGCGAAGGGACTTGAGCGAACTGCGCGGACAGGTCGACGGACTTGAGCGGGAACTGGCCGTGAGCCGACGCGTCGTCGAACTCGCGCAGGCCGATTTCGATGGCGTGCAGTCACTTCTGGCACGAGCCGAAGAGGCCCGCGGCGAGGGCGCCGAGTTCCGCGTCGTGAAGATCCGCTTCGGCAGCGATTCGCTGAACCTCGATCAGGCGTATTCAAAGGCCGGGCAGATCGCCGACACGCGTGATGCGTTTGTCGGGCGAGTGGCCGACCTCGAACGCGACCTGGGCTTCCTCGCCCAGCAGGAGCAGCGATTGACCGAACTGCTCGCAAAACTCGAAACGGAACGCTCCGAGTTCCAGTCACAACTCTGGCAACTCGACCGACAGGTCGACGCCATCGCAAGGAATGATCGCATGATCGAGATGATGGAGAAGCGCCAGCACACGATCGACGAACAGAGCCGGTATCGCGCCGCGAGCCTCGATCAACTCCACGCACGCCTCGCCGACATCCGCGCAAATCAGGAAGCCACCCTCCAGGCCCTCGCCGGTTCGGGCGCGACGAAGTCGTACGAAGATCGCGCCAAGTTCGAACTCGACGCCGCGGCCGCAGGCCTTGAGAAGCATCGCCTCCTCAAGCGCAAACCCGTCATCGAGATCGAGCCGCCCGTCATCGAGATCGGACCGGAAGACGAGCCGGCCCCGAAGATCACGGCCTCACGCGACCGCTGATCGACCCTACCGATGAACCAAGTGCGCGAGCACGGCCCGGCCCCTCACAAGGCCGGGCTTTCGTTTGCGCACGGAATGGCCGGTGCCGGGCGTTGCCCCTTCGACACGCCACCATAGTCCTATAACATCTATCTTGACGTTCATATCAAGAATCTCACCGGACAACTGCATCAACCTGCGCTTTCGGACGTATGGCCATCCGTTCGCCTTGGCGCGAACTCGACATTCCCACCCCTCGAACCCTTCCAGAATCGGAGAGAGACCCATGTTCCAGTCGCGTCGCGTCGCACCCATGGTGCTGGCTTTGAGCATGCTCGCCGGAACCACGGCCGGGCAGGACCTGTATGACACAACCGTCCTGCGCACGATCAACCTCCAGTTTCACGACGCGAACTGGCTCCAGTTGCTTCGCCAAAACTATCAGTCCGAAACGCCGATTCTCGCGGACATGACGGTTGAGGGTGTGGTGTATCCGAGCGTCGGCGTGCGCATCCGCGGCAACACGTCGTACACCGGGCTGCCGTCAGGCTCGGAAAAATTCTCGTTGAAGATCTACACCGATCACATTGATCCCGAACAGGAACTGATGGGGTACTCCACGCTGAACCTCAACAACGGGTTCCGTGATCCCACGTTCTGTCGCGAAGTCGTCTACAACAACTACGTCGCCCAGTTCATCCCCAACCCCCGAGCCAACCACGTCACCGTCACGCTCAACGGCCAGAACTGGGGCGTCTATGTCAACGTGCAACAGACCAACAAGTCAATGCTCGGGCGATATTTCTCCGATACCAACGGCCTCCGTGTGAAATGCGCTAACAATCCCAACGGCCCCGGCCTCCGGTACAACGGCACGCTGCCGAGCGGCTACACCGGCTATGAAATCCAGGATGACGGCGGTCTGGCCAACCCCCTGGGCGCGCTGATCACCGTGTGCGACGCGGTGACCAACTGGCCATTGGCCCAGTGGCCCAGCATCGACACGGTTTTCGCCATCGATCCGTCCACCTGGTCCGTCGTGCTTGAGAACCTGCTGACTGACGACGATAGTTATATCAACAAGGGCGCGGACTTCATGGCGTATCGCGATCCGCTCGATGGACGTATGCACCTGCTGCAGCGCGACGCCAACGAGACCTTTACCCAGACCATGTGGACGATCACGCGGAACTTCACCGCGTCGAACAAGCCGGTCCTCAGTCGCGTGCTCAGCGTCGCAGAACTCCGACAGCGATACATGGCGCACTACCGCGTCGCCAGGCGGGATCTGAACTGGGACTACTTTGGTCCGATCTTCGACGCCCACCGCCAGTTGATCGACGCGGCCGTGCAGGCCGATCCCAAGAAACTCTATTCTTACACGCTCTTTCAGCAGAACTTCACCAGCACCGTGAATATGCCATACTTCGGCTTCGCCGGGGGCAACATCGTCGGCCTACAGCAGTTCATCGATCAACGCGCGACGTTTCTCAACGGCATCGCCGAACTCACGGCCGTGGGCCCGACGATCTCGTCCATCACCGCGTCAAACTCGAATCCGTCGCCGGGCGAAGTGGTCCGGATCACCGCGTCGGTGTCGCCGGCGGGCAGTCCCGTCGCGGGCGTTGACCTGTATTATCGCGCGGATCGCGCCGCCCCGTACGCACGCGTCGCGATGACGCCATCCGGCCAGAACGAATATTCCGTTGACCTGCCGGTCGTGGGCACGGGCGGGCAGCGCGTGGCGTATTACGTCGGCGCAACCGCATCCAACGCGTTCAACTCGCTCTCATTCATGCCCGAGCGGACGGAGTGGGGTTCGCTCTACATCGACTACACCTTCGGGCCGTCGGAAGGCATGCGCATCACCGAGTGGATGTATTCCGGCGCCAGCGGCGAGTTCATCGAGTTCACCAACATGGGCACATCACCCGTGGACATGACTGGATGGAGTTTCGATGATGACAACGTCACGCCTGGCGCGTTTGACCTCAGCGCATTCGGCACAGTCCAGCCCGGCGAGAGCGTCGTCCTGACCGAAAGCCCCGCGGAAGACTTCCGCACGGCCTGGAGCCTCAGCGCCAGCGTCAAGATCGTCGGTCTGCTCGGGGTGTCACAGGGCAACAACATCGGACGCAACGATCAACTTAATCTCTACGATGCGAACAATGAACTGGTCGATCGCCTCACCTATGGCGATCAAAATTTTCCCGGCACGATTCGCACGCAAAACCGCAGCGGCCAGACCTGCCGCGAGGCCATCGGTAAGGACGACATCGAAGCGTGGGAACTTTCGACAGTCGGCGATGTGTACGGCTCGTTCGCCTCATCGACAGGCGACATCGGCACGCCCGGCGAGTTCAACTCGCCTTCATGCGTCGAATGCTACGCGGACTGCGACCAGACCACCGGGCCGGGCGTCCTCGACATCTTCGACTTCCTCTGCTTCGGCAACCTGTTTGATCAAAGCGATCCGTACGCCTGCGACTGCGACACCTCCACCGGCCCCGGCGTGTGCGATATCTTCGACTTCCTCTGCTTCGGCAACGCGTTCAACGCGGGGTGTCCGTGATACGGATCGACACCGTCGCGCATCAATGAGTCGTTCGATCTCCACGCCGAAGGCTCCTTGCCGGCGAGTTCCTGGAGTACCGCATCGACGCAGCGATGTGGCATTTATAAGGCCGGCTGGCAGAAGTACGCTGTGTACCACGACGCCTCGGGCAACCCCTATGAAATCTTCATCCACCACAATGCGGGCCTTGACGGGGCCGGGGGAAGTTCGTATATTTATGGCGTGATTCTGCGCGAGCGAGATGAAAACCTCGACGACACGCTCGAAGAGCGTCGCTACTTCTGCCAGAACTGGCGCAGCGATGTCGTCGTGGTTCTCACCGACGCCGGCGTGCAGGTCGAACGCATCACCTACGACCCCTACGGCCAGCCCTTCGGCATGCCCGCGGGCGACACGAACTTTGACGGCGACTACGACACCGGCGGCGGCGGCACCGACGGCGACAAGATCACCAACTGGACCACCTCCGGCCACGCCTACCGCGCCTACGCCGATGTTAACTTGGACGGCAGCATCGGTTCCGCCGATGCCGCGGCCGCGACGGTCACAACGCTCGGCCGTGGCGTCCTCTCCGGCTCCGCCACCCGCAACACCCTCGGCTACGCCGGCTACACCCGCGATTCGTATGTCGATGACTTGTATCACGTCCGCCACCGCGTCTACAAAGTCTCCCATGGTAGATGGGTGCAAAGGCCGGTCTCCGTTCTCCCCGGGGTTCTTCCAAGCCATTTGTATTCTCCGCCACAGTTTGACATAAGCAGAGAATGCGACGAGTTCTTTCGGCGGTTCTATTGCATTTCCCCCTGCTCGCAAGAAAAGCGAGACATGATATGTGGGCTTCTCGGAATCCTGCGCGGTCGCTGCCCAATTGTGCCGCTCCAATCCGGATGTGACACCTGTCTCACTCCATCCCCTGCGCCAACGCCTGTGTTCAGCATAGGAGGCGCTTCGTCGCGCAAAACTTCGTGCGTCAGCGGAGTGGGTTGTAGTTCACGAACTATTGACGATATCATTCGTCCACCGACTGCCTGCGAAACGCCCATTCCACCTGGTGGTGGCGTGCAATGTGGCGGGTACGGTTGCACCACCCATTCTATTGTTTTATGTACGGACTCACCGTTTCAAACTCCGAGTGCGTGCGGCGATCCTTGCGATACGCTCATTCACGAACTCGTGCATGCCATCGACGAGTGCGCCGACGGAAGTGTCGATTGCAGTCTTCGTTTCTGCAACGAATCTCTATGCAGCGAAATTCACGCATACAACGTGGAAGGGGCCTGTGATGCGTTTGTGAACTTTCCGCTGCTGTTCGAGGAGTGTCTCTGCCAACGCGCATGCGACAGCATGGACGGGTCGGGTTGCTTCGGCGGCGGGCGCGCAGGGTGTTGCTCTAGGTGTCGCCGTTGGGTGTCGCTGGGTTACTGTCTTGACCGGATCTCATCGCCATCGGATCCCCCAATTCGAGTCACAGACTAAAAGTACAGCCGGATGTTGTACCGCATGAATCAGAACCCAGGACCTTTGCGTGCCTTTCGTATTGCTCTCGCTGTTACGCGCGATTGGTGTATGGCATGTCACGTCAACCACTGAGTTCAGCATTGCGACAAACACGATTGCGGGGCTGCCTGCTACATGCACTCATCGTGTGTTCGTCGATTGCTGCATCAATACTATGTGCTCAGATGGCTGCTGTAGTTCAGTGGCAGAAAACATATGCGTTTCCCCATTTTGACCCGTTGCGTAAGCAGAGTATTGAGCGGTATGACTCTCCAATCTGCGAATTGGAAGTGTGGAGCACACGAAGCACGTTCGTTAGAACACTCGTAGCAGAGCCGGCTTACATAAGTTCCGCTCGCTACTTGCTACCGAGCTGGGCGTGCTTTCGTCAACGGTTTTGGTGGGCTTCGCCCCCAAACAAGAGGTTGGCAATAGGTACGGCAGCCTTTGGTTGGCCGCTTCCATGCATGAAGTATAATGTTTTCGGAGAGATCATCGAACGACCTAATGATGTTTCTTATCGTAGAGTGTTTGTCATTCGGCATTCATTCGGCGGCGCGCGATCAACGCTATACCTTCCCTATGGGGTCATCTGGCGTGGGCTTCTATTCAATTCCCTGCTGGGATATTGTATTGTGGCTTTTCCTATTCTTATGCTCGCGCGCATTCGGCATCGTTTGCAATGGACACGAAACGCGTGTCTTGAGTGCAATTATGACCTGTCCGGGCTTTCCGGAGACCGGTGCCCCGAGTGTGGAGCTACTCGCGAAGCATCGCATTGATCTGAAGTGCATGGATCACTTCACAGCAGCGGGTGGCATCAAGTACACTATCCGTCGTGCCACCATGATCGGCGGGGTGGCATCAAGATGATGTTTCGACGTGCCACCATGATCGCTTCGATCATGGTGCTTCGGGCGCTTGATCCGCTCGACGTGAACGAAGGACTTGAGCACGGACCGCGATTTTCTACGATGTGTCGGTCGGCTACGGCGCAACCAGCGGGCAGTGGACCAATATCGTGACGATGACGGACCATGTGCATACGGGCTTCGATACGAAGTACGTCAACGATGGGCTCAACCGCCTGACCGAAGCCGATGAGGGCACGATCAGCGTCGGCGACATCACCAGCCGCACGCGCAAAGAGACTTGGACGCTGACGCAGCCGGGGAACTGGAGCGACAACACGTTCGACGCCAACGGCGATGCCGACTACCTCGACGTGGGCGACTGGAACTGGACCAGTGCCACGTACAACGTGGCCAACGAGCAACTCGTCCGTAGCGTGGACTGGGGCGACGGCGATGGCACGCCGACGAGCGAGACGTACCCCGGCACGGGCACGATCGACTATGATCCAGCCGGAAACCTGACAAACGATGAGTGGCACTACGAATACGTCTACGACGCCTGGAACCGGCTGGTCGCGGTGACATCCGCCGATCCCGGCTGGGCGGGCTGCGAATACCGCTACAACGGCCTGGGCTGGCGGATCACGGCCGTAAGCGACACGGACGTGGACGACTCGCTGGAAGACGAGGTTATCGAACACTACGTCTACACGGCCGGGTGGCAGAAGTGCGCTGTGTACCACGACGCCTCGGGCAACCCCTATGAAATTGTCATCCACCACAATGCGGGCCTTGACGGGGCCGGGGGTTCATCGTATATTGATGCTGTGATACTCCGGGATCGCGATGAAGACCTGGACATTGACCACACGCTCGAAGAGCGTCGGTACTACTGCCACCACGGCGCGGGCGGTGTCGGCGTCGGCGGGCGCGCCGATGTCGCGGCGATCGTCACGGACACGGGCAAGATGGTCGAGTGGGTGAAGTACTCGGCCTACGGCGTGCCCTTCGGCCTGCCGGCGGGCGACACGGACTCCGACGGCGACTGGGACGCGACCGACTCGGGCGCGATCGCCGGTGGCTACGACGTGCGAAAGGACGCGGACCTCAACGGCACCGTTGACAGCACGGCCGACGTCCTCCACGCCAACTCCATCACCGGCACCTACCAGACCCTTGGCCGCAACATCCTCAGTTCCTCGGCCGTGGCCAACCGCGCCGGCTACGCCGGCTACGAATCCGACCCCTGGCTCACGGGCTCGACCAACCGCCAACGCTCCTTCTACCACGTCCGACACCGCTTCTACGACGCGGGCCTTGGACGATGGCACCAGCGCGATCCGATGGGCTATGTCGATGGCGTCAGCTTGTATCAGTACGCGCGCAGTTCGCCCATCATCGGCATGGACCCGATGGGGCTGGCCTTTGTCATCGGCGTCGGCGCAAGCCGGTGCTCAGGGCAAGGAACTGCAGGGGCAGGGTGTCAGATCAACACCATTGAGAATCCAATCAAAGGAAGTTGCAGAAGCGAAGTGTCATATCGAAAGTGCATCGTGTGTTGTTGCAGCACATTTCCAGATCCGACGGATCCACGCAACCCGACCTGCCGAATGGGATGCAGGGGACGATTCAAGCCCCCTTCAGCATTCGATTGCGAAAGCGTGAATCGCCGCCCCAACGATCCAAAGCCTGAAGAGGGCGATGTTGTGGAACCTAGCAATGAGCCAACGTGTATTGTCATCAAGCAGTTCAGAATACTTGGGCAGACTTGCTGTCTGGAAGCATGCCACATTCCCGATCCTCTCAACGAGGAGACCATCCAGGGAGGGCTTCGAATTCGGTGTCCTTGCGATGATTCAGGTGTTCTTGACGGCATAATGGTTGCACATATTGTTCATGAAATGGATTATCGCTGAGGAGGGTGACGAACAATATCAGTCCGTGCAGTGCGCATGACAGGATGGTGCCCATGCATTTCTCGTGTACTGGTCCTTTGGATCCCCGTCGCACGCCAAAGAGCGGCCTGCCGCTGGCGTTGCTGTGCGCAGCAATACTTGCTGCCACGGCGTGCGAACGCGAGAAGCGACCGATCGGGTCGTTGGGAACCGCAGCCCCAACACATCCAGAAGGGCCGGCCAAGATTGGAGGAGCGGAAACAATTCCTCCACCTTCGCACACGCACGAATGCGTTGCGATTCGCACAGGACGTGCGGAAGACATTTTTCCTGCACATTGGCTACAGCCGCCGGTGTCTCTCACCGCAACACCCGCGTCCGCGAGCGATATTCGCTTTGCTCGACAGGTGCTAGGGCAGGCGATGTGTAAATATCCGTCGTCGCTATTGTGTGATGTATTGAAAGATGTATACATTGTAGGTACTTTGCGGCTGTATGATAGGCCCGGGAAGGCCACATTCTACAACACCAGTATCTACATACGCATCGAACGCATATTTGTTCTTGGTAATGCGGAGGTTGCTAAGGCGCTCGACTCATCGGAGAATCGTCTTGAGCAGTTGTTTCACCATGAACTATCAAGTCTGTTCTTGCGGCGATATCCCCCATCAGTCCTTTGGGAACGATGGAATGCGATCAATCCGGGCGGTTTCGTATACCAGAGTGTGCCGGTTTCAGAACGTCAGCTATCATCCCAAAAGTTGTGGGCGGATGGTTTCCTGATAGCCTATTGCCAGAACACGCCTGAGGATGACTTCAATGTTATCGCGGCTTCGCTGTTTACGCCGGTTTCACAGTTGTGGACCGCCGCCGAGACAAGTATTCGCATTCGGGCGAAGATCGACCTGGTGATCGCTTATTATCAAACTCTAGATCCGACACTCACACGTGAGTACTTCGAGCAGTTGCGAGTTCGTGATGGATCCGCTTCCGCCTCGCCTTGAACGTTGCGAAGTGGCGTCAAGATCGTATTTATGCGAGAGGTAGGGCAGTGTGGCATTAAGAATCTGGCGGTGCCGTGGCGGGGTGGCATCAAGATGACTTTCGACGTGCCGCCATGATCGCTTCGATCTTGGTGCCTCGGGCGCTTGATCCGTTCGACGTGGACGAAGGATCTCACGACGGACCGCGACTTTTATGATGTCGGCGTGACGTATGGCTCATCCGCGGGCCAATGGATGAACATCGTGGGGCAGACGGATCATGTGCATGGCGCCTTCACGACGACGTACACGAACGATGGGCTGGGGCGATTGACCTCGGCGGATGATGGCACGCGCGATGAGATCTGGACGCTGACGCAGCCGGGGAACTGGTCGCATCATGCGTACAACTCCAACGGCGACGCGGATTACCTCGACATCGGCGACTTCGAGTGGGATGGCGCGGCGTACAACGTGGCGAATGAATCGCTCGACCGCGATGTGGATTGGGGCAATGGCACGGGCACACCTCGACCGGCACGGTCACGCCGCGATGGCACGGTCACACCTCGACCGGCACGGTCACACCGCGACCAGCACGGGCACGCCACGGCCTCAGCGGGCACAACGCGCTGTCGTGGCGTTTGACGGCCGCCGCTTCGCCGCCGCCGCGGGCTTACTGCCCCCAGGCCCATTTGATCAGCACATCGGCCACTTCCGGCCGTGAGAACTCCATCGGCGGGCGTTCGCCTTTGGCGAGCATGTCGCGTACGGCCGTGCCGGAGAGATTGATGATGTCGCCTTCGAGTTTGGGATAGGTTTTGCCCGAGACCATGCCGCCATAGGACTTGCTGTATCCTGTGTGCTCGAACATGAGCGGTTCGATGCCGAGGTTGTCGCCGTCGATCTCGTCGAAGATCTTCTGGGCGTCATAGGTGCCGTAATAGTTGCCCACGCCGGCGTGATCGCGTCCGACGATGAAGTGCGAGCAGCCGTAGTTCTTCCGCATGATGGCGTGATGGATGGCTTCGCGCGGCCCGGCGTAGCGCATGGCGGCGGGGAGCACGCTGACCATCGTCGTGGCGGGGTTGAAATACTTCGCGGTTAGCGCGGCGATGGCTTCCATGCGGACATCGGCGGGAATGTCGCCCTTTTTCGTCTCGCCGACGAGGGGGTGAATGAGCAGGCCGTCGCAGACTTCCTGGGCGCACTTGCAGACGTATTCGTGGGCGCGGTGGATGGGGTTACGTGTCTGGAACGCGACGACGCGCTTCCAGCCGCGCTTCTGAAACTCCGCGCGGGTCTGCGCGGGCGTGAGCCGCTGCGACAGGAACGCCTCGGGACCGGAGGGATCCACACACACCGTCACGACATCCACAGGCCCGCCCAGACAGACCTCACCCTCGGCCAGCACCTGCGCTGCGCCCGGGTGCGCGGGGTCTTCGGTGCGAAAGACGCTGGGAATCTCCAGCGTCTTGTTGTGCATGAACTCTTCCTTGACTGTCATCACCGCCTGCAACGTGCCGTTGGGTGCGAACAGCGCCACGCGTGCGTTGATCCCCGGCTGCTGGTCCTTGTTGACCGACAGGAGCACGGGGATCGACCACACATCGCCGGAGGTCAGTTTCATGTGGCGGCAGACGCTCTCGAAGTCATCCGAGCCCATGAACCCGGTCAGCGGGCTGTACCCGCCGATGCCCAGGAGTTCGAGATCGCAGGATTGCTTGAGACTCAGATTGATGCGAGGCAGCCCCGCGGCCTCTTTGCGAAGGGCTTCCGCCCGCGCGGCGTCGGCGACTCTGTTGACAAGCGGTCCCCCGTGTGCCCCGATCAAGCCCTGCATGAGCATCTCCCCGTGTCGGCCGGGCGAAGCGGCGTGAGCCATCGCGGGCCTGGTGTGCGGATAACCATCAACGTCCGAATACGCGGTGTTGTGCCCCGCGAAGGGCGGATCGGCCAGACACAGCCGACCCATCCCGCGTGGGGATGAGCATAGGACGCCTCGCGGCGGGATTCAAAGCGACCGCGAAGCGCGGGGTGTCCGTAAGCGACACGCCGCCCGGGAAGGGAGCGGTACGCAGAGACCGCGGAGATTACGCAGAGTTCGCGGAGCGTGTGATGTGAAGCCGGGGGGAGTTCAGCGCGAAGATGCGAAGGGGGGCGAAGGCCGCGAAGAAGAGAATGGGGGGGGGTGCCCCGACAATCGCTTCGATTGTCGGGCGACGAGTCCAGGATCGTCGGGTGGAATCGCCCTGCGTGGCGATGCCCCGAGCCGTGGTCTGGACAAAGGTGTGACCATGCGTTCACCCTTGCACCCCCTGCATGGCCCCGAGGATGAGGCCATGGCACTCGGCGACGAAGACGAGACCACGGCACCGTGCGCCAAGCTAGCTTTCTTGGCTGGTTGGTCGAGCAGTTTGCAATTCCTTAGCCCGCATCCGCCACCGGTTCAACAAGGTGGCTTGGACGTTGTCAAACGTCGGCATGAGATGGGCCCGCGAGATACGTTCTCGAAGGAGAAGCCTCTGAAGTCGGACCGCATGGGCGCTCGACAGGATTATCTTTCGGACGCTCCCTTCAACTGATTCAGATTTTTTGTTATTGGACATAACGTCGAGCAGGCATGGCCACCGCCCTTGTCGAAGTAGGTGGTTGTGCGGAAAGGTGCCATTCATGTATATGAAGAGGCCGGATTGAGCGTGAAGGAAGCTGTGCGCCCATTGGGGACAGGAGTACAAACCAATACCTGTTCCTCCGATCATCCCGGGCGGGTCACATGCCCGTTCGGTGTTGAGCGCCCAGACTGCAACTGAGTGGGAGTCAGCCGACGCTTCGGCGGCGAAGAAGGCGGCCACCAGTGGATCGCGCGTCCAATCCATGAGTGCGGTGGGCACTCCGTGGTGCTGGGCGAGCGCGGCAGCAATTGTCAGAGTGTCGCCGTAACGGCTTGGCATGTCAAGGGGTTGTTCCTCCAGCCTAAGGCCAACCTCGTCGGCGAGTTGAGCGAACTGCGATATAGCAGTGCATTCAATGTATTGTTGGACCTCATACACTCTATTGAATATGTCGGAATTCCCCTTCAGAGCCTGTGGCTGGGATAGTGCATCGTCGAATGCGTCGGCATTCCAGTGCCAGTTGGGTCGCTTGGTGCGAATGTACTGCTCAATTAGTGGCATGAGGATGCGGCGTCCATCCGGTCGCCTCGCTCGCGGCATTAAGTGCCAGTCCGCATTCGCATGGCCTCGAAACACCCATGGCGACGGATCGAGGTCCTCGCCCCAGACGGTGTTGGATAGACGCAGGTAGTCTAGGAATGCGTCGGCGGACTCCATCGTGATCACTTCAACGAACGGCGGGTTGAGGTTTGTTGCCACGGAAATGGTCCTCAATCAAGCACCGGGATCGATTCCCTCGATCTCAGTGTTTTTGGTATCCGGTTAGACGGGGATGTCCCATTGAGTGAGCGTGGTGGGCGTACATTGGGCTTCGCGTCGGTCGTGAGTGGATCAACGTCTATCGTAGAAGGTTGCGAGCCTCTTCTCCGTGTCTCCATGTCTCCTGTGACCCTCCCCCGGCGGCCGGGGTGGCTTGCGGGGGTCCGAGGCACGGCCGCGCGGGAGTTCAGCACAGTGCTGAAGCGATTGTGCAAGGCTGCACAGGAGTTGTGCAAGGCTCTTAAGCTCCTGTGCAAGGCCACACAGGAGTTGTGCAAGGCTCTTAAGCTCTTGCACAAGACTCTTAAGCTCCTGCATATGGCTGTGCAGGAGTTGCACAAGGCTCTTAAGCTCTTGCATAAGGCTCTTAAGCTCCTGTGTAAGGCTATGCGATCGTTGTTTGGTCGTCAGGGAAGACCCTGGTGGCGTGTTGGCCAAGGCGCGATCGCTGCAAATCGCAGCGCGTTCGACGCAGATCGCCGCAGGATCGTGATGGCCCGGGGTTTCGTCCCAGACGCCTTCAAGGACAGTTCCACCACCGAGGCACAGAGTACACCGAGAGGGAAAGCCATGGTTTCATTCTCTGCGCTCTCCGGGCCTCCGCGGTGAATCAGGGTTTGCGGGATGCGATGGATGTACCCCGCGCGACGGCATGGCCATCCAGAGGAATGGCCATGGCACCCGAAGCCCCAGCATGGCCATCCAGCGCGATGGCCATGGCCCACGATGACAACGGGCCGCCTCGTGGTGTGAGGCGGCCCGTGTGGTTGTCGGCGGAGATGGAACTTCGCGTGCCCGTCGATTGCGGCGTGCGAAGGTTCAGCGGCCGGAGAGTTCGATCGGAACGCGAACGGTCTGGCCGGGTCGCACGGAGGCGCGTGCAGCGCCCGTGCCGACCTCGCGCTTGGCGGCCCGCACGGCGTAGTGGCCGGGGCGGACGCGGGGGAACTCGAACATGCCGCGACGATCCGTCTCGGTGCGGGCGAAGACGACCGGGCCGCGCGGGCCGGGGACGGTCAGACGCACCTGCGCCCCGGCCACGGGCTCACCCTTCTCGTCAACGCAGCGCCCGACGATCGAGCCGGGGATGAAGTCCGTGTCGTTGGCGTGCACGTTGGCGGGCATGGCCAGCGCGAAGACCGCGGCGACCAGCGCGAGGATCGAAAGACACGTCAAACTCGTTCTGCGATGCATGATCCATTCCCTTTCGTAAAAGTCCGCGTGGGTTCCCCATCGCGCCCCGCGTGGGGAACCTCGCCGATGCTGCCCGCCCAACGCGCGGGCCGCGACCACTATTGCACCGGAAATCGCCGCGAATTGCAAGTCCCCGCATGGTTTTTTGCTGATGTGGCCAGAGGCCGCCGACGCTGGCCACTCTTCGCCGGTTGGGGTGCTCGCCGGCGGGCACAGTGCTGGGTTCACGGCCCCGTACCATCCTGCCCATGACCGGTTCACCGCCCGCGAACCCCATCGCCCCCCCCGACACCGCCGCGAGCGGGGTGAGGTGGGGCGACGCGATCCGCGTGTGGATCATCATCGGCCTGCTGAGTTTCGGCGGACCCGCCGGGCAGATCGCCCTGATGCACCGCATCCTGGTTGAACAGCGGCGATGGATCACCGAGCGACAGTTCCTGCACGCGCTGAACTACTGCATGTTGCTCCCAGGCCCCGAAGCGATGCAACTGGCGACGTATGTCGGGTGGCTGCTGCACGGCCTTCGCGGGGGACTCGCGGCCGGGGTGCTGTTCGTGTTGCCCGGGTTCATCTCGATCCTCGCGCTGAGCGTGGTGTATGTTCTGTGGGGTGAATCGCGGTTCATCCTCGCGGGCCTGGCGGGATTGTCCGCGGCCGTGGTGGCCATCGTCATCGAAGCGCTCATTCGCATTGGTCGCAGGACGCTGCGCTCCCGGACGACGCGGGTTCTGGCTGGCGCGGCGTTCGCGGCGATCTTCTTCTTCGGCGTGCCGTTTCCCATCATCATCGCCTCGGCGGCGGTGGTGGGGCTTGTTGTCGGGCGCATGGTCCCGGGCGAGTTTCCCTCTCTGCTGCGCAAGATGGAGAATGAGGGTGGAGCGCCCGCGCGCGGACAAGGGGGGGGCAAAGCGCTCGCGCGGCGGACCATCGGGGTGATCGTCGTGTGGCTTGTGGTCTGGTGGGGACCGATCGCGGCTCTGGCGCTGATCTTCGGCCCGACGTCCATGTATGTGCAGCAGGGCGTGTTCTTCAGCAAGACGGCCGTGGTGACCTTCGGCGGGGCCTACGCCGTGCTGGCGTATGTGGCGCAGCAGGCCGTGGAGGTGTATGCGTGGCTCTCGCCCGAGGAGATGATCCTTGGACTGGCCCTCGCGGAGACCACACCGGGCCCGCTGATCATGGTGCTGCAGTTCGTCGGCTTCCTGGGGGCGTATCACGCGCCAGCCCCCCTGTCGCCGATGGGCGGGGCGATCCTGGCGTCGGTGGTGGCCACGTGGGCGACGTTCGCGCCGTGCTTCCTGTGGATCTTTGCCGGCGCGCCGTTTATCGAGAGACTTGAGGGCCATCGCCACCTCGCGCACGCCTTGACGGCCGTGACCGCGTCGATCGTCGGCGTGATCCTGAACCTCGCGCTGTGGTTCGCGATTCATGCAATCTTCGCGAATGTGAGTCGCGTGCGGGCGGGACCGGCCAGTTTTGTCTGGCCGGAGGTTGGCAGTGTCCATGTGTGGCTTGCGGCGATCGCCCTCGCCGCGTGCGTGATGATGTTTGTTCTGCATTGGCGGATGATGGTGGTGCTTGGAGTGTGCCTGACGGCGGCGATCGGCGTGGAAGTGATGGTCGGGGGGATCGTCAGGTGAGCAGCGTTGTCCGATAACGGGCGGACGAGCACGCGAAGCGCTTGCAGTGGGATTGACGCTCGGGTACACTGGCCAACGGTGGCCTGCGCGGCGACTCCGGAAAACACTGAAGGAGGATGATCATGGCAGGGGGCACTCGAATTCTCGTCGCAGCCGGTCTGGTCGGGTCGTGCGCGACCGCAGCGCTGGCGCAGCCGACGATGTATGGGTTCTCGTCCAACGGCGAGGTGTATCGCATTGACCTCGGCACCGGCGCTGGTTCACTGGTGGGCAACGCGGGCGTCAGCGCGAACGCGGCCGCGTCGGATTCCCAGGACCGTCTGTTCACCATGTCCAGCGCGACGCAGTTAAATCAGATCGATCCCTTCACCGGCGCGGGGAGTCCATTTCTCACGTTGACCGGCGCGCCCGTTGCAACCAGCGCTCGCGGCATGGCGTTTGACTCGAACGATCGCCTGTTCGTGGCGTTCAGTCCAGCCGACACGCTGGTGCCGGACACGCTTGGCGTCGTGGACATGAGTTCGGGCGCGGTCACCATCATCGGATCAATGATCCGGCCTGACATCCAGGCCCTCGCGTTCGACGCCGGTGACAATCTCTTCGGTCTAGGTGTCGTGCCCGAGCGGCTCTACTCGATCGACGTGGCGACAGGCGCTGCCACATTGATCGGCGGAATGGGCTTCGGCGGCGATTCGCAAGCGCTCGAGTTCGCCGCCGACGGCACCCTCTATGGCGCCCGGATGAACCTGATCCGCATCGATCCAGGCAATGGAAACTTCAGTTTGATCGGCGCGACGGGCTTCGCCGACATCCGCGGCCTGGCCATCATCGGCGAAGTGCAGCAGTGCTACGCCGACTGCGACACATCGACCGGTGTGGGCGTGCTCGACATCTTCGACTTCCTCTGCTTCGGCAATCGCTTCAGTGCGGGCGATCCGTATGCGTGTGACTGCGACACCAGCACGGGGCTGGGCGTCTGTGATATCTTTGATTTCCTGTGCTTTGGCAATGCGTTCAACGCCGGGTGCCCGTAACGATGGTCTGCGCTGACGTACGCCTTGCATCAATGTGGGGGCTTGCGGTCGCAAGTGCGTTGCTGGTGTCGGCCGTGGGTGAAGCGCTTGGCGGCGATGATCGTCCATCCGCGCGGGTGGTGTGGGTCTACTTCGCGGACAAGGGGGACATGGCGCCCGCGGTGCGCGAAGCGGCGCTTGCCGAGTTGGGCGCGTCATATCCAGCGCGAGCCTTGGAACGGCGGCGACTGCGCCGATCCGCACCGGGACTCGTCGATGAGCGCGATCTTCCCGTGCCGACAGCGCACATCGACGCCGTGAGCGCGATGGGAGTTCGCATCCGCGTCGTCAGTCGATGGCTCAACGCCGTCAGCGTGGAACTCGATGCCACGGCCGATGAGCAGCAACAGATCGCGCTGCTTCGTTCGCTTCCACGTGTTGTTCGCATCGAGCCGGTCGGCGTGCGCATCCGTTCGACGCCTGCGTTCCGCCACGATCGCGCAAGCGGCGCTGACGGCCACCACGGCCTCGCCACCGAACAACTCGACCAGATTGGCATCGTCCCGCTGCACGACATGGGCTTCACCGGTGATGGCATCATCATCGGCATCCTTGACACGGGATTCAAACGCACGCACCTCGCGTTCAACCATCCCGCCAATCCGCTCCATGTCATCGCCGAGTACGACTTCGTCGATGATGACCCCACCACCTCGCCGCAGCCGGGCGATCATCCCGATCAACATGTCCACGGCACGCTGATTCTCGGTGCGCTGGCTGCCTATCTCCCCGGTGAACTCGTCGGCGCAGCGCCCGGCGCGTCATACATCCTGTGCAAGACCGAGGACATCACGCAGGAGGTCCCGCAGGAGGAAGACTTCTACGTCGCCGGCCTCGAGTTCATCGAGTTTCACGGCGGCGACATCGCCACCTCATCGCTTGGATACATCGACTGGTACACCCAGTCGCAACTCAACGGCGCCACGGCCGTCACCACCATCGCCGTCAACATCGCGACGCAGAACGGCGTGGTGTGCGTGACGGCGGCGGGCAATCGCGGACACGACGCGAACCCGATGACATCGAACCTCATCGCGCCCGCCGATGCGTTTGATGTCATCACCGTCGGCGCGGTCAGCAGCGAGGGCAGCACCGTGGGCTTTTCTTCCGATGGTCCCACGGCCGACGGACGCATCAAGCCTGAACTCATGGCCCGCGGAGCGCGAACGTGGACCGTTGACGCGGGCGATGATGCAGGCTTCTCAAACCCCAGCGGTACATCAATGGCCACACCGCTGATCGCCGGCGCGGCCGCGTGCCTGCTCAGCGCCCGGCCGCACTGGGACATCGCACGACTTCGCGGCTTGATGTTCAACGCGGCATCCGAACAGCGTCAACACGGCCGACCCGATCCGTTGTTCGTTCGCGGATACGGCATTGCCGACGCGGCGTCGTCTCTGGCGGATGATTGCTACGCGGACTGCGATGGATCATCGGGCCGTGGCGTGCTGGACATCTTCGACTTTCTGTGCTTTGGCAACGCCTTCGAGTCAGGCTCGCGCTTTGCCTGCGACTGCGACGTGGTGTCCGGTCCCGCCGTATGCGATGTCTTTGACTTCCTGTGCTTCGGCAACGCGTTCAACGCCGGGTGTGACTAATGGCGGTCCGATGGTCGAGCGGACCAGTCGTCGCGTCATCCGCGCCGGCTTGGAATCGACAGGTTCACGGGGGCTTGACACGGGACGGGTGCATCTGGTACGGTACATGCCATGTCCGTGCGTGGGGAGTACTCGTTCGGGGGCGTTGACATCGCATTCCGTCGAATCACCCGCCCGGAATCGGAAACTCCGCGCCAGGCCTGGCGAGTGTTTCGACGGACCAAGCGCGGCTGAGAGGAGCAGCACTCATGATCGGGTCTCGAATTCGAGTTTTGGCAGTCGCATCGTTGGCGATCGTCGCGGGGCAGGCCTGTGCCCAGGGCACGTTGTACGGCCTTCAGTTCAACGGTACGTTGAGCACCATTGACCTCACCAATGGTGCCGTTTCGATCGTTGGATCGTCGGGAGGCGTGCAGTGGAACGCCGCTGCCGCTGATCCGAACGGCCAGATCTGGGCATTCTCCTTCTTGTTCCAAAGCCCCAACAGCTTCTCAGACCTGTACACCGTTGACTCGGCCACGGGTGCCGCGACACGGGTCGCACCGCTTGGCGGTGTGCCCGCCAACGCCACCGTTCGCGGCATGGCTTTTGATTCCGACGGCCGCCTCTTCGTCATCGTGGATCAGGGTGGACCTGACTTCCTTGGACAAGTAGACGTGACCAACGGCTTGTTCTTGCCGATCGGGTCAACAGGGCGCACGGACATCCAAGGCTTGGCGTGTGACTCCAACGGCCAATTGTGGGGCGTAAGCGTGCTGTCGAACGTCATCTCACGAATCGACCGCAACACGGGTCAGGCACTGGTTGTTGGGGGCGTGGGCATTCCTGATGACAATCAAACCGTCGAGTTCGACGATGCCGGGAACATGTATGTCCTTCGCACGAACCTCAAGCGTGTCGATCCAGCCACCGGCAACGCCACGCTGATCGGTGCCGTCGGCGGCGACTATCGCGGCATGGCCTTTGTCGGCTCTGGCCCGCCGCCGTGCTATGCCGACTGCGACACCAGCACCGGCGTGGGCGTGCTGGACATCTTCGACTTCCTCTGCTTCGGCAATCGTTTCGCCGCAGGCGATCCGTATGCGTGTGATTGCGACACAACGACGGGCCTGGGCGTCTGCGACATCTTCGACTTCCTGTGCTTCGGCAACGCGTTCAACGCCGGGTGCCCATAAGCGAAGAGCGTTCGACATCATCTGATGACTGCCTTCGCGCCGGGACTCTGCATCCCGGCGCGTTTTCTTGCGCCGCGTGGCATGGGCAAGCCAGCAGGCTTGCCCGTGCGGGCGTGCGTGTGACACGGGCAAGGCGAAGCGCCTTGCCCATGCCACGCGCCTCGGGTGCATGCCTGTCTGGCGCTCGATTGATGCACAGTCGCGCTTGAACTCTCGCACGGGCAAGGCGAAGCGCCTTGCCCATGCCACGCGATGGCGCGCATAGTGTCCCATCATGGAGTTCGCAGAGTATCGTGAACGCCACGGGGCGATTCGGGGCATGATCGACGATGGCCTGCTCGACGCGGCCGGCGATCTGGTGGAATCGCTCTGGGAAGATCTGGGTGCGTCGGGCGGGATGCTCCGCGGCGGACGTGCAGCGCTGCTGGCCGGGTTGCTTGCGCGGCTGATGCGAGAGAGCGACGCGATGCGTCGGCGCGTCGCGCGGTGGCGCGATTCGGCGGGGGGGGCGGAGGGACCGCCGCCGGGCGATCTCGATCTCGTGCGCGACTGGGCCGGACTCAACATCGTGCTTGGCGACTCCGGCCGAACGATCGAGTGGCTGCTGCGAATGGAATCCGACCCGCGATCCCTGGCCGTGATGTTTCCGCTGCGCGGGTTGTTCACACAAATCCTGCGCGAGGCCGGACGATGGGCCGATCTGGCGAAGTGGTTCCCCGATCCGGTCATGGCCGTGCGCGGCCTGCACGCCAACGTGCAGGGCTTTCTGCGTCAGGCGGAATCGCCCGCGCTGGGCTGGTCGCCGCAGCGTGCGGCCGAGGTTGCCGCCGCGTATTTTCGCGATCGCTGCGCAACGGTCTACGCCGCGCTGCTCGCTGGCGGGCGAGATGCCGAGGCCGCGCAGGTTGCGGACTTCGCATCGTCGCTCGATGCCCAGCCCACGGCCATGCGCATGGCGCTGCTGGCGATGGCCGTCAGCGACGCCGGGCAGGCCCGACAAGAACACTTGCGATGGCTCGATGAATCCGGCGATCGAGGGGAGATGGCCCTCGAACTGCGGGAGAAGGTCGAGCGCGGCCTGCGGCCGTGACCCGGCGCGTATGATTCCAAGTGAGTGACAGGGAACGGGGAAGGACGCCTGTTCAAGCCTCTCGACGCGCACAGGAGACCCCATATGCCTTACTACTTCAAACTCGGTTCGCTGCCCAAGCATCGCCACACGCAGTTTCGCCGCCCCGATGGTCGGCTGTATTCCGAGGAACTCTTCGGGACCGAGGGGTTTGTCGGCCCGACATCGACGATGTATCACATTCACCCGCCCACGCAGGTGACGGGGTGGAAGCGGCTGTATTCCACCACGCCCGAGTATGTCGAGCAGGAGGTGATGCGCATGCGCCACCTCAAGACCGCGCCCATGAAGCCCCACGGCGATCCCGTCACAGGGCGCGTCATCCTCTTCGGAAACGCCGACTGCGAAATGTCCGTCTGCGTGCCCAAGGAACAGATGACGTATCACTACAAGAACGGCCAGGGCGATGAATGCCTGTTCATCCATTTCGGCTCGGGTACGTTGTACTCCACGTTTGGCACGCTCAAGTTCGGGCCGCGCGACTACATCATCATTCCCAAGGGCGTGGTGTATCGCATGGAGTTTGAACCGCTGCAATCCGCGGCCAATCGCATCAGCGCCGTCGCGTCGGATGTCTCGGCCAACGGCGATGTCTCGGCCCAGCGCGTGCCCCCCGCCGACATGCCATTTGGCAAGTTCCTGTGCATCGAGACGGCCAACGGCTCGCACATCCTCCCCCCCCCGCGATACATCAGCAAGAAGACATCGCAGTTTCTCGAACACTCGCCGTATTGCGAACGCGACCTTCGCGTGCCGGAACTGCCCCTCACGTTTGATGAGGCCGGCGAGTTTGAGGTGCGCATCAAGGCCCGCAACCTCGTGCATTCGTATGTCTATCCGTATCACCCGCTCGATGTCGTCGGCTGGGACGGCTGCTATTACCCGTACATCTTCAACATCGACGACTTCATGCCCATCACCGGCAAACTGCACATGCCGCCGCCGATTCATCAGACGTTCGAGGCGCACAACTTCGTCATCTGTTCGTTCTGCCCGCGCATGTTGGACTGGCATCCCGAGGCCATTCCCGTGCCGTACAACCACTCGAACATCGACTCCGATGAAGTGTTGTATTACGTCGAGGGCAACTACAAGGCGCGGCGGGGGATCGAAGTCGGCTCGATCTCGCTGCATCCGCAGGGCATTCCGCACGGCCCGCACCCGGGCACGGTCGAGAAGAGCCTCGGCGCGAAGTTCACCAACGAACTCGCGGTGATGTGCGACACGTTCCGCCCGCTGTTCCCGACCAAGGCCGCGCTGGATTTTGACGACGCGAACTATCCGCAGAGTTGGCGCGATGAGCACTTCGCGCCGCGACCGATCGAGAGCCAGGACCACGGCAAGACGGCCAACGTCTGGGGCGCGTGATCGGTGTGCCGCGCACGATGAAGAAAGTACGCAGAGATCGCGAAGAATTCGCAGAGGCCGCGGAGCAGAGACACTGAGGTCTTGTTCTCCGTGAACTCTGCGCGATCTTTGCGATCTCTGCGTACAACTCTCTTGAACCTGCGACGTTCTGATCCCGCTCACGGGCACGCCGGCGCGGGGAACGCGAACTCATTGCCAAAGCACAAGAAGTCAAAGATATCGCACACGTTCAGACCAGTGCTGATGTCGCAGTTGCAGGCATATGGACGTTGTTGATTGAAGAGATTGCCGAAGCAGAGGAAGTCAAAAACATCCAACGCGGCCATGCCCAGGAACCAGTCGCAATCCGCATAACACGGCGTACTCGTGCGAATCAGGAGCGGCCCAACCACGTCCGATGCCGCTTCCACACCCGCATACACCGTCGCGCGAAGATGCGCTTCATCGCTCTCACGATACAGCGGCAGAATCATCTGATGCCGTCCGACATCGGGCAGGTCATCGGCGATGATCGTCCACGGCCCACTCGGCCCATCGGGCGACAACTCCAGCCGCACGCGCGACGGCACGCCGCCGGGAACCTCCGTGATCCAGTCAAACATCGTCCCGCCCTCGCCGCGAATCACCTGATTCACCGTCGGCGACGTGATGCGAATGGAAAGTTCCGACGCGGCCGTTGCTTCGCGGAACACGCGAAGTTCATTCACCGATGAAAACGTGCCCGTCTGCCGCCGACTGACTAGCGCGATGTCCGGCTGTCCCGAGCGATCAATGTCCGCGATGGCGATCGCGGAATAGGTTCCCGGCGCGGGAACATTGAACTCGTGAATGTGGGTCCATGTGCCGCCGCCGTCGCCCTTCCAGATCGTGAGCGTGCCGGCACCGAAGGCGACCAGATCGAGAAGCCCATCTCCATCCATGTCCACCAGACGGGTGACGGAATATCCGCCCACGGCCGGAAGCCCCGCGCTCGACAGCACCCACGGCCCCGCGAGCCGTCGATAGAACTCGACACCGCCGTTGGAGTTCACCATCGACAAGTCGTCATAGCCATCGCCATCAACATCCGCCAGCCACGGGCCGCGCCGCCCGAGCAGACCAATCGGCGACAGACCCAGATCCGCAACGGTGAAGTGCCCGCCGCCGCCGTTGTTGGCATACACCGTGCCATTCTGATGCGCGACGGCGAAGTCCGGATAGCCATCGCGATCAATGTCCCCAACGGAAACATCCATCGCGGAGTTTCCGCCGAGAAAGCCCCATTCGCGGCGCCATGTGCCATCGCGATTGTTGCGGTACACATGCACGCCGTCGCAACACCCGAAGGACACCGACGCGACATCAAGCCAGCCATCACCATCAAAGTCGAGAAAGGCCGTACCAAACATGCCCCAAGTCTGACCATCGTGACCGAGACCCTGATCCCACGGCGTCCAATTCCGGCCCGTGCCATCGCCGAGAGCGACTTCCAGCACTTGATCGCCGAAGTCATTGGTTGAGTAGTTGTGATGAATGCCATAGGCTACATCAAGCAGGCCGTCGTTGTTGGCATCGGCGACATCAAGGCCGCCATAGCCGAAGTTGCCCGTCTGATACGCGCTCCAGCTTCCATTACCATCGCCGAACCAGACGGTGATTCCGGCCATGTTCGTGTTGATAAATGGCGAGCCGTGATCGCCGACGGTGAGAATGTCGATGAACCCATCGCGGTTGATGTCAGCCAGCACGAGGGCCGATCGCCCGCCCTCCCATCGCGGCTGCGACAGGCCGTGGTTGGCTTCGACATATACCAGGGCACCGTCAGGCTGCGCTTCCGCCAGACCCGCGCTTGCGAGCAGCAAAGCGATCACCGTGCAAAGCGAACTTGCTGCGGTTGTCATGTGAAAATCCTCCCGGGTGGTATGGTCATCATACCACATTCCGGGAGGCATGTGGGCGGGGTTCCGGGGTCAGGCCGCGATGGCCGGGGACGATTCCGCCACGGCCGCCGGTTCAGGGGCCAGGAGCGTGGCGAGCGCGTCGATGAAGCGATGAACTTCCAGGGGTGAGGCCATTCTCACCGCGCGACGCCCGGCCAGGGCGTTTTCGTCAAACCCAAGTTTTCCGTTCGGCGAGATGACAAGCACGGGCAATCGTTCACATCCCGCGGCGGACTCATCCTGCGCGATTCGTGCAAGGGCCGCCGCGCACTCCGCGTCGCTATGCACCGTGACCATGGCGACATTCGGCGCCTGCGTCTGATCGCCAGGCCAGACGCGCTCGCAGAACAACCGAAGGGCATCGACGCCCTGCGGCGAGGTCTGCACAAACAGCGGGCGCACCTCGCCCAGGCGATGGCGCAGCCCGTCAATCACCGACTCCGACGGCTGCTCGTTGGTGTGCGTGAGCATCGCCAGTCGCAGGTCCGCGGCCTGATCCGGCAGGCGCTGGGCGACCTCAAGCACCGCGTACGCATCAAGGTCCAGCGCCGCGATGAACTCATCGAGATCGTAGATCGCGTCGTTGCCGCTGGTGCCCACCGCCATCGCGTGTGCGAGCCGATTGGCCAACGCGATCGTCGCCGCATCCTCAACGCGCGACGGCGCGTGGGCGCGAATATTCGCGACGCTCAGGTGATGCAGCGCGATCGGCACGAACAGGTCCGGCGGGAACTTCCAGGCTCGAAGCACACGTTCCGCAAGGTCCGCGTGATCCACGCCCAGTAGACGCATTTCAACGATCTCAAGCGGCAGCCCGAGCCGACGCGACCACTCGAACACACGCGTATACATCTCGCCAAGCGTCTCCGCGAGAATCATCCGCCCGATGTCGTGCAACAGCCCGGCCGTAAACATCGCGTCCACCGCTTCGGGCTTCTGTCCGCGGAGCCGCGCGATCGCCGCCGCCAGCAGGCCGCAGCCGATCGAGTGCTCCCAGAACCAGTCCGATCGCATCCGCCCGCCGGCCGTCGAACCTCCGAAGTGATCGACGACGGCAATGTTGAGCACGGCCTGGCGAATCTGCTCTGTGCCGATGCGCATGATGGCCTTGTGAATGGTGTCCACGCGGTCGCCGTGGGCATACAACGCCGAGTTGGCGATGCGCAGGATCTTGATCGCGATGGCCTGGTCGCGCTTGATGACCTTCGCCAGTTCCTCGGTCGAGACGCTCGTTTGCAGGGTCATCGCCAGCACCTGCTTGACCGTCGGCGACAGCGCCCGAAGTTCGGTGGATTTGTCGATGCGATCGAGCAATGCGGACTTGCCGATGAGCGGCTTGAGCGACTTGAGGACTTCACGCGCCTTCCCCGGGGTGATGTCGCCGATCGTCGCCGCGCCCGCAGACGCGAGGAGCACCCCCGCGTGCATTGTGTCTTCCCGCGAAGGCGTCGATTCGCCGTCACACCCGCCGCGCGGTCGCACGCCGCTCAGTCTCGCCTGTGCCGCGAGGCGCTTGATGATGCGGGCTTCCTCCCCGACGGCCCGCACCAGGTAGTCGCACGCCCCGGCCTTGATCGCCTTGACCACACGGTCCTTCTGCGCCATGCGCGACATCATCGCGATGCGCACGCCGCCCTGCCCCAACTCCGCCACAATCGCGCTCAGCACCGCCAGCGAATCCATGTCCTTCAGATCGTGATCCAGAAGCACGAGTTCCGGGCGCGAGGCTTTCGCCGACGCCACGGCCTCCGCGCCGCCACCGGCGACGATCACGTCCCACCCGACCTGCTTCATCGCCGACGCGAGCGAACCACGACTCTGGGGTGAAGGATCCACGATCATGACGCGGGTCATGCGCTGCTCCTTTCGCCTCCATCAATCAACCAGGTGTCCTCATACCCGACTCGACGAACTTCGCATCCGTCGTTGCACAGGCATACCGAGAGATCACATCGTGAGCCGCTGCGGCTTCGCGCCAGCCGCGCCCCGAGCGACTCCGCCAGCGCATCCGCCAGATTGTCGCCAATGACGTCCTCGGTTGGCTTCAGGCACAAACCCCCGTCAGTTGCGATGCAGATCATCGTGCTTTCACCGCGCCCGCATGGACACCCCGCTTGCGGCGCGATCGTCACGCGAAGGTCCGAACCGGGCGCGCAGCACATCGTTCGCTTCAGCAAGACATGCAGCAGCCGTCGCAGACGAAGCGGATCGGTGAGAATCGTTTCGGCCACGCCGGGCGCACACTCAAGCGTGATCGAGACGGGAAGAGCCTCGGCCCACGCGCGGCTCTCGGCCACCGCGTCCCGGCAAAGTTCCGTCGGCGACCACGGCGTCAGGTCCGGTGCGACCTCCGACTCATCGAGTTCCGCGATCGCCATCGCTCCCGCGAGCAGATCATACATGCGCTGCCCATTGCTTCGGATTGACTCCAGACATGCACGAACGTCGTCATGTGAGGGCGCGCCGTCGAGCGCGAGATCGGCATAACCGAGAATCGCGGTCAATGGTTCCTGCGCGCTGCGCAGAAGAGCGCTGAACACATGCGCGTTCACAGCCTTGACGCTTGGCGAGGTCCTCGCCGCGATGCACGCCGAGCATGGCGTCAGTTGCTCCGTTGTCAGCCCTTGACATGACATCGCGTCCCTCCCTCCAACTTGCCGCCGAACATCACGCCGTACCGAACGCGGCGGTTCTCTCTTGCTCCCTCCGACAAACTCGCGAATGTTCGCGTGAACTCACCCGATAACCACAAGCCCCAGCATCCATCCCGGCGGTTCACGTCTTGCCGAATGCGTATCCTCGCGGCCTGGGCGGCGGTGCGAGGTGCGTCGCGGACGCCACAGATCATCGACGCACGACTCGGGGGAGTCAGTAAAGCGTTCACCCCATTGTCAGGAGGGTCGCACCCCCGAACGCGGGGGCCGACTCGGCAAGGTTTCGCCGGATTAACAATTCGGCGTCAGGGTGCAGGCGTCGATCGCTTCACCGACCACCCGCCGACCCGCTCGCCCGGGCGCCGCGACAGTCGCCACAACATCACCACCCCCAGCACCACCATTCCCACGCTGAGCCACTGGCCGCGCGACAGGCCCGCGAATCGCTGCACGGCCAGATGCCCATCAGGAAGTCGCCACAGTTCCGTGATGACGCGAGTCACGCCATATGTGATGAGAAACCAGCATCCGAGCATTCCCGGCTTGCGCGGCTTGGCCGCGATGATCCACACCACCGCGCCGACGATCATGCCCTCGGCGACGGCCTGATACAACTGGGACGGATGCCGCGCCGAGATGAGCGGCTCAAGTTCACGCGCCAGGTCCGGCGCGCCGCGCTGCACACGCTCGAGCAAACGCTCATACGCCTGCACGTACGACATCTCGCCCGCCGGCGAGGACCGAACGATGAGGTCGTCGAGATTCGCCGCCTGTTCCGGCGTGAGGGGGGGGGCGTGTTCCGACAACACTTCCTGCGGAAACTTCACGGCCCACCACGGCGCAGGCTCACCGGGCATCGCCACGATCCGACCAAGCAACTCGCCGTTGATGAAGTTCGCAATGCGGCCCAAAAACAAGCCAAAGGGCGCCATCAATGTGGTCAAGTCGAGCACATGCAGCCAGGAAGTCCGGCCGGTGCGCTGTCCCGCCTCGTTCTTGAATCCGCGCGAGACGCGCCAGGCGGTGAGCACGACACCGATGATCCCTCCGTGCGATGACATGCCACCCTTGGTCAGATCGAGCAGTAGCCAGTACGGCACTGAGCCGGTGAACCGCCAGAACAGCGATGGTTCATAGAAGATGGCGTAGCCCAGTCGCCCGCCAAGCACCGCGCCGATGGCCATCAAGATGATCGCGTCGGCTGCACGATCCTTTGGAACCTGCGCTGCGCCGCGCGAAATCAACCACCGCAGCACAACCCACGCAATCAAGAACCCGACCGCATACGACAACCCATACCACCGCAGGCCAAAACCCGGCCACAACTGCACCGCGAACGGCGACAGATCATGCAACCATGCGGCCAGCGTGGTCATGGCGATGGTGGCTCCGCGAAATCGATGCCGAAGAACCGCCGTGAGTTCTCGTTGATCGCACGATGAAACGCGGGCCAGGATTCGCCGCGAATCTCCGCAAGGCGCCGAGCCGTCAGCGATGTCATCCATGGTTCGCAGGGGCGCACGCCGCGCTTCGGCTCTGGCGACAGGAACGGCGCATCGGTTTCGACCATGATGCGGTCGATGGGCACGAGTCGCGCCGCCTCCTGCACCTCACGCGCGTTGCGATACGTCACCACCCCCGTGAACGAGATCATCGCGCCGAAGTCGAGCACGTTTCGCGCATCATCCGGCGTGCCCGTGAAGCAGTGAAACACAAACCGCTCCCCCGGCCAGCCCGTCGTTCGCAAAATCGGAATCAAGTCATCAAACGCCTCGCGGCAATGAATGATGATCGGCAGGTCCATGGCCGGCGACTGCGTGCGCCAGCGCGAAATGTGCCCGAGCTGCTCGTGCAGCACGCGGTGTTGAATCTCCTTCGCCGGGCGTTCGTAGTGATTGTCCAGGCCGAGTTCACCCCACGCCACGCACCGTGGATCGCCCGCGACACGCGCGAGATTCTCCCACACATGGGGCCCCTCATGCGAGTGCAGCGGATGCACGCCGGAGGAGCACCACACGTTGGCATGGTCGCGAGCGATGGTCAGCGCTTCAAGGCAGTCGAACGTCGTCGTCGAGATCGTGATCGCCCCCGTCACGCCGTGCTCGTGGGCGCGTTGCAACACGTCCGGCACGCGGGCGGAGAAATCGGGAAACGTCAGGTGGCAGTGCGTGTCGATCACCGCTGGAGCATATGCGAGAAGGAGCGCCGGCGGCAGCGATGGCTACACTTGTTCGCGCCGGCACGCCGCCCGCCGAGGACTCATTCATGCGACTTCTGCACATCGCCGTCGTTCAGTGTTTCGTGATCGCGGCCATGGCCTGCGCGGCGTGTGCCGCCGACTTTGAACGATGGTTCACCGTCGAACTCTCCGGCGCCAAGGCCGGATGGATGCACATGAGCCGCACCACCGACGGCGAGCGAATCACGTCCACGTCCGAACTCTCGCTGGAGATCCGACGTGGCGATGTGAGCATCGCGCTGAGCCTCAGCGGTGAGTTTGTCGAAACCACCGACGGCAAGCCCGTGTCGATGCAAAGCCGCACGGTCATGGGCGCTCAGCCAACCGTGAATCGCTGGACCTTTCACGACGATCATGTGATCCATGAAGTCGAGCAGCAGGGCCGCATCACGACCCAACGGCTTGATCGCCCGACGGGAACCTGGCTGCCCCCCGCCGCCGCGGATGCGTTCACAGCCAAACGCCTCCAGGCGGATGCAAAGCAGATCATCCTTCGCACCATCGATCCGCTGGTGGGCCTGACGCCCATCGTGATGACCCGCGACGTTGAAGAGCGCGTGATGGTCGAGGCGATGGGCAAGCAGGTGTCAGCGCTTCGCACGCGAGTCGTGCAGGATGTGGCGCCCTCGGCCGGCAGCGTTGACTATCTCGATGACGAGGGTCTGCCGATTCGGACGCAGGCGAAGATCGGCACGCTCGAACTCGACATGCGCATCGCCACGCGCGAGGTCGCTCGCGATGGCAAGATCGCCCAGATCCCCGAGATCATGATCAGCACGTTCGTCAAGCCCGATCGCCCGATCACACGCCCGCGCCACACCACCCGCGCCCGCTTCGTGCTGTCGCTTGCCGATGGGTCCATGCCTGACCTGCCCCAAACCGGCGCCCAGCGCGTTGAGCGAATCGACGCCGCGTCGCTTCGCATCATCGTGAACACAAGCGATCCACACGCCGCCGACGTCGCGGACCGCGAGAACAAAGACTATCTCGCCGCGTCCCCCCTGATCGATCATGCTGATACGAGTGTGTCAGGCCTTCGCACGGCCGCGGTGCGAAACATCGGCGATGACAAGCACGCGCGTGCCGAAGCGATGCGGCGGTATGTGTATCGGTACATCCGCGACAAGTCGCTGGATGTCGGCTTCGCATCGGCGTCTGAGACCGCGAGAACCCGCGCGGGCGATTGCTCTGAACACGCCGTGCTTCTCGCGGCCATGCTGCGGGCCGATGGCATTCCCGCCCGCGTGGTCACGGGTCTGCTCTATGCCGAAGAATTCGCCGGCGAGCGCGACATCTTCGGCTATCACATGTGGACGCAGGCGCTTCTCGACAAGGGCGGCGAGCCGACATGGGTGGACCTGGATGCAACCCTCGACCAGCGCCCGTTCGACGCCGCGCACATCGCGTTGGGCGTATCAGCGCTTTCTGAGGGCCTGGCGATCGACGCGATGTTGCCGATCGCGGACCTGATGGGTCGTCTGGCGATTCGTGTTGAGTCAATCGAGTAATCCCCGCGCATGGAGACGCTTCCACTGCCATCTCTGCCGCGGCGCGATCCCACAGGGCACAAGGGCACGTTCGGCACCGTGGCCGTGGTGGGGGGGTGTGCATGTGAAACCGCGCGGATGCTCGGCGCGCCGGCGCTGGCCGCGCGCGGGGCGATTCGCGCGGGCGCGGGTCTGGCGAGAATCGCCGCGCCGCGTCCGCTGATCGATCATCTCCTCCTCGCCGCGCCCTTCGCCACGGGCGTCGCGATTCCCGTGGATGAGGGGGGGGCGATGCTCGCCCACGAAGCCTCGGCCATCATCGACACGCTCGTGCGAGACTCGCAATCCATGGCGATCGGCCCGGGCCTGGGCGTGGGCGATGGCCCGCGCGCTGCAACGCTTCGCGCTGTGCAACAGGACGAGATTCCCGTGATCGTCGATGCCGATGCCATCAACAACCTCGCCGAGATCCCTGAACTCTCTCGCGACTTTCGCGCTCCGGCCATACTCACGCCGCACCCCGGCGAGTTTCGCCGCCTCGCGGCCGCGCTGCGCATCGCCATCGATCCGCGCGACGCCGCCTCGCGCTCATCCGCGGCCGAGACCCTCGCCCAGCGACTCGGATGCATCGTCGTACTCAAAGGCGCGGGAACGGTCGTGAGTGATGGCCAGCGAACATGGGTCTGCGAACACGGCCATCCGTGCCTCGCCACCGGCGGCACGGGCGATGTACTCACCGGCATCATCGCGGGGCTCGTGGCGCAGTTCGTTACCATTCGGGTACACCCGAAACTTCCCGTGAATCCTGCACGGCCACTGGACCTTTTCGATGCGGCCCGACTCGGCGTTCAGACCCACGCCCTCGCGGGCGAAGCATGGGCGAACAACCGTGCGGCCGAATCCGGTTTGCTTCCGGATGAACTCGCCGATTGCGTGCCAGGTGCCTTGAGCACGCTCATCGTTAAGGCGTGAACCACGCCGATCAGGCCGGCGATCTATCGACGGCTTGGCTACGTTCCACGGTTCCTGATTGTGGCCCCGCGCTGATGGTAACCGGCTTGTGTCCAACGCCCGTGATCCCGCGAATCAGCCCAGGCCGCCGTTCAAACCCCACATCACCCGCCCGCAGGCCATCAACCTCCGGCGTTCGCCAGATCAGCATCACCAGTCCCGCAAGCGCCAGCACCGCCGCGGGCGTACCCACGCCGATCTGCACGGCCAGGGCCGTCTGCGTTCCATCGGGATCAAGCCCGCCCGCGGCCGTGCCGATCGCGGCGGCGAGCAGACTCCCCAGCGGCATCGCGCCAAACACGGCCGTGTTGCACACCGCCAGCACGCGCCCGCGCATCGCATCGGGCACGAGCAACTGCATCGCCGCCATGGACGAGTTGAACGTCCACAGCCAGAAGAACCCGCTCAGCGCGATGAGCAGGCCCGCCGCCCAGATGCTCTGGGCCGCGCTGAATACGAGAATCGACAACCCCTCGCCGAGAATCGCCAGCGGGATCAGGTGGTGCTTGGGATACCACGCGGGAATGAACTTCAGCGACAGCCCACCGCACACCGCGCCCACGCCCATCAACGCCAGCAGCACGCCATAGGTGTTCTCCGTCGCGCCAAACACCTCGGAGACGAACAGCGGCATCATGCGCAGCACGGGTGCGGCCAACATGCTGAACGTCACCATCCCGATGAAGATGCACAGCGGCCCCTTGCCCAGGAACACAAACGCGAGGGCTTCGCGCACCTGATCCACCGCCCGCACCCCATTCAACCTCGCCACGGGCGCATCAGGCGTGCCCCAGATCGCCGTCAAGACCGCCAGAAAACTCACCGCGTTGATCGAGAACAGCACGCTCGGCCCGAACGCGGCCATGAGGACGCCCGCCAGCCCCGGGCCGACCACGCGCGCGAGGTTGAACTGCACGCCGTTGAGCGCGATCGCCCGCGCGAGTTCCGCACGCGGCACCAGCCGCGGCGTCAAGACCTGCCACGCCGGCACGTTGAACGCGCTGGCGATCCCATGCCCAAGCCCAAGCGCAATCAGCACGATCGGCGTGAGCAAGCCGAGGAAACTCGACGTCGCCAGCGTCACCGCCACGGCCATGAGCATCAACTGCGTCGTCAGGAGCAGTCGCTTGCGGTTCACGCGATCCGCCAGGAGTCCGCCGAGCAACCCGAGCACCAGCGTCGGGCCGAGTTGCGCTGCGGCGAGATACCCCATCATCGTCATCGCGCCGGGTCTGCCGGCGGCGATCCACTCGGGCGCGACGGTGAGTTCCTTCATCACCCACTGCACGCCGACCATCTCCATCCACCCGCCGGTGTTGGAGATCATCGCCGCGCCCCACACATTGCGAAAGTGCCGATGGCGCAACACGCCGAGCCGCGATGGCGGCGGGGGATTCGTGCCGTGTGCGGGGCGTGAGCCGGCCAGGTCAGCCCCGGCCGGGCGATTGTCGGTGTGCGCAGGCGACATAGCGAAGCGCGAGCCATCCGGGCCGCGAATCCATCGTAGCGCAGGTCCCCGATCCGGTGGGGCAGGCGTCCCGCCTGCCTCTTGGGCGCACTTCAACAACTCCACACACCAGCCTCCCCGCGCCCCTCGCCGAAATCACCCGGGACATCGCATACGCTCCCGGGTCGTCGGCCGAACCTCTCGGAGCCTCGGGCGTGGTGGACATTCAGCGCATCAACGCGGAACATCCTCTCTATCCCAGCCAGCGCGCCCTGCGCGAGGCCGTCATCCTCCGCCCCCTCGGCCTCGACTTCGCCGCCTATGAACGTGCCCTGCCCGGCGTCGAGCAGCGCCTTGAACACTTCATCGCCGTCTTCGATCACCCCCTGGGCCTGTGCATCGTCGGCACGGCCTCGCTTCTCGTCGAACCTGGCGGCATCGGCCGACTGATGCAGATGGCCGTCGATCCGCAGCGGCAGGGTGAGGGCATCGGCACGCGACTGGTCGTGGCCGTGGAATCGCGTGCCTTTGGCGAACTCGGCGTCGGCGTGCTCTATTGCCACGCGCACCTTGGCGCTGTGCCGTTCTATCAAGCCCTCGGCTGGCAGCCCGACGGCCAGCCCTTCGACGAAGCCGGCATCCCCCACATCCGCATGATCCTCCCCGCCCCGCCCCGCGTCGAATAGTCCTGGCTATCGACTTGGGGCTTTGAGACCTGCCTTCGGTTCGCCGCCAATCAGGTGCATGGCGGCCAGATACTCGCCTCCGAATTCCACGCACGTGATAGAGTTGAGCCGGTACTCGCTTGGTTCCTCAGACCAAACCGCATCCTGATCGATCTCCAGCAGCGAGAAGTACGAGCGTGTGACCTTGGTGACGCGCCCAACCCACCAACGGTCTGGCTCAGTTTCTTCATAATGAACGCCAACAACGGGAAACGACTTGCTGGCGCTGACGAGCAGGTCACCGATGTTGCCGGCCAGATCAACTCGTGGCCTGCGCGGCTTCTGCTGGCCCCGTGCTCTCAATGCGGCTTCTGCAAACCCAGCATGTGGATCAGGTTCCAGAGAACGCAAGTCCCTGATTCGAAAGCACGAGAAGCCGTCGAAGCGAACACCGTCACGGACGACCGCAACCAGAAAGAACGTTGAGCCGACACCATGGATGTATCCAACGTTCAGCCCTCGGTCGAACCGTCGCGAGAACAGGACCAGTCGTCTCTGGCGCATCATCTCCCGCAGTTGATGCTCCTTTGCGGCAATGCGCCCAGCGGCCGTCTTGATGCTGCGATCAGCAACCAACTCGGACTGTTTTGAAGTCTTCTTGGCCATGGCCGCTACTCCATCTGCTCGACAGCGTCCTCATAGTTGCCAAGCGCCCGAAGCCTCGAAGTCCCATACGTTGCATCGGACTTGAGGAAGCTGATGCGAGCATGGTATGCCGGGCGCCATGATTTCGCCGGGTGCCATGGTCTCGCCAACGGCGTGACCATGCGAACGCCCTTGCTCCTCCGCATGGCTACGGCTGCGCCGAAGCCATGGCACCCGGGTTGAACCAGTTCCCTCGGGACGAGCCGCGTGGCCACGCACCGTGCTGTGATATGGGACGGGCGCGGATGATGCGCTGGGCGTGCGGCGGATCAAGCGGCGTGATGGTCGCCACGAGCTTTCGGGTGGATGCTGCCATCGCCTGCGGACATCCTCGCGTCCGAAAAGAACATTCATTGGAAGAGCGCTGCGGGGTTGGCCGCGACCGTCAGGCGGAAACCGCGCAAGAAGGCGATATGAGAATGGGTACGAGAATTGGTATATTCTGCGCAATTGTTAACGTCGTGAGCGCGCTCACGGGAGCCGTATGCGCGCATACGAGAGCCGTGTGCGCGCATGCGCGAGCCGTATGCGCGCATGCGCGAGCCGTATGCGCGCATGCGCGAGCCGTGTGCGCGCATACGCAAGCCGTGTGCGCGCCTACGCGAGCCGAGTGCGCGTATGCGGGAACCGGAGGCGCGCATACGCAAGCCACGCAATCGCGCCAAGGCTGCGCATGCGTGCCCGCGACGGCAGATCATGCGCTCACGCCCCCGCGCCTGAACACCCGGCCCGGCCTGGACGCGGGTCGCCATCGCCCTGGCGCAGCCGTCGCCATGGGGGTGTTCGTGGGGGCGTTCGTGGGGGGTGTTCGTTGGGTGTGTTCGTGCCATCATGATCGCTTCAATCTTGATGTCCTCGGCGTCCGCACATCGTGTGCCACATCCGCGAGACGAACGCGGAAGCGAGGAGGCACGTTGACGATTCACCGCGACAACCCACGCCCCGGAACACCAAGATTGGAGGACCAATCATGGTGGCACGACCAAGCATCTCAATGCCACCGTGCCTTCCGCCTTCGCGGCGGGGTCGTGCCACCCTCCCGCTAACGGAGTGACTCGGCCGAATACCAAAGAACTTGGCACTCCGGGTTGGCAATTTGGGTCTCCAATAGCAACGGGCAGAGTGCCTGGTCAAGCACGATCACAAATCGGTCTGTGCCGATGCCGAATTCAAAAATGCGATGCTGACGGACGTCTGCAAGCCAATAGGTGTAACACTCCGACTCCACGAGAATGCCCAGCTCATCTCGCTTCCATACTTTCAACTGATCCAGACTCCCCGTCTGATACCAGAGGATCGGCCAGAGCGGATTCCATGGCCCGAACCTCGCATATTTTCTTGCGACGTCATAACGGGCGCTTCGGGCGTCCGCAGGATCCACAATACAAACGAGTTCAAGTCCAACTTTGCAGAGGAACCGTCCCATCATGTAAAGAACATGGGGTGTAAGCACAAAGCTGAATTGTGATCGCTCTCCACGCTCAACCTGCCCGACCAACTCTTCGCTCATGGTGATTGCCACCGATTCATCCGCCTGCAACTCAAACGCGATATCATCGTGGTACGGGCTGACGCACGGAAGAATGCCACGTTGCTCGCGAGGCTGGCTTAGATCGACCTTGGGTCGCTTGCCTTTCTTCGTGGTCGTTCCCAGCATCGCCCGCCATGCCGCGATGGGCGTCTTGTTAAGTACGAACTGCTCAACTTCCGTCCCGAAGTAATGCTGACATTTGTCGCAAACGTGCCCCTTCAGAATCAAATCATCATTCCCGAGCGATTCCGGAATGACGTGCTCCAACGTTGAAAACGGCCCCTCAGAGGTACAGAACAGGCATGGCATCGGATGATGGTACGCAGACGGTCGTTGGTATGGCCATCGCTCCGGATGGCTACGCCGAGGCTCCATCGTAGCCGATGTGAGCGCAGGGTCACATGCACGCCCTGTCTCTTCTTCCCGTTCCCTCCTCACCATTCTCCCTCCCGTTCCCCCTTCCCCCCTCCCCTTCTGCTTCGCGACCTTCGCGGCCCCTTCGCGCCTTCGCGCTAAAACTCCTGCTTAGCGGCCTCTGCGTGAACTCTGCGATCTCTGCGTACGAATCGTGCAGCGCATAGCCGCGCAGGGCCGTGGTCATGCCACTCCCCTCCCCCTCTTCTTCGCGACCTTCGCGTCCCCTTCGCGCCTTCGCGCTGAAACTCTTCTCCGCGATCTCTGCGAAATCTCGGCGACCTCTGCGTACGCCCCGCCGTGTCGGCGTGTGCGCTGCCGCGGGGGCATCCGTCGCCATCCCCGCCTATGCTTGCGCCCCGGTGCGGGAAGCCCACACCCCCACACCGGCGTCGGGCGCATAGCTCAGTTGGCTAGAGCGCGGCTGTCACATAGCCGAGGTCACAGGTTCGAGTCCTGTTGCGCCCACTTTCCCGATTCTCCTGAGGCTTCGTCCTTGGCCCGTGGCGGTGTCGCGGGGCTTGTCGGCGTGCCGGGCCGGGACGCGGGGGCGGATGGACGCGGAGGGTCGCGATCGGGTACACTCCGCCCATGAGTCACGGGGGCAAGCGAACCTCATCGGGCGCCTATCGCGAGGTGACGGTCAGCGCGCTCATCTTCGCCATCATCGTCGGCGCGGTGATGAACGCCGCGATTACCTACGCGGGCCTGAAGATCGGCTTTACGATCGTCGGCTCGGCGATCGCGGCCGTGCTGGGCTTTGGCGTGCTGCGCGGGCTGCTGCGTCGCGGGTCGATCCTCGAAACCAACATCGCCCAGACCGTCGCGTCCGCGATCAACACCACCAACGCGGGCGTGATCTTCACCGTGCCCGTGCTGCTGCTGCTGGGCATGAGGCTCGATCCCTCGCGGCTGGACTTCTGGATGATCACGCTGGCGTGCTCGGCCGGGGCCATCCTCGGCGTGGTCTTCATCGTCCCCCTGCGAAAGCAGATGCTCGATGTCGATCGCCTGCGATTCCCCAGCGCCACGGCCGTGGGCGCCATTCTCAAGTCGCCCGGCGCCGGCACGGCCAAGTCGGTCGTGCTTGTGATCGGCGTGGTGATCGGGGCGGCGATCTATCTGCCGGTGGGCCTTCCATCGATCACGCGTCCAGCGCAACTCGATGACCTCGATCGCCTTGTGGAGCGAGAGCGAATCTCGCAGGCGCAGGCTGATCAGACGCGAGTCATCGCGCAGTGGCTTGAGCAGCGTTCCGCGCCCGACGCCGTCGTCGAAAAGGGCCGCCTCGTTCGCGAACTGCGCGACCTGAAGGGAGAGGTTGACAAACGAACAGACGATGAGCCGAGCGTCGAAGATGCGGCCGCGATCGCCGAGGCCGAGGCGCGCGTGCGAGCGGTGCCCGGCGCAGAGGGTGTTTCGGAAGCACTGGCCATCGCCGTGTTTGAAGTGGTCCAGGGCGGGAGGCCGTGGGAACGACTTCAGCGTTCGGACGCCGGCTGGGCACGGCATCCGCTGTGGGGATATCAGGATTTGCAGGTTCGCGTGCCCGCGCGGCGCGACAAAGACAACAATCTGACGGCCGACACCGATCGTAATGGCGATGATCGTCCCGATCTGGCCGTGACGGATTCGACGGTGGATGTGGGGCGCATCATCGGGCTGCCGGGGTATATGCAACTGGCCTTTGCGATCGCGCCGCTCGCGCTGGGGGCGGGATATCTGACCGGCCGTGCGGGGTTGATGGTACTTGCAGGTGGCGTGTTTGCGTACTTGATTCTGAATCCGATTGCGTTTCAGATGGGTTGGATGCCGGCGACGATGGCCCCGCATCAGGCGCCGGGCTTTGCGCTGGACAAATTCAACAGGCCCCTGGGCATTGGGTTGCTTCTGGGCGGGGCGATGATGGGCGTGTTGTTCAGTCTGCCCGCGATGCGCGAGGCGATCAAGAGCATCGCGCGGGCGGGCCGTTCTGGCGGCGGCAGCACACGAAGCCGCGATGAGTTGGGCCTTCTGCCGCTCGTGGTCATTGGCATGGCGGGCATGGCGCTGTTGCTCGTTGCGGCGGAACTTGTGGGCGAACCAACCGCATCCACGGGCGGGTGGCTCAAAGGGCTTGATCCGATCTTCGCGCGGGTCATCATCGTGCTGGTGGCCGGCGGGTGGATCTGGTTCGCCGGAGTCATCATCGCCCAGTGTACAGGCATGACCGACTGGTCGCCCATCTCCGGCATGGCGCTGCTCACGGTCGTTCTGGTGATGATGCTCGCGGGCACGGCCGATGTCCTGTCGGCCGTACTCATCGGCGCGGCCCTGTGCGTCGCGATTTCGTGCGCTTCGGACATGATGGCCGACCTCAAGACCGGGTACATCGTCGGTTCGATTCCACGCAAGCAGCAACTTGTGGAGATCGCCTTCGCGGCCATCGGCCCGGTCATCACGATGGCCACGCTCGTGCTCATCGCCAGCGTGAACATGAAGCAAACAGGTGTGCCCATCGGCCCGGGCACCGAGACCGTCGCGCCCCAGGCCCAGGCCCTTCAGGCCGTCATCACCGGGGTGCAGGGCGGGGAGATGCCGTATGTGCTCTACGGCCTTGGGGCAGCGCTTGGCGCGCTGCTTGGCCTTGGCGCGTTTCCGGGGCTGGGCGTGCTGGTGGGCCTGTCCATGTATCTGCCGATCATTTACATCCTGACCTATGGCGTCGGGTGCGTGGCGAACATGGTCGTCGGCAAGATCAAGGGGCGTGCATGGGCCGAGGAGTGGGGCGTGCCGTTCTGCGCTGGACTCATCGTTGGCGAGGCCATCCTCGCGCTGGGCATCAACTCCATTGTGCTTCTGCAAGGGTGACCATGCGGCCAACACGCCTGAGCCATCCTGATCCGTGTCCCTTCGCGAGGCGTCCACGCACACCGAGGCCGAGGCTTATTCGATGAAACTCGCCGGATTCATCATCATCGCACTCTCGCTCGTCCTGGGCGTGCTTGGCGCCATGACGGCCTATCTGCCGCGATTGAGCCTTCCCGATGAACGTTTGCTCAACCTGACGCTGGCGGCCGACGCGGGACGCGCTGCAACTCCCGCTGGCGCGATTGGGCCCATCGCGCGGACCAAGAGCAAGGTCACGCCCGAAGGCCTCGCTGAACTTCGCGCCGCGAATGTCAAACGCATCAAGGTCTACGAATTCGCGTTCAACCGCTGGTCGGAGTGGTGGCTGTTCCTGCTCGGGTGCGCGGGATTGTTCGCCGGGGCGATGATGGTGCGACGGCGCGCGTCGTCAGCCGCTTCCGCCGTCGCCGACGCGGACGAAACGGCCGATGCCTCGCACACGCTCGAACAGATCCATCGCGATGTCGCCGTCCTTCGCGAAGCGCTGGCCGCGATGGAGCCGGCCGACGCGGCTGCGAGAGTGCTCGAAGATGTCGGACGCCTCCAACGAGACCAGATTCCTGCGTTCATCGCCGCGCGCCCGCGCATCACCGCGCAGCGCGGCATGTCCGGCTATGCCCAGATCATGGATGCCTTCGCGGGCGCGGAGCGACAACTCAACCGCGCCTGGTCCGCCGCCGCCGATGATGTCGTCGAAGAGTCCATCACATGCCTCGAACGCGCGTCGGAACTGATCGAAGAAACGGGGCGCAGGCTCAGCGGCGCGGCGTGATCGAGGCGACTCACTCCCCGTCGGTCAAATTCGCACGACTTGACGGCCCTCCCGCGTTCACCCTCGCCCCGCTCGTATAGTCGCCCCATGGTCCGGCACGCCCGGGATCTCTGGAAGCGGTTCGGCGCGCTCGTGGGGCACGAGGGCGACTGGTATCTGCTCGTCTGCGGCGCGGCCGTGGGTCTGCTCACCGCTCTGGGTGCGTTCGCGTTCGCCTACGCGCTGCACGCGGCCGAGGACTTTTCGCGGCATTATCAGGGACAATGGCCGATCTGGACGTTGCCGTTGCTCCCGGCCGTGGGCGCGCTCATCACCGGTCTGCTCGTACACTTCTTCGCGTCCGCGGCGCGTGGACATGGCGTGCCGCAGGTGATGGATGCGGTGATTCGCCACGGCGGGCGCATTCCCTTGCGCGTGGGCATCGTCAAGACGCTCGCGTCGATCGCCACGGTTGGTTCCGGCGGCTCCGGCGGCGCGGAAGGACCGATCGTGCAGATCGGTTCAACGCTCGGTTCAGCGTTTGCCCAGCGACTGAAGATTCCGCCGCAACATGTGACGACGCTGGTGGGTTGCGGCGCGGCCGCGGGCATCGCATCGGTCTTCAATGCGCCCATCGCCGGCGTGTTTTTCGTGCTGGAGATCATCCTGCGCGACTTTTCCATGCGCACCTTCACGCCAATCGTGATCGCCAGCGTCATGTCCGCCGCCACCACGCAGGCGCTGCACCGCACCAATGAGGCGATCTTTCCCGTCGTCGGCCTGTCGGGGTATCAGTTCTCGCCGTTCGAGATTCCGCACTTCATCGTGCTGGGCATCGTGTGCGCCGTCGTCGGCGTGGCGTTCACGAAACTGCTGCACCTTGGCGAGCGGCTGTTCGAGAAACTTCGTGTTCATCCGATCGTCAAGCCCGTCGTCGGCGCGGTGATGCTCGGCCTTCTCGGCATCACCTTTGTCCTCATCGCCGGGCGACCCGAGGCCGGCGATCGCGCGCCGCCCTTCTTCGGCAACGGCTATGCGACCATTCGCGCCCTGATCGAGCCGGACACATACTCGAATCAACCCACGCCCACACTTCCATCCGAATCGTCCACGCCCCTCGCCGACTCGGCGACGCAATCGCCAGATGCACCGCAGTCCACGACCGCCGACTCCGCCGACGACCTTCACGCCGGCCACGGCGGCGCACTTGTCTCCGTTGCTCTCTGGGTCTTGCTCCTGCTGGGACTCTTCAAGGCCGTGGGCACGACCCTCACGCTCGGCTCGGGCGGCTCAGGCGGCGTGTTTGCGCCGAGCCTGTTCGTCGGGGCGACGGCCGGCGCGGCCGTGGGCGTCACGTTTGAAACGCTCGGCCTCATGCCCGAGGGCGGCTCGCCCGCGTCGTATGCGCTCGTCGGCATGGCGGCCGTCGTCGCGGGCACAACCTTCGCGCCGCTCACGGCCATCCTGCTGCTGTTCGAGATTACGCGGCAGCCAATGGTGCTGCTGCCGATCATGCTCACGGCCGTCATCGCCACGGTCGCGTCGAAACTCTGGATGCGCGACTCGATCTACACGATGCGCCTTCGTCAGGCGGGCCTGCTGGTTGGCACGGGTCGCGATCTTTCGGTGCTGCGGCGCATTCCCGTCTCCAGCGTGCCCATCGTGCGCATCACCGGCGAGCCGAACTTCCCCAGCGATCCGCTGAGCAAACTCATTCAACTCCACGCGACCAAGCACGTGCCCGACTTCGTCGTCGTCGATCAGCAGTCCGGCTCCTATGTCGGCATGGTCACGGGTCACGACATGCGCATGGCCCTGATCGACCGCGAGGCGATTCCGCTCCTGCTCGTCGCCGAACTCGTTCGCACCGACATTCCAACCGTCCTGCCCACCGAGAACCTCGACACGGTCATGGACAAGTTCGCCAAGTTCGATGTCGCCGCGTTGTGCCTGATTGACCCCGCGACGCGCCGTCCCGCGGGGCTTGTCACACGCTCGGCCGTGCTTCGCCGCTATCAGCAGGCCCTCGATGACCTGTAGCCTTCGCGGCGCCGCGCGGTGGCACAGGCGTCTCGCCTGCGCGCATCAAACACATGGCGTTCTTTCACGCAGGGGCCGCGCGATCGACCCGCGTTCCCACCAGTGGCAATCCGCGGAAACCGTGTCACAATCTTGTGAGACGCCGGCGCGTCACACGTTATCATTCTCGAGGTCGATTCACCACACGCATCGGCCAGAGAGAGGAGTCCATGCCAATGAAGCTCTCGCCGGCCATCAGCCTTGCCACGCTCGCGGCGATTTCGCCGCTGGTTATCGCTCGCGGCGGACCCGAGAACTCTCTGCTCATCATCGACCCCGCCAATCGCGAGTCGATGTACGCGGGCAACCACTATCGCCACGTCCGCGGCATCCCCGACGCGAACGTGCTCTACTTTCGACAGGCCGCGAACAACCACGCGGGCTTCGTTGCCACGAATCTCGAGGCCGTCGCCGGCACGCTGGCGCGCCGTGATATCGGCAATCACATCGACTACATCATTGTCACGCCCGGCGGGCCATACTTCGTCACCGCGTCGAGCACAATCGCCGACGGATGTTCTCCGGTGAATCGCTTCTCTGCCAGCAGCGTGTACACCATGGCGCAAATCGCGCAGGAAGTCCTCGCGGGCGGCTTCGCGACATCGCCCAATCACTTTGCCGGCGCGACGACCATCAACTTCGACAGCGGCACGTCATACCTCTTCGGCTCGCCCAGCCTGCACCAGAACGCCCGCCGCTATTACATCGGCGCAATGCTCGGTTATCTCGGTGAGCGCGGCAACACCATCGCCGAAATCATCGACATGATCGATCGCTCCGTCGCCGCCGACGGCACGCGACCCACGGGCACCTTCTACTTCATGGACAATCAAAGCGACCCGGCGCGAAACGTGCGTTCGCCGCAGTTTCCCGCGGCCGTCAGTACCATCTCATCGCTCGGATATGGCGCGATGATCCTTCAGGGCGTGCTTCCCGGCGGCAACCATGATGCGCTGGGCATCATGACCGGCGCCTCCGCGCCCAATATCTCGGGCGCGAATTTCTCCATCCTCCCCGGCGCGTTCTGCGATCACCTGACCAGTTTCGCCGGCGCGTTCAACATCGCTTCGCAGGTCAAGATGTCCGCGTGGATCGCCAAGGGCGCATCCGGCTCCGTCGGCGCGATCGAAGAGCCGTGCAACTACACCGGCAAGTTCCCCGCCGCCTCCATGCACGTCCACTACGCCCGCGGCGCCACCCTCGGCGAAGCCTACTTCCGCTCCGCCGAGTTCATCCCATATCAGGCGCTGCTCTACGGCGATCCGCTCACGCGACCCTTCGCACACATTCCAACCGTCAACCTCCCCAACGCGCCCACCCAACCCGTCTCCGGCACCATCCCACTCACACCCACCGGAACGACCACTCGACCATCCACAATCGTCGATCGCTTTGAACTCTTCATCGACGGCGTCTCACAGGGCATCCTTCCCACGGGCCTCGCGTTCAACATCGACACCACGACGATGCACGATGGCTGGCATGACCTTCGCGCCGTTGGCTTCGACAACTCCACCCTGCGTACCCAGGGACGTTGGACCGGCTCGTTCATCACCAACAACCACGGCCGTAGCGCATCTGTTGTGCTCGGGCCAACCTCCGGCGATCTCGGCACGGCCTATCGCTTCTTCGTCGATGCAAGCGGCGGGACGGTTCGCGAGTATCGACTCATGCACAACGGCCGTGTCATCGGCGCTCGCGCGGACACCGGACCCATCTGGCTCTGGGGCCAGACCATCGGCGCGGGCATCAGCCGTCTCTGGGTTGAAGCGGAGTTCACCGACGGCCGCATTGCGCGAAGCGAGCCTGTCGAAGTGGACATCGACTTCGCCGGTGGCGGCGGCAACGAGATGCCGACATCCTTCGATTACGTCAAACGCGTTCCGGGTGATGAGCCGTTCGTCGTTGAACTCCCCGTGACGTTCGACGCCGACCCGGCCACGGCCGTATACACAATCGTGTCGCATCCACCCCAATCCACGCGCTTGCACTTCGACGGCGCAGCCTACGTTCTGTATGAGCCAAACCAGGGCGCTTCAGGCTCCGACACGCTGCGCTTCCATGTGCAGACGGCCGGGGGAACATCGCGAACCGCGACGGTGACACTCATCTATTCCGAAGGCTGCTACGCCGATTGCGATCCATCGACCGGCATCGGTGTGCTGGACATCTTCGACTTCCTGTGCTTCGGCAATCGCTTTTCGGCGGGCGAGCCGTACGCGTGTGATTGCGATACATCCACGGGCCTCGGCATGTGCGATATCTTCGACTTCCTGTGCTTCGGCAACGCCTTCAGCGCCGGTTGTCCATGAGCCGACATGCATGAAGTCCGTGTGCTGCGTTAGCGATGGAGCCGGCGCGTGCGGGCGATGCGGCGCCGAGCTTCGTCGGTGTCCGGCTGCGTGATCGTCGGCATGCCATCCCACGCGGTGTCAACTTCAAAGTACGCGGTTTCTCCGGCCAAAAGCCTCGCCTCACGCACGGCATCGGATCGGCCCTCGATTCGCACAAGGCGACTGCCCGGCAACACGATCAGATCCACATAACGCCCCGAAGGCAGGGCGCCGATCAACTCCTGATCCACATACAGCAAGAGCCTCGGTCCGCCGAACACCCCCGCCGAAGGGCGATAGACGTACACCATCGCCCGACCTTCATCAAGGATCGCCGGCTCAAACGTTCCAGACCCGCCGGCGCACGCCGAGAGCAGCATCACGCACACCGCGATGCCAAGAACGCCTCGGATGATGCGAAGGCCGTGGTGGTGATCGTGTCGCATCGTGTCCTCACCTGGCTTCAGCGGTCTGCACGCGGGCCGCGACGACCTGTCCAATGTACAACCCGTGATCCGCGTCATACTCGATGTGACGCACAAGCGCACAGTCCATCACAAGATCGCTTCGCCGGAGCATCGGCGAGCCAGTCTCCATGATCTCCACGGCCAACGACTCAAACGGATCACCGCCTTCATCAGGCGGAACATAGTCACGAAACTTCCGCGTCAGGAACGCATCAGCAGGATCGATCCGACTGATCGCGAACGCACGGCTGTCACGAATCAACGGTTCCACGCCGTGTCCGCGCGGCGCCGCCGCGCAGATCAACACCGGCGACATCGCGCACGGCTGCACCCAGCGCACGAGAAAACCTGAACGCTGCGCATCGTGCGCTGCCGACATGACGAACAACCCGCCGCCGAGTTGCGCCACCGCTTCCATGATGTGTTCACTGGCCGTGGGCGAAGTCATCGCGCTTCTCCGCACCGGCGCCACCCACGCCGAAGCGGGCAGTGTATCGGATGATGCGACCGGTCGTCCGAAGGGGCGCGTCGATGTCATTCCAACGGCATTTTGACTCCATAGGACGCATAGGTCCCATAAGTCCCATCAGATTCCAAGCGAGCCTATGTACAACCCCAGTTTCACAGACGCGACGAGAGAAAATTCGCGCGAAATGGAGCAATGGGCTTGACACGGGGGGCAAAGTGGGGCATAATGGGGAGACTGACCTGCGTGGACCTACCTCGTGCTCTTCACCTTCGAGTACACCCACTCCATCGATGACAAGTTCCGGTTGGCCATTCCAGCGGAGTACCGGCACCAATGGGACGAAACACGCGACGGCAAGGCTTGGTTCTGCGTCCCATGGCCGGCGCCGCCGTCGAGCAAAACCGGCCACCTGAGACTGTACACGGAAACGACATTTCAGAAGATGTCTTCGGCCAGCCCGGCCGTGATGTTCCCGGACGAGGTCGAAGCGGATCGGGAAGCGTCGTACTTCGGCTTTGCGATCAGACTGACGATGGACAAGCAGGGCCGCATCACGATTCCCGAGAAGCACCTGCGCCTGGCCGGACTTGGTCGGGACGTGGTGATTGTCGGCGCGGGGAATCGGTTAGAGGTGCGCGACCGCACCGAGTGGACGGCCAGCGAAGAGGAACGATTCAGGCGGCTCCCGCAGCGGGTCGCGTCGCCGTCGGTGTCATCCGCCGCGCCGCCGCAGGCCCCGCGAGGAGCGTGATTCCCGGAAGAATGGCCGGAATCACGCGAAAGAAGGTGGTGTTCCCGGCGAACCGGCGTGCGAAGCGGTTCGATCGGCTTGGATGAGGAGAGCCCTCCGGCCTGCTGGAAGCGGCAGGCCAGGGAGGATTGAACAAACACTCGTCGCGGGCACACGCCTGGGCGAGTCACGAATCACGGGGCAGCCCGTAAAGGACTGCGGGGCCTCTCAGGGTTTGGATCGATCGCAGGGCCAGGATGGCCGGATCGAGTGCCGGTATGTTTCGGCATGCAAGCCCAACGAGCCTGCCTCGACTTGCTGCTCGGTCGACCCACCACCGACCGAGCGGCTTAAAGCCTCCTGGCGGCGAAGCGCGCCCACCACCGCGCTTTGCCGCCGCCGAGTCGCCCCCGCGGCGACCACCCGCGGGCCGCCCGTTTTTTTTGGGGGGGGGGGGGGGGG
>CAZTPJ010000003.1:0-22932 GCA_964614515.1 uncultured Phycisphaeraceae bacterium | reverse complement strand
GCGCTGGGCGGCGCGCTGCTGATCCGGCGCGCATGGGCGCTCGCGCTCGCGCCGCACGCCGCCCCCCCCCAGGCGAGGTTACCCGCCGCGCGGATCCCCCGCGCGGGCCGCTCTTTTTTGGGCGGGCGTGCCACTGGCGGCTTGCCCGCAAGTGCCTGCATGTCGTAGTGTCGAACACTGGCGGACAAGCCGCCAGTGGCACGCGGAGCATCTCATGCGGGTACGCTCTGCCTGTGTCACGACGCGCCATGATCGTCATCGCAGTCGCCACGGCCGCGCTCGCCGCCGTCAGCCTCGCGCGCCTTGCCGTCGGTTCATCCGGTTTCGGCTTCGCCTCCGACTCCGCCATCGCGGATGTGCGACTGGCCCGAGTCATCACGTCGGCCATTGTCGGCGCGGCCCTGGCCCTCGGGGGGGCGATGCTGCAATCGCTCTTGCGCAATCCACTCGCGTCGCCGGACCTGCTCGGTCAGTCCGCGGGCGCGGGCTTCGCCGTCATGCTCATCACACTCATCGCTCACGCCCTGGGGCTGTCCGTCAGCAACATGGCCCTGGCCCCAGTCGCGGTGGGGGGGGCGTTGGCGGCGCTGGCGGTGGTGTATGCGGCAGCGCAGCGCCGAGGGATGCTCGATCCGCCATCGCTGATTCTCGTTGGCGTGATCGTCGCGCTGATGTGCGGCGCGGGCACCGCGCTGGTGCAGCATCTGCTTCCGCCCGATCCATCCCGCTCTCATCTTCGGTGGCTCTTCGGCGCGATCAACGATGACGCGACGTGGATGCAAATTGCTGCCGTCGGTGGCGTTGTCATCGCCGCGGCCGTGCTCGGCGCAACGCTCGGCCCCGCGCTCGACGCGGCCACGCTTCCCGATGATGAAGCCCTGAGCATGGGCGTGCGACTCGGAAGTCTGCGCATCACGCTCTTTATAACATCCGGAATTCTCGCCGCCGGCTCGGTGTTGCTCGCCGGGCCGATCGGATTTGTAGGTTTGATCTGTCCGCACGCCGTCCGTCTCACGGCCGGGCCGGCCCATCGCCCTCTGATGATTGCTTCAGCGCTGATCGGTGCGGCGCTGCTTGTGGGAGCGGACCTGGCCGTGGCCATCGCCCTGGCAATCTGGCCCGAACTTGGCCGGATTCCCGTCGGCATCCTCACGGCCCTGATCGGCGGGCCAGTCTTCATCGCGATGCTTCGCCGCGAACTGCGGGGGTGAAACTGGATCCCGGGACGATAGTGGGCGGTACACTTCCTGCGTGAGTCGCGTGGCCAAGGGTCCATCTTCGTTTCTGTTTCTTGCGGCGACGCCTCGCGGCGGCCGGAAGGTCGGGTTGCGCACGGCCGGGAATCCCCGGGCACTGGCCGAGAACCTGCGTCGTGAGAAACTGCTCCTCCTCCGCACCTGGCGAATGCCGGACTTCCTCAAGCCCCGCGAAGGCGCGAGGCTGAAGGATCTCGCCGAGTTCAACATGGTCCTGGGCCAGTTGCTCACACGCGGCGTGCCCCTCGTCGATGCGCTGCAGGTCACGGCCGAGTCCGCCAGCCCCGCCGCACGGCCGATGATCGAACGAATGCGCGAGCAGGTCGGTGCTGGCTCGTCGTTCTCGGAAGCCTCCCTCCGCACCAAGTTCGCCGACAATGTCTCGGCTGCGGTTTATCGCGCCGCCGAACGCTCCGGCGATCTCGGCGGCGCGGCCTTGCAACTCGCTGAGTCAGCACGGCGGCAACTGGCCGTGGCGGGGCGTGCTGCGACACTCATGATCTATCCGGCGATCGTGATGACGATCAGCATTCTGGTGTCGATCGGCATGCTGGTGCTGATCGTTCCGCGAATCGGCGAGGCCCTGGAGGAAGCGGGGGCGAAACTGCCGTGGTTCAGCCAGATCGTGGTTGGCCTTGGCGCGTTTCTGCGCGATCAGGGCATCTGGGTGCTGCTGGTGGTGCTGCTGATCGGCGCGGGCCTCGTGGTGGTGCGCAAGCGCACGGTGGCGGCCGTGTGGCGATGCGCACGGCGGCTTCCGTACATGGCGGAACTCATCATGGCGCAGGAGATCACGCGATTCTTCAGCGTACTCGCGGCGATGACGCGCTCGGGCGTGCCGCTGGCCGATGCCCTGGCCGTGGCCAACGGCGCTGTCGGGCATCCCACGCTCTCCAAGCAACTGCACACGCTTCAGACCAAGCTCGTCGAGGGCGGCTCTTTGCCGGTCTTGATTGACAATGTGTCGGCGCTGCCACTGGCGACGCGCCGGCTGCTCGTCGCGGCCGAACGATCGGGCGAACTCGAACCCGCGTTCGCGGCCCTGGCGTCCGATATGACCGATGAAGTGGATCGGCGTTCCCAGCGACTGCTGGCCGTGCTCCAGCCGGGGCTGGTGGTGATGATGGCCGTGATGATCGGCTCGCTGGTGCTGGCGATCATGGTCCCGCTGCTGACGCTGGCGGGGGGTGGGATGGAATGATCTGGCTGCAACCACGGCTACGTTCGAAAGGTAGAACCATGCAGAAAGGAACCAAGCGATGATGGGAATGACTCGCGTGCGGCGCATGCGTCGCGCGTTCTCATTGATTGAACTGACGCTCGTGATCGCGATCATGGGCATTCTGATGACCGTGGCGGTGATCGCGTTCGCGCCGCGACTGTTCCAAGCCAAAGTCGCGGCCACAAAGGCCACGATGCGCACCGTCCAGTCAGACCTTGACTCCTACTACATTCAGAACAACGCCTATCCCGCGACGCTTAACGTCCTCGTGCCGACGTACCAGCAAACTGTTCCGATGGATGGATGGAAGCGGGCGTTTTACTACCGCGTGCCCGGCGCTGCCGGCAGGCCGTATGACCTCATCAGTTACGGCGAGGATGGCCAGCCGGAGACGGCCGACGACATCAGCGTGTGGGATCTCCAGAGGGATCAGTGATGCGATTGCGGGGGGAGCCAACGAGGTGTCGCGGCATGACGCTGATGGAGGCCGTGCTCGCCGCGGCCTTGCTCGGCATCTTTTCGTCGGTGCTTTTCGCGGCGGTGAACAGCGCGTGGCGCGAGCAGTTGCATCATCGTCACAAGATCGGGGCCGCGGAACTGGCCAACCGCCTGTTCATCATTTATCTCGATGATCGCACGGAACTTCCGCCGCGATTCCAGCCGCTGGCCTACGGCCCGCCCGACAATCCATTCATGTATCGCTGGGAGCGCATCGAACGAACGCTCACGATTGAAGACCCCGAATCGCTTTCGCCCGAGGCGGCTCGCCAGCGGCGGGAGATGCGTCGCGGTTCTCGACCGGAGGATCGGTTTCGTCATGTGACCTTCCGGGTGTGGCTGTCGGAAGAGGATTCCAGCGGGCGCGGCGCGTTTGAACCCACCGCATCGACGCCCCAGGCCACGCTCACTCGCGTGATCGACCCGATTTACGCTCGAAACCCGGACTCAACGAGAAAGATTCTGGCGAATCCCACTCTTCAAAGTGAACTTTACGGCGATCTGCTCGCACCTGCGCCCACAAGCTCGCCAGCGCCCCGCCAACCGCGGGAGGCGCCTCGATGATGCGTCGTGGGTTTACGCTTGCGGAACTGGCGCTCGCGTCGGCGATGGGCGCGGTGTTGTTGCTTGGGTGCGTCACGGTGTTCGCCACGCTTTCCCGCGCGGATCAGACGCACGCACGTCGTGCCCGCGACATCGCCGGCCTCGAACGCACGCAGATCGTCGTGCAGCGTTCGCTCCTCGCGCTCGTGATTACGTCGATGCAGAATCCCGAACAGACGCCCACGCCGACCACGCGCCGCGCCACGCCCGCAAATCAACCCGCCGCGAACAGACCTCCCTCGCGCCCGACGCTCCTGCTCGAATCCGACCCGCGGCTGCGCCATCACGTCATGAACAACCCGGCCGCGTCGCAGCAGGTTGTCACAGTCGGTCTGGATCGCTCCCCGCAGCGCCTGGAGATCGTCGTCGCTGAGCCGCCGGTGCGGAATCGCATCGACTTGCCGCTTGAGGCCGTGCCGCCGGGACTGGTCCTGTCAGAAGGCGGCACGCGAGGCGCGTTCGAGTTGATCCCCACGAGTCAGGCCAGCGACGGCCGAACGTTGTGGACGCTCACCTGGCGCACGTTTCCGCCGTCGCTGCCGCCCGGTGTCGAGCCGTTGGCGATCATGCCCCCGGCCGAACCGGTCATCCTCGCGGAGAATCTGGTCTACGCCTGGTGGAACGTGTACCACCAGATGGAACGCAAGCCCGCGTTCGCCGCGTACGCCTTCATCGACATGCCCGCATATCTCGAACTCGAGATGCACACCGCCACCGGACTCGTCGCTTCGTGGCTGTTCGAGATCGTCTTCAAGTTGCAGGGCGAACGCGAATACACCTCGCCCACGGCCGTCGGCCCCGAAGTCCCGCCCGAAGCCGCGCCGCCGACGCGTGTGAACCCCCCAGGCGCTGGACAAGAGGGAACCATCACCCCCATCACGCCACGCTCGACAGGATCACCCGACGGATGACACGAGATCGCCGAACATCTCGGGGCTTTGCGCTGGTCATGGTCGTGCTGATGGCGGCGATCGGGACGATGATCGTCACCGTGATGATCACGCGCATGGCCTCCGAGCGCCGCACGCTCAAACGCATCGTCGATTCATACCAATATCGCAATGACCTGTATGGAATCCAGGAAATCTTCATCAACTGGCACAGGGCGCGAAGCACCATCGCGTTCACCGAACTGATCGCGCCCGACGGCCAGATCTTCACGGTGCGGCTCGACAATGGCACACACTTCACGCTCTCTGCGGCCGACGGCCAGGGCGCGCTGCTGACCGATCTTTCCTCCCTCTCCGGCGAGGTTCGTGACGATGTCGTTCGCGCCATCGACAACCTGCGCCTCGCGACGCTGCCCGATCGCTTCCGCCAACTCACGCGCGCCGTCGGCCCCCCGGCCGTCAGCATCGCCACCGCCGAACCCGAAGTCCTTCGCGCGATCGTGACGAGCGTGGCCTCGCCCGACGCGGCCGAACTTTTCATCACGATCATCCAGGCCCAGCGGGATGCCGGTGAAGGCATCACACAAGTCACCCTCAACGAGGCCGCGACCCGGGCCGGCATCATCGGCGAGCAACGCAATCGCATGTTCAACCTCATCACGACCGAACCGGAAATCTGGACGTATCGGGTTGAGTTTTCCGACCCCGCAGTCTCGCGGGATGGCCCCGTGCGAGGCATCAAGGGCCTGATGAAGCCGGAGCGACGGGCCGGCGGCCGCGGCAGCCAGGAATTGGAGACATTCCTGTCGTATCGGGTGTTTCTGACCGCGGAGCCGATACGATACGATGATCCGTCGGAGTTGACGCAAGCGTCAAGGTCGAAGAACATGAGGAATGACCCATGAAGTCCCTGAGTTTCTCGCGTGAATCGGCCCGCGTCACGACCACGGTCGCCCAGGGGGCCGCACTCCTGCTGGCTGCGGGCGCGGTGGCCGCGATCGTCATTCCCGGTTCCGGGGGTGACGTTCGCCGTCCGACGCCGATGGTTCCGCAGGGCGACGGGGGGACACCGGGCGGGTCTGAGAGTTCAACCGAGCCGGTGGCATTCCGCGATTATGGCTCGATCGCGGACCTGCTTCAGGTGTATGACAAACCGGTGGTCGCGCCTCCGACGACGCCCAATCAGCCCGCGCGTGCCACCCAGACCGAGCCGCCGCTGCGATACCTCGGTTCGATCGACATGCCCGGGCGTCGCAGCGCGATCATGGCCCTCGAAGGCGAGCAGCGCATTCTCAAGATTGGCGGCACGATCCGCGACTACGTCGTCGAACGAATCACCGATGATTATGTCGAAGTCTCACGAGGGGGACGGGTGACGCGCGTGTCGAGAATCAGACCCGGCGACGTCCAGATCTCCATGCTCGGCGGGCAGCCCATCGGCATCATGGCCAACCCCGGCAGGGAAATCGACCCGCGTACGGGTCGTCCCTATGACCCGTCCATGGGCAACATGACCGAAGACACCATGGCCGACGGCACAACGACGCTCGCCGACCCGAGCATGAACATGACCACCAGCCTCGGCGTGCAGCGCATGACCCCAGCGCAACTCAAAGCCCGTGAGGAAATCGCCGCCAGGGCACGCGAAGAGTCAGAAGGCACGACCGGCATTAAATCCGACGGCGATGACAACACGGCCAAGCAGAACCCGGATTCAGCAGGAGCCTCTGACAGTTGAGCCACGCGGTCTGCTATCTTGAACGTGCGGATCGAGGGTGCCGCATCGTGTCGGCACGACTCGTCGCGGGCGAGGTCGATGAGGTCTGGGTCGCCTCACGCCTCAATGACGCAACGGCGCAGGCGGGGATGCTCGACGCGGCCGAGGCCGCGGCGTGGGTGCGGGATCGCATGGCCGCGCTCCCCGGACGCCGACTTGACGCCGTCTGCGTCGACGCCGATGGCAGCGCCTGCACATGGCTCACCGCGCCCAGCAGCGAGCATTCAGTCGTCGTCGCCGCGATGGCCCAGGGACGCGATGCGCTGCTCACCGGCGGCGGAACTGGCGATGGGGCCACGGCCGACGCGTTTGAACTTGAGGCGTGCGCGGTGCAGGCCGTCGATCAGACGCCTGCGCAAAGCGCGTGGACATCACGCAAGCCCGCCGGTGCGGCCCAGGGCGCCACGGGCAGGCGACTGGCCGTGCTCGTCGTGCCTGATGCCGTCGTTCGCGTGTTTCTCGACGAACTTGACGGGCACAGAATCGCGCCGCGGACGGTTGAATCGCTGTGGCACGGCCTGTCGCGCGCGTGGGATCCCGCCGCGGGCGGATCGGCGACGACGGGGCCACGCGCGGATCGTGTGGTCGCGGAGAGTCAGCATCCCACGGCCGTGGTGTTGGTTGATCCGCGCGGGCGATTGTCGTGGTCGTGGTCTCGCGCGGGCGTGCTGCTGACGGGGGGGGGGATGCGGCTGGCGCATGCCGAAACGCCCCTTGATGATGAACCCACCGCGCGGGTGCATCGCGATGATGTGGCGCGACTTACGACGGACTGGCTTTCCTGGGCCGCCCAACTCGGTGCTGCGCCCACACGCATCACCTGCGTCGCGCCACCTCTCGCCATCGACTCCGACGACACCCTGGACGCCGCGGGTCTTGGCCGCAGTCTCGCCGCAGCCTGGCCCAGCGCGGGCCTCGACATGGTCGTTCACGAAGATCCCATCGGCGCCACGCTGCGGCGACTTGCCGGCGCATCGGTCGGAGATCACGCGGCCGGCGCGCCGTCCATGCTGCCGCTCACGCGGCGCCCCGCGCGGGTGCATCGCGCGATGCATATCTGGTTGGCCGTGGCCATCGTCGCGGTGGCGGCGGTGTTCGCGGCGCTGGGCATTCGTCTGGATCGCTCGGCCTCTCGATTGTCGAGCGCGGCGGAGACGATCCGGCAGGAAACGCGAAGCGAGGTTGAGGCGATCGATCCGCAGATCGCCGCCTCGCCGCTGATGATGCGAGAACTTCAGATCGCCGTCGATGAGGCGCGAACGCGCGTTGATCGGACCGCGTCTCCCGTCGCCACAAAGCCGGTGATGCAGGAACTTCTTACGGTCGCGATGATTCTCAGCGGCTTCGCCGACGCCGGCGTCGAAGTCGAGAAGATCGACATCAACCACATCGCGGGTCGCATGGATGTCCTCGTGCCGCAGACTTCAGAGGGAACATTCGCGGCCGAGCAACTCGAACAATCGCTGCGAGCGGTCCGCGCTGCGCTGGCATGGCAGGGGCGATTCGCCACGGGCAATGTCGGCGGTGTGGGCGGCGCGCGGAACCGATACCAGTTGATGGGCACATGGCGCGAGGTCGCCCCGACTCCGGAGCCACCGCGATGAGCACGGAACCCGCCGCCATCGGACATCTCGATGATGACGCGCGCTTTGAACTCGCCATGGCCGCCGGATCGCGCGAACGCCGAAATCGACCGAGGCATCTGGTCATCTTCGCGCTGGTGGTGCTCACGGCCGCGCTGATCACGCTCGCTCTCGGGCTGTCGCGTCAGGCGGGCGCGTCGGCGTCGCTTCGATCTGAAGCACGGCGGCACGCGGACGTTGTGACGCTCGTGGCGCAACTCAAGGACTATCGCGAGCGAGCCGCCGCGATGGGCAGCGTGGGCACCTTTGATCCCATGCCCGTCGTCACCACCCTTCAAAATCTCTTCAGCCAGGCGGGCATGACGCGATCGCTCACGCCCCCGCAGGAATCAAGCCAGCAGCACCGCGCCACCGAAGGCGCGTTCATCATCAAGACCTACGACTATCGCAATCTGCAATCACCCGAACTCGCGCCGCTGATGCGATGGATCGAACTCGCCCACCAGCAGATCCCGGGACTTGGCGTCTCAAAGGTTGACCTCCAGGTCGGCCCGGCCGGGTGGACGCTGAACATATCCTTCACGCGTGCGGAGCGCGCCCCCGCCTGACCAAGGAGTCTCTTCAGTGCCTGACGTCGTGTGCAGAACGATGCTTGGAACCTTCGCCGTGTGCGCTGCGCTGTGTCTCGCGTCGTGCGCGAGCAAGCCCACGAGCGCTGGTCCAATCCCGCCGCCCGAGCGAGCTTCCGCGTCAAAGGCCCGTGAGTTCGCCCTCGATGCCCAACGCGCCGAACGCGCCGGCGACATCGAACGCGCCATCACACTCTATCAGCAGTCCGTTCAGACCGCCCCCGACATGCACTGGAGCATCTGGAACAACCTCGGACTCCTTCTCATGCAGCGCTACGAGTATCCCGGCGCGGGCGCGGCGTTTCGCACGGCCGCGGAGTTTCCTGGCAGCGGCTCGATCCCGCTTGAGAACCTCGGCCTGTTGTATCACGAGACGGGCCACGATGAACAGGCGCTGGCCGCGTTCATCGAGGCGATCGCGCGGAACCCGCGCAGCGTCGACGCCCATCGCGGCGCCCTTCGTGCCTCCAAGCGCCTGCGTCTGGTTGATGACGCGGCCCTCCAGCGCGTCGAGGCCGCGCTGCAGGTCGAAGCGGACCAGACTTGGCGCGACATCCTCATGCGCGAGAAAATCACGCTCAAGTCGCGATTGGAAGATCATGCCGCCGCCAATACGCGCGTCCGATGATTGGACAAGACCCACGGATCCGGTGGTGCAGGCGTCTCGCCTGCACAACAGTTCATCCATGCGGTGGTGTGGGCGTCTCGCCTGCACACCAGTTCACTCATGCGGTGGTGCGGGCGTCTCGCCTGCACACCAGTTCACCCATACGGTGGTGCGGGCGTCTCGCCTGCACCCGCCACTATCAGTTGCGTGTGCCATGGCCATCGCTCTGGATGGCCATGCCGAAGTTCCATGGCGTCCCGTGTGAATCGTGGCCACATCGAACTGTGGCCACGGCACCCAGCACAACAAACCACTCATGCGGTGGTGCGGGCGTCTCGCCTGCACCCGCCTCACCCTCGAAAGAGATTCACACCGCAAAATACTTCGCCTGCGCATGATGCACGATGATCGCGCTGGTGCTCTGCTCAGGGTCAATCTGCCAGTTCTCGGTGAGTTCACACCCAATGCGCTCGGGCCGTAGCAACCGCCACAACTTCTCCTGATCCGACAAGTCCGGACACGCGGGATATCCGAAACTGTATCGTGATCCGCGATAGTGCTGGGTGAACAAATCGCGGATGCGCGGGCTATCCTCGCCGCCGATGCCCAGTTCCTGTCGGATGCGCTTGTGCCAGAGTTCGGCCAGCGCCTCGGCCGTCTCCACGCCAAACCCATGCATGTACAGGTACTCGGTGTACTCGTTCTTTTCAAAGAGTTCCTTCGCAACTTCGCTCACACGGCGCCCGACGGTCACGCAGTGCATCGCGATCACATCGACTTCACCCGAGTCAACCCCGCGGAAGAAATCAGAAATGCACAATCGCTTGCGCCCCGCCTGCCGCGGAAAATGGAACCGCTCGATCTCGCGCAGCCCGCCGGGGGCCTTGGGCCATTCATCCGCTCCGGCCCGCGCCGCCTCGGGATGATCGCGAAGACCGGAACTCTGCGGGTCATAGATGATCAGATCATCACCATCCGACTGACACGGGAAGTATCCATACGCCACGGCCGGGCGAAGAATGTGTTCGCTCTGACACTGTGCCTTGAGCCGTTCGAACACGGGGCGAATCGTTTCTTCGATGGCCGCGTCATACTCGGCGTCAGATCGTGAGCCTTTCTTGAACTGCCATTGCCCGCGAAACAAGGCCGTGGTGTTGATGAACGGGTAGACTTCATCGAGATCCACGCGTTCCACGATGCGGCTGCCCCAGAACGGCGGGATGGGCACAGGAACATCACGCTTCACATCGCTTCCAAAACCGTGTGCGCTCGTGATCCGCGCCGTTTCCTCAAATGCTCCACTCAAACCCGATTCCTTCTCAGCGCTCTCCGCGACCTCCGCGGTGAATCCTCCCGCATTCGCACGCCCAGCCCCGACCGCCGCCGGCGCGTTCGCCGCCGCCAGTTTCGCGATGCGAGAGCGATTGATCGTGTCCTCCGCCGCGGATCGCTTGCCGAGGCGCTCGTCGATCTCTTTCGCCAGCGTGCGTGTTGAACCGCCGACGATGTGATCCATCGTCCGCAGGCCGTCGAACGCATCCTTGCCATAGAAACACTCGCCCTGATACTTCGTGCGCAAGTGGCCTTCGCAGTAGTGCCGCGTCAGCGCTGCGCCGCCGAGAATCACCGGCGCTGTGATCCCCTCCGCGTTGAGTTCCGCGAGGTTCTCTTCCATCACCGTCACGCTCTTGACCAGCAGGCCCGACAGCCCGATCGCATCCGCCTGATGCTCGCGCCACGCGGCCACGATGCTCGAAATCGGCTGCTTGATCCCGAGGTTCACCACCTTGTACCCGTTGTTCGTCAGAATGATGTCCACCAGGTTCTTGCCGATGTCATGCACATCGCCCTTGACCGTCGCCAGGACAATGCTCCCCTTCGCCTGACCCTGCACACGTTCCATGTGCGGCTCAAGGTGCGCCACGGCCATCTTCATCACTTCCGCGCTCTGCAACACGAATGGCAACTGCATCTGCCCCGAACCAAACAACTCGCCGACGACTTTCATTCCGTCGAGCAGGTGATCGTTGATGATCGCCAGCGGCGCATACTTTGCCCTCGCTTCATCGAGCGTCGCGGCCACGCCTTCCTTTTCGCCGTCGATGATGTGAGCGCGAAGCCGCTCTTCCAGCGTCATCGCCTTGCGTTCCTTCTTCACATCGCCCGCGCCCGCCGCGTCCTTGAACAAGTCGATGAACGCCGCGAGCGGGTCAAACGCCTCATCGCGGACGCCCTCGGGCAGGCCGGTTCCCCCGCGGGATTCATGCCGGCGGTCATAAATCAGGTCCAGTGCTGCGCGCCAGTGCGCATCATCGATCTTGTTGCGCGGCAGGATCTTTGACGCATGGACGATCGCGCTCGTCAGCCCCGCTTCGATCAGTTCATGCAGCAGCACCGAGTTGAGCACAACCCGCGCTGCCGGCCGCAGGCCGAAACTCGCGTTCGACAGCCCGCACACGATCTGACATCGCGGCATCGCCTTCGCGATCATGCGCGTGCCTTCGATCAGTTCCAGCGCGCTGCGGCGATCGCTGTCCATCCCCGTGGAGATCGGCAGCACAAGCGGATCAAAGAAGATGTCCGCCGCATCAAGCCCATGCACGCGCACCGCACGCTCAAGCCCCCGCTGCGCGATGGCGACCTTGCGCACGGCCGTGCGGGCCATCGCCGCTTCCTTGTCTTCATCAATGCTTCCGATGATGACGGCCGCGCCATACCGCTTCGCCAGGACACAGATCGCGTCGAACTTCTCTTCGCCATCTTCGAAGTTGGCCGAGTTGATGATGCACTTGCCCGGGGCGTGCATCAGCCCGGCCTCGATCGTCGCGATCTGCGTCGAGTCGATCATCAGCGGGCCGTCAACCTGACGCACCACGCGCTGAACAATCTCGGCCATGTCGGCCGCGTTGTCGCGCCCCGCATAATCCACGTTCAGATCAAGCACATGCGCCCCATCGTGGCGAATCTGCTCGCGGGCCATCGACACGATGCCGTCAAAGTCCTCCGCCTCGAGCAACTGCTTGAACTTCTTGCTCCCCGACGCGTTCATCCGTTCGCCGACGATCAGAAACGAGTTGTCCTGCCGATACTCGACGACCGAATACAACGATGTACACCCCGGCGCGGGTGCTTCCTTCATCTGTCCCGGTGGCACGGGCGCAAGACCCGGTGGCACGGGCGTCCCGCCTGTGCCCGGCTCTGGTGGGGCGGGCGTCCCGCCCGCCTTCCTCAGTCCTGGATTCGGTGGGGCGGGCGTCCCGCCCGCCTCTCGACGCACGGCCCCCCCCCTCCTCACCTCTTCCACCATCTCCGCCAACAACCTGATGTGTTCCGGCGTGGTCCCACAACACCCACCCACAATCCCCACGCCATCACGCTCAACAAACTTCCGCATCGACTCCACAAACGGCCCCGGCCGTAGCGGATACTCCGTCCGCCCATCCACCAAGACCGGCAGGCCCGCGTTGGGAATCACGCTCACGGCCCGATCCCAGTGCCGTGCGAGCCACTGCACATGCTCACCCATCTCGACCGGCCCCGTCGCGCAGTTCAATCCGAGCGATGCGATCGGATACCCCGCGAGCGCACACGCCGCCGCCTCGATCTGCGTCCCAAGCAGCATCGTCCCCGTCGTCTCGATCGTCACCGACACGAGAATCGGCAAGTCTTCCGGCCCGCGCCCGCCCTCGCGCATCGCCTCCAGACACGCATTGATCGCGCACTTGACTTGCAGCAAGTCCTGACACGTCTCGATGATGAACGCGTCCGCCCCACCCGCGATCAGCCCACGCGCCTGCTCGCGATAACTCGCCAGCATCGTCGGCCAGTCCGTATTCCCCAGCGTCACGAGTTTCGTCCCCGGCCCCATCGACCCGGCCACAAAACGCGGCCGATCCTTCGTCGAAAACTTCTCACACGCCGCCCGCGCGATCTCGGCCGCACGCTTGTTCAACGCGAAGCACTCGCCTTCGATGTCAAACTCCGCCAGCACCAGCAGGTTCGCCCCGAACGTGTCCGTCTCAACCACATCCGCCCCGGCCGCGAGGAACGACTCATGAATCTCCTGAATCACGTCCGGCCGTGTGCGAACCAGAATGTCCGTGCAGTTCTCACACCCGCAGTAGTCTCCCTCGACGGACAGGTCGCGGGCATAGATGGATGTGCCCATCGCGCCGTCAAAGACCAGGACGCGTCGGGCGAGTTCGCGAAGGAATGGGGATGGCATGGCGGTGTGAGTATAGGCATTCATCCATTGAGCCGGATGATTGGATGAAGACAGGAGTTTACGCTAGATCAATCCCTCGCAGCCCAAGTGTTCACGCGTCCGGTAAGCCGCGTGCCAGCCACTCAGGCCAGGGTCTCCATTGCATTTCGTGGGGACTCCAAGTAAACTCTTCGACCGAAAGGAGACGCCATGACCATCGATCAACGGCTTTACGAGAAGTACAGCGGCCGAAAGGGTGACCCGCGAACTCGGCTTGGCGAAACGCTGGCGAAAAACGCCAAAGCACAGGCGGGACGCGACGAGATGCCCAAAGGGGTGTCGGGCGGGTTCAATGTGATGCGTCAGCCGGGGATGTTCGCCGAGATCTGGTTCTGGTGGAAGAATCGGACGCGCTTCAAGGGATAAGCGACGCCGCATCGCTCACATGATGGCGTAGCCGGGTGCCGTGGCCATCGCTCTGGATGGCCATGATGGCGCGATCGGTGCGTCGGTGTGTACCGGGCTTGCGGTGGCAACGCAGTGAACCGTGGCTGCGGCATGCCGCGATTGAACATCACTTCGCTCGCCCGATCATCGCTTCACTCAAAACCCGGTGCGGTCAATGACCACGGGGATCACCACGGCGGCGACAACCAGAGAGATGACTCCCACAAGCAGATACAGCGTCACGACCGTCCCCACGGCCTGCCAGATCGTGAACCGCCGCCACTTCAACTGCGAACTCGCATAGAAGAGCGTGCTGAGTGCGGGCGTGAAGGCCACATGCCCAAAGAACGAGTAGAAAATGACACGCCCAAGCCACTCCGGCCCGAACGAGATTTCTACCGTGGCGAAGCCCGCTCCCAGCACGAAGATGGGGACGAAATTGACGATCCAAAGCAGCGGAAGTGCATACCGCGATCCGCGTCGAACCGGCCTGAGCGGATCGTTTCTCTCACCGCACTCAGGACAGACAACGACTCTCTCGCGAACCGGAAGCCCGCTGAGGCTGTACCCGCAGCTCAAGCAGACGTCTGACATCAGTAGGAGAATCGTACGCCCAGCGCAATCGAAACCAGTCGCAGCCTACTTCTTCTTCTTGTCCTTGAAGTAGTTCCCTTGAAACTTCCGCTGGAACTTCTCGACGCGCCCGGCCGCATCGACGAACGCCTGCTTGCCCGTGAAGAACGGGTGCGAGCCGGACCAGACTTCGACGTGGAGTTCGGGGACGGTGGCGCCGCATTCCATCACGACTTCGCCGTTGTGGAAGACCTTGCAGGGGTAATACTTGGGATGGGTGTCGTTCTTCATGGGTGGGCACTCCCGCCTGTGGCGGATGCGTGGTTGGATGCGTGAGTGGTTGGATGCGTGAACCGTGGCATGGAGGGTAGGCGGGGTCCGACGCAGGGTAAACCTCATCGGGCGACGCCCGTTGGCGTTGGCGGCAACCGGCGACCACTGCCGGCCCGGCGCAGAAAAACCCGACACCCCGGCCGGCCGGGGTGTCGGGTGTTCAAGGAAGGCTTCGCGTCGCTACAGGCATCCGCCGACGAACGCGTTCTGGAAGCACAGGAAGTCGAAGATGTCACAGACACCCGTGCCGGTGGTCTCATCGCAGTCGCACGCATACGGGTCCATGTTCACGAATCGATTCTGGAAACACAGGAAGTCGAAGATGTCCAGCACGCCCACGCCCGTGGACGGGTCGCAGTCGGGATAGCACCCGGCCAAGGGCCGCACGCCCACGTTGTCGAACGCCAAGACGTTGCCTTCGGTTGAACTTGGTCCTCCGTCGCCGATGGCGGCGAATCGCACGGCCGTGCCGCGCGGCGTTCCTGCGGCGGCGCCGCCGAACATGTACCAACCTGTCGGCTCAATGACGTTCTGTGCGCCGGTGTTCAGATCGCGCAGCGTCAGCGAGGTGATGAGGTTCTGGCCGAAGTCCTTGCGAATGGTGATGCGATACCAGCGATTCGCGGTGAGGTTGGCCCACGCCGGTCCTGGCGAGACGATGCGCTGGGCGTTGTTCTCATCGAAACTGCGCACGAGGATGCGCCACGAGCCGGGCTCGGCCGGATCCTGCCACCAGAAGTCAACGCGCACGCCCTGTTCGCCGGCCACGCGATTCGCGGCGAAAAAGCCGATGTTCGCCGGCGCCACCGGGAAGATCGCGTCATACTTCGGCGTCACGTCGAATGAAAACTCCCACCGATCCGAAGCGCCAAGATCAACCACATGCGCGGCACGCGCGCGGTTGTTGTTCGCTTCGGATCGTCCGGCCGCGAACTGCGTCCCGCCGACGGGATTGTCCACAATGCCCAGCGCATTCTGTGTGTAGGTCAAGGCGCGATGGTCACGATCGCCGGGCTGATCGCGAACCCAGAAGTTCTGCCCGGTCAGCGTCACACCCGTCGGCGTGCCGGCATAGAGCGTGGGTTCAAACCCGGCCTCGAACTCCGTCGGGATCGCCACCGCGTTGTCCCAGGCCGTGATGTTGCCCTCACCGCTGACCTTCCCTGAGCCGCCGGTCGTGGCGATGAAGAACGTTGACGCACGCGGGCCTGAGGGCGATGAACCGCCGAGCATGTACCAGTCCGGCGGGCTGACGATCGCGTGGGTGAAGGTTTCAAGATCCGTGATCGCCACGGCCGTGATCTGATTCGTCGCGTAGTCGATGGCCGTGGTCAGGCGGTACCACGTTCCGGCCTCGAGCTGCTCAAACTCCGGTCCCGGCGAGACGGCGACTTCGGTGCCTGATGCATCAAACACGTCATAGATGATCGAGTACGACTCGGCGGTATTTGGATCATCCCAGACCAGCCGCGCGCGGAACCCGCGGGCGTTTCGATGATTGCTCAAGCCGACGTTGCCGAGGTCCTCCAGCGCGGGAAGCGTGCCATCGAACATGCCGAGCATGTCGATGGCGACGGTCCATTGCGCGGGGCCGGTGATGTGGAAGTCTCGCGCTGCGCGGGCGCTGAGTCCCGGCCCGGCGCGACGGCCTGCGAGGATCTGTCCGCCGCCGACAGGATTGGCGGGGATGTTCAAGGCATTGCCGGCCTGCATGTACACGTGCATGTCCGCGCCGGCGGGGATCGGATTGATCCACGTCTGCTGGCCCGTCAGCGGCGTGCCTATCGCTGAACCGCTGTAGTCGGGCGATTCAAAGTTCGCATACAAGCCTTGCGGGCAGTGGAGGGCATGGCCCGTGTCCGGTCCGCCGCGCGGGCTTTGTCCGCACGCGGATTGCGCGGTGACCCAGTACCAGTATGTGAGACCCTGCGAGGCCGTGTCATCGTGCCATGTCGTGCCGGGCGTCGAGCCGACCGTCATGCCCGTTGAGGGATCCGAACTCGTCGCTCGTCGCACAATGTAGTTTGTTGCCCCGGTCACGGCCGACCACGAGATCTCCACGCCATCGCAACTTGCGCCGTCGGTGGCGCTGACGTTCTGCGGCGCGGCGGGAAGCGAAGCACGATGGCCCGTGTCGGGCGCGCTGAAGTCACTGTTTCCGCAGAACGTAAACGACTCGACCCAGTACCAGTATTGCACGCCGGGCAGGGCGCTCTCATCGTTGTACTGTGTGACGGACAGGATGATCAGCCGCGTGGCCGTCGATGGCGTGTTCGACGTGTTACGCCACACGGCATAGGCGATGGCGCTCGGGGCGGCGTCCCAGGTGACGGTGACACTCGCGCACGATGTGCCGTCGGAGGCTTGCACATTGGACGGCGGCCGCGGCGTCGATGGGCGGAACCCGGTGTTGGCCGTCGAAGGCGGGCCGACGCCGCACGGATCCACGGCCTGAACCCAGTACCAGTATGTCACGCCGGGGGCCGCGGCGAGATCGTCAAACGGCGGCGCGACGGTTGAACCGATCTGCGTCGCGGTCGAAAAGTTGCTCGTCGTGTTGCGGAAGATGTTGTATGACGTCACGCCGGTGATGGTGTTCCAGGTGACCGTGACCCAGTCGCACACGGTGCCATCGGAGGCCTGCACACCCGTGACCTGCGGGGGCAGGCCTCGGGCGCGTCCGGAATCGCTGTTTGACAACACGCTGACGCCGCACGCATTGCGGGCCCGCACCCAGTACCAGTACGTCGTGTTCGGCAGCGCATTGAGGTCGTCGAGACTGGTGCTCGCCGTCGTGCCGATGGAGACGGCGGTCCCCGGCGTGTTGGTGGTGTTGCGCAGCACGTCGTAGGAATCGGCGCTGAGCACGGCGTTCCAGGTGATGCGAACGCGGTCGCAAAACTGATCGTCCGTCGCGCTCACGCCGCTTGGCGCGACGGGGATCTGATTGCGGAACCCGGAGGCGGGATCGCTGAAGCCGCTGCTCTGGTTCGACGAGTTGACCGCCCGCACCCAGTACCAGTACGTTGTCAGGGGCACGGCCGTGTTGTCGTTGAAGATCAGCGCGACCGTCGAGCCGATCTGCGCGGCGGAGCCTGGGTTGTTGATCGTGCTCCGCCAGACGGTGTATGAGGTCGCGCCGACCGACGCATCCCACGTGATCGTGATGCGATCGCAGGATGTGCCGTTGGTCGCCTGGACATTGGTCGGAGGCAGGGGCTGCGCATGCGCTGCGCTGGCCACGGCACACGCCACCAGCAGCACGCCGATCAATCTCACGTGATGGGTCAATCGAAACAACGTCGCTCGTAACGCCTCCATGACTGCCCTCCTGTATGAGTTGCCGCAGACGCGGCACGATTGCACAACCACACGCAATGTGGCCGCCATCTATCGACCGTGCGGTGGTTGTCTCCACCCGCCGCCCGGACGCGGCCGCATGTGAGCATACCAGATCTGCGCCTTCCCATGCAAGCCACCGGACGCAAATTCCACAACTCGCGCCGTCATGCAAACGAACTGCGAACAGGTGACCATGAAACCGCGATTGCAGCGCAGCAGCGGGGTTGGATCGCGCCTGAGGGACGATGATCCCTCCCGGCTACCCGGCCTTCCGCCCGGCCATGGCGCGCTTGAGGCTGGTCAAAACCAGCCTCGCCCCGCGGGCCAGCGGCCCGGGCATCGCCCGGACCGCCCGGTGCAGCGCGTGGTGCAGACGCACGCAGACCATCGCCTCATACGCATCCCGCCGCGACCACAAATACTGCAACTCGCGCGGATACCCCGTCTCATCCAGCCAGTTCAGGTCGTGCCGACGCAGGAACGTGTTCATCCACACGGCCAGGTCATCGCCGTGACGTTCGAACAACTCGCGATGGTTCTCCATCAGCGTTCGATACAGCGAATCATGCACCTTCCACGACTCGGTGATCATCGTCGTGGAACTGTGGCGACGCCAGACATACAGCGGCCGGGCCACGCGCACCGCGCGCATCGAGCGCTCCGCGAACTTCAGCCACAGGTCCCAGTCTTCATACCCCTGCCGCATGGTTTCATCAAAGCCGCCCACGGCCTCAAACGCCTCGCGGCGAATCAGCGTCGTCGGGCCGTGGATGTTCGTCGCCATGATCAGCAGCGGATCCCACGCGGGGACATGCCAGACGCCCTCGGTCAGGCCGATCCATCGCTGCTGGCAATACGCGTGCGAGATCGCCGGATCAAACCCCGCATGCCCCCGCGCGGGCAGCACGGCCGCGAGTTCACGCACGAACGTCGGCTCGAGCAGATCATCGGCATCGAGAAACACGAGGTATTCGGTGGCCGCGCCGGCCGCGCCGCGGTTTCGCGCCGCCGACAGGCCCGCGTTCTTCTGATGCATGACGGTGACGCGTTCGCCGCGGCAGGCATCGCACGCGGCCGCGCTCGTGCCATCGTTGGAACCATCATCGACGACGACGATCTCGACGCGGGCGTCGACCTGCGCCAGGGCGGATCGCACAGCGCTGCGCACAAACCGGCCGTAGTTGTAACACGGAATCACGATCCGCGCTGAGGGCGGATTTGCGCAAGGGAGCGCATCGCCGCCGTGGTCTGCCGCGTCGGGATGGAAGCGTCGGCAGTTCATGGGGCGGCGTGTTCCACAGCGCTGGGCGGGTGCTTCACGCCCGGGCGGGGGATGAGGCGATCGGTAAGTCGCAGCATGGCGCGCGAGGCTGCGCCCAGCGGCCCGCGCACCCGTTCCAATCGCCTCTGCAACCGCACGGCGAACATGGATTCATACATCGCCGGGGCCTCGCGCAGGGCCGCGAGATTGATCGGCGTGCGCATCTCATCGAGCCAGTTCGCATCAAACCTGCGCATCAGCGAGTTCATCCGCGCCAGCAGATCCGCCCGATGCGCGGCGTACATGGCCGCGTGGCGCGACATCAGCCCCCTGTACAACGCCTCGTGGTTGTGGATCACCTCCATCACCATGGTCGTGTGGCTGTGTCGTCGCCAGACAAAGAGCGGTTCGGCGATGCGCACGCCCCGCCACCCGCGCTGGGCGAACTTGAGCCACAGGTCCCAGTCCTCATACCCCCCCCGCATGGTCTCATCAAACCCGCCCACGGCTTCGAGGCACTCTCGCCGCACCAGCGTGGTCACCGGATGCAGGTTGGTGATCATCAGCAGGAGCGGATCCCACGGCGGCACGCGCCAGATGCCCGTGCCGAGTTCCACCAGTCGCTCCTGGCAATAGGCGTGCGAGACATGGTCACCCTCAGGCCCCGCCCGCGCGGCGGCGAGTTCGCCATGCAGGCGCGAGATGAACGTCGGCTCCAGCCAGTCATCGGCGTCGAGAAAGACCACAAACTCGGATTCGGACTCGCGCAGGCCGCGATTGCGGGCCGCGGGCAGGCCGCGATTGTCCTGATGAATCACGCGCACGCGTTCACCGGCGAGGACATCGCACGCGGCGGGGGTGAACCCATCATCGGAGCCGTCGTTGATGATGATGATGCGTACATCCGCATCGCGCTGCGCATGGCATGACGCCACGGCGTCGCCCACGAACGCGCCGTGGTTGTAGCACGGAATGATGACGACAACCTGCGGACGAGTCATGCCAGAGTCCGGAAGCGTCAACGATAGGCGAACGTGCGCCCGCGCCACGCGGGCGACACCCTTCACCCGGGGCAACCGCAACGTCCAATTGAATCCGGTGGGGCGGGCGTCTCGCCCGCCTCGTCCAATTGGATCTGGTGGGGCGGGCGTCTCGCCCGCCTCCCTTGCGTGTCCGATGCGCGATGGACCCTCCAGCAGCGCAGTCGCGAGCGATCGTGCGGTTGCCCTGACCCTTCACCTGATGCACGCCCCCCGCCTAATGTCGTGGCTTCGAGATGCCCGCATGAACGCGTTCTGGAAACTCGCCCGCCGACTGTTGCGCTACAAGGCTGCGCTGGCGGGGGCGATCGCGCTGTCGTTCTTTTCCGCGGGGAGTCTGGGCACGGGTCTGGTCGCGGCCGAGCCGGTCTTGCGCAACATTCTGCGCCCCGAGGTGGCCGATGACCTGCCGGTCCTGGTGGGGCGGCTCAATGCCCGCATCGGCGGGATCATCCCCGAGGCGTGGATCGACGCCCTGCCCGCGGGCCCATCCAACGCGGTCTTCTGGATCGTGATCGCGCTGGGTCTGCTGACGCTGCTGTCGGGCACGGCCACGTTTCTGCATGCGTATCTCTCGCTGACGATCGTGCAGCGCACCACCGCGCGCATCCGCCACGATGTCTTCCATCGCGTGATCAAACTCCCGCTCAAGGATGTCGTGCGCTCGGGCAGCGCGGACATGATCTCGCGCATCGTCGGCGACACGGGCACGCTCGAGGCCGGTTTCAGCGCCCTGCTCTCGAAGGCGATGGGTCAGGCGACCAAGGGCACGGCCGCGTTTGTCGCCGCGCTCATCATCGAATGGCGACTGACGCTGGTGTCCATCCCCGTGGCGCTGCTGCTGGGGGTGGTGATCCGCCGCCTGGGCAAGCGCATCCGCCGCGCGAGCAAAAAGGCCCTGGCCTCCACCGCCCTGCTCTACAGCGCGGCCAACGAGGCGATGCAGGGCCTGCGCGTGGTCAAGGTGCATGGCGCGGAGCGCTATGAGAGCGGGCGGTTCCATCGGATCAACAAGGATGTCATGGGCCAGATGATGAAGGTGCGCACGGCCCGCGCCCTGGCCAGTCCGCTGGTTGAAGTCCTGTCGATCCTGGTGCTGGGGATGCTCAGCGTGATCGCGGCGAACCAGATCATTCAGGGCGTGATGGAGGCCGAGCGCGTGCTGCTCGCGCTGGCGGCGCTCTTTGCCGCCGGGGCCTCGCTCAAGCCGCTGAGCGGCCTGGTCGCGGACATTCAGGTCTCGGCGGCCGCGGCGGATCGACTGGTTGAACTGCTCGGCCGTCCGCTCGAACCGGGCCACGGCCACCGCCTGCCCGCGCTGCCGCGGCATGCGGAGTCCATCGAGTTTGACCGCATCACGTTCACCTATCCGGGGAGCAGCGAGCCAGCGCTGCGGGGGATCAGCCTGACGATCCGCCACGGCGAGCGTGTGGCGTTCGTCGGTCCCAACGGCTCGGGCAAGACGACGCTGCTGGGCCTGGTGCCGCGGCTGTTCGATCCGGACGTGGGGGGGGGAGATCACAGCGAGACATGGGGGCATGGAGAAGAGAAGAGGGGGGGAAAAGGGGGGGGTGGTGTGGGGGGAGGTGTGGGGGATGGTGTGGGGGGAGGGGGGGGGGATGGCGCGAGGGCGATGGATGGTGGAGAGAAGGATGGCGAGAAAGATGGCGACACGGCATCAACGCGGAGTGACGATGGCGCTGAGCGCGGACAAGCCTCACACCCATCCGACCCCTCCAGGTCTCCAAGTCTCGCTGTGTCCGAGTCCAGCGCTGTGGACCCCTCCAAGTCTCCAAGTCTCGCTGTGTCTTCTTCCGGGCGTATTCTGATCGACGGCCACGACATCCGCGACTTTTCCATTCGTTCGCTTCGTCGTCAGATCGGTGTGGTGCCGCAGGAGACGGTGCTCTTTCGCGGGACGATCCGCTCGAACATCATCTATGGCTTTGGCAGCGCCACGGATGAGCAGGTGCGTGCGGCAGCGCGCAAGGCCCGCGCGGAGGAGTTCATTCTCGCCGCGCCCCACGGCTACGACACGGTGGTGGGGGAGCAGGGCCTGACGCTCAGCGGCGGGCAGCGGCAGCGACTGGCGATCGCGCGGGCGATCCTGCGCGATCCGGCGATCCTGATCCTCGATGAGGCCACGAGCATGATCGACGCGGATTCGGAGTCGCGCATCGCCGAGGCGATCACGGATTTCGCGGCCGGGCGGACGTGCCTGATCGTCGCGCATCGGTTGAGCACGGTGCTGACGTCGGACCGGATCGTGGTACTCGATGCGGGCCGCGTGGTGGATCAGGGTTCGCACGCGGAGTTGATGCAGCGGTGCGAGATCTACCGCACGATCGCGCGGACGCAGCTGTTCGGCGAGTGAGGGTGCGGGGTTCACAGGAGACACGGAGACTTGGAGGGGGGAGTGTGTGTGTGGGAGTGTGTGTGGGGGGCGAGATTCACAGGAGACGTGGCGGGGCGTTGGGGCGGGGGGGGAAGGGCGCGTGCCGCAGCCCCGGCTCTGCGGTGGTAGCGAGGCCCCGGCTCTGCGGCGATAGCGCGGCCCCGGCTCTGCGGTGGTAGCGCGGCCCCGGCTCTGGGGTGGTAGCGCGGCTCCGGCCCTGCGGTGGTACGGGCGTCTCGCCTGTACCCGTCTCCCATTCCTTCCTCATGACC
>CAZTPJ010000002.1:0-88441 GCA_964614515.1 uncultured Phycisphaeraceae bacterium | reverse complement strand
CGCCGGTGTCGTCCATCGCGGCCGTGCCACCGGCCGAGGGCATCTCGCCCATCGCCTCAGCGCCTGAGTCTTCCTGAAATTCCCATCGCTCGACGGGACCATCGAGGCTGGTGGTCGAGACGATGCCCGCTTCGAGTTTGGCCATGGCGGATCGTGTGAGGTCGGCGGCGGTTGAGCGTTCGCGCATCACATCGAAACTGTGCGAAGCCTGGCCGATGGCGCCCAGGATCGTCACGCCGCACATGACGATGAGCGCGATCGACGCGATGACCTCCAGCAGCACGCTGCCGCGCTGTCTGCGCCACGCGCACGCGAAGACCAGCATCGCGCCGAACGCCAGCGGCCCTTCCTCGACATCATCGCGAATCGGCGATCCGATGGAGATCACGCCGTTCCACTCGCTGACCATCACCGGCCGTCGTTCGCCGTCACGCCCGATGAGCCGAACATCGCCGATGGCCACCGCGCTGCCGTCGGGCAGGAACACGGCCAGGGCCGCACGATTCGGCGTCGATTCCGGTCGCCGCGCGATTTCTCCTCGCGCGAGTTCATCGTGCGCGGCGTCATCGAGTTCCGCGGATCGCAGGTCGCAATCCGAAGGGAGCGTCGCCAGCACGCGGCGCTTCGCGGGGATCTCCAACTCCGCCTCGGCATCCAGCCATCCGCGCACGTTGGCCGCAGCGTCTTCACCATCGCCGGCCTGCACGGTGATGAGCGTCCAGTCGCCGGCCGTGTCGCGTACGGCCGCGAGCAGCACGGCCCGGCCTTCCTGCTGGGCCTCGGCTCGCGCGATCATGCCTGCGGATTCGATGTCGCCCGCGGCACGCTGCGTGCGCTCTGGAGAAAGCCGACCAACCACCGACGGCAGCACGAGGCCGGAGAGGATCACCACCAGCCCGGCGGCGATCAGAATCTCAATGAGCGTGAATCCACGCGACATGCCGCTCACCGCCTTCACGCATGTCGGGATCATCCGTCAGCCTCGTTCGCCGCGCACCCCCTCAGGCCACACGACTCACCCCGAGAAGCAACAACCTGCACATCCATCACACGACGGACTCACAGCGCTGGCGACGGCCTGTCGCCGCTCATGCCGCCTTCGCCGGTTTCTTCATCTTCCGTCGGCCACTTGATGTCATCCTCATCGCCTTCGACACCGTTGGGACCGAATGACCAGATCTCGTAACTGCCTTCGACCAGTTCGCTCTCGGCGCGATAGCCCCACTCGTTGCCCCACCGGTCGGTGGGCATGGGACTCTTCATATACGACTTCCACTTCGTCTCTTCGGCGTCGGCGTCGAGAACCGTCTTGTCCCACAGCACGGCCAGACCCTCCTCCTCCGTCGGCCAGCGCTCAAAGTCCAGCCGGAACAGATCGAGCGCCTGCCGCAGCGTGTTGAGATCCGTCTTTGCAAGGCTGACCTTCGCCTCATCGCGCCGTGCGAATAGCGCCACACCAATCAAGCCGCTCAGCGCGAGAATGATCCCGATCACGATCATCACTTCGATCAGCGTGAAGCCGCTGCGTCGCGGCCGGTTTCGCGTCTTTCGTTTCATGGATCCAAACCTCCAGGGAATCACCCAATCGGACTCGATTGCGCATTCCATGCGCCCTTCGCCTCTAGACAAGGCTCCAGCCCAACGATAGCACGCACGAACGTGTTGCGAGCCTCGAATCTTAGCATACACTAGCCATCGATCGGGGTTGCACCACGAGCGTGTAACTTCTATAGGGATCGGCGCAAGTGGCTCAATCGCTGCACGAGTCGCTGTGGATCGTCGTCGATCGCCAGCAACCCCATTGTTCCGCGCGGGATGAGTTCATCCCGACATGCGCGTTCGAGAAAACCCCAGATCGTGTCGTAGATGCCCTCGACGTTCAGGAAGCCCACCGGCTTGTGCTGGATGGCGAGTTGATTCCAGGTGATCGCCTCGAACGTCTCATCCAGCGTGCCCACGCCGCCGGGCAGGGCGAGGAGCGCGTCTGACTCGGCCGCGAGGATGGCTTTGCGTTCGTGCATCGTGCTGACGATGCGCATGTCGCGGACGCCTCGGTGAGCCTTTTCTGTCTCCACCATGAAGCGGGGGATGACGCCGGTGATGTGGCCGTCGTGCGCGAGCACCGCATCGGCGATGATGCCCATCAGGCCGATGTTGCCCCCGCCATAGACGAGTCGAAGGCCGAGTTCGGCGATGATGCGTCCGGTTTCGGCCGCGGCCTCCGCATAGCGCGGGTTCGTTCCCATTCGAGCGCCGCAGAACACACACAGGCTCTTCATGCGTTGGTCCCCGCCGCACGAACGATCGACGCGAACTCCGCCGCATCCAGCGATGCGCCGCCGACGAGGGCGCCATCGACATCCGCGCCCGCGAGCAGCACGGCCGCGTTGGCGCTCTTGACCGAGCCGCCGTACTGAATGCGAATCGCCGCGGCGATCGACGACCCGAAGAGATCGGCGATGACGGCGCGAATCGAGGCGTGGGCCGCCTGCGCATCGTGGGGCGTCGCGTTCTGCCCCGTACCAATCGCCCACACAGGCTCGTACGCGATGATGAGGTTCGCGAGGTGATCCTTCGGCACGCCCGCGAGCGCCAGGCGCACCTGGGTCTCGTTGATCGCGTCGGTTTCACCCGCGCGGCGCTGATCGAGCGTCTCGCCAATGCACAGGATGCAGCGAAGCCCAGCGCTCAGCACGGCTTGCGTCTTGCGATTGATCAGATCATCGATTTCGCGGAGTACATGTCGGCGTTCGCTGTGACCCGTCAGGACGATCGAGACGCCGCAATCCTTGAGCATGGCGATGGAGACCTCGCCGGTGTACGCGCCATCGGGCTGGTGATAGACATCCTGCGCGCCGAGCGCAACGGCGCTGCCGGTCTTGCGAAGTACTTCGCCCACGGCCAGAAGATACGGAAACGGGGGGAACACGGCCACCTCGACGCCACGCACGCTCGCAAGGCCCGTCGCGACATCCTGCGCCAGTTGCACGGCCGTGGCGCGATTCGTGTTCTGCTTCCAGTTTCCGCCGACGATGGGGATGCGTGATGGCATGGTCGATTCTACGATGGTGCGTGACGGATTTTCCGCGACAACCCGCGCTCGGCCCCCCGGCGATCCATGCGCCGTGGCGGCTGGAGTATCTGGAGGCCGAGGCTGGACCAGCGCCGGCCGATGGTCATGATTCGTTCCTCTCGCGATGCTGGGCCACGCCCGCGGATGATGCGAGGAACCTGGTCATCGTGCGTACGCCGGTGGGCATGGTGATGCTCAACAAGTATCCATACGCCAACGGGCACTTGCTCGTCGCCCTCGGTGAAGCACGCCCGCGGCTCGTCGATTATGACGCGAGCCAGCGCGCGGCCCTGTGGTCGCTGGTCGATCTCGCGGCCGATCTCATGGAGCGAACGCTGCACCCGCAGGGGATCAACATCGGCGTGAATCAGGGTCGTGCGGCCGGGGCGGGCGTGCCCGGACACCTGCATGCGCATCTCGTGCCGCGCTGGAACGGGGATGTGAACTTCATCACGGTGGTGGGGCAGATCCGCGTGATTCCAGCCGCGCTTGAGGCGATGGCGGAGCGATATCGAAGCGTGTGGGCGACGATCTCGAAGTCCGAGTCGTGAAAGAACAACGACGACCCGCCGTGGCGGATCGTCGTTTGAGTTGCGTTGCGGCGCGACGTTTACTTGCCGTTTGCTGAAAGGTGATCTGCGATGGCCTGTTCGAGGGCGTGCTCGTTCTCCGCGCTGAAGCCCGAGGCCTGATGGATCTTGGATCCATCGACCCCGATGACGACGAACGTCGGGATGCCGCGCACGCCGTACTGCGTCGCGAAGTTGTCCGCGCCGGTGACCAGACCGTAGGTGAAGTTGTTGCTCCGCATGTATCCGACCGGGTCCCCGCGTTCCCAGCAGTTCATGCCGAGGACGACCACGTCGCGGTCCTTGTACTTTTCGTGAAGTTTCTGGAGTCCGGGCATGGCCAATTTGCACGGCCCGCACCATGTGGCCCAGAAGTCCATTACGACAACCTTGCCGCGATAGTCCTCAAGTCGAAACTCCGCGGCGGGAATGACGGCCCCCTCGGTGAGCGTCACGTTCCCACCCGTGCCCGAGTTGTTGCCGCCGGGGCCTGCGTACTTGAGCGCCACAGCGCCCGCGGCGACAGCGCCAATCAGGACGATGATCAGGACGAGTTGCTTCATGGTCATGCTCCTTGCGGGGTGGATTCCCCTGTGGACATTATACGGGAAAACCCGCGCCGCGTTGCGTCCGGCCGGAAAACCCGTCTTACCCCTTCACAGGATGCAGCCGCCTGGGCATTCCGGCATAGTTCGGGGTTACGTGTTGGTGTGCCCGCCGCCCGTTTGCACACGGCTAACCTTGCCCGTGCAGCCAGCGCAGGATCAGCAATCTTGGACGACTCGACGCCTGCTGGGGTGGATGACCGAGGCGTTTGAGCAGCGCGGGATTGATTCGCCGCGATTGTCGGCCGAGATTCTCCTGTCACATGTGTTGCGATGCGAACGGCTTCGGCTGTACATGGAGGTTGATCGTCCGGCGTCGGCGCAGGAGCGCGAGGCGCTTCGCGCGCTGGTGTCGCGGGCGCTGACGCACGAGCCGATTCAGTATCTCACGGGCGAGGCTTGGTTCTTCGGGTTGCCCTTCGCCGTGGATCGGCGCGTGCTGATTCCGCGCCCGAGCACCGAGACGATCGTTGAACATCTGCTCCAGAGCCAGCGCTCGGCCGAGGCGGCGAGCGGGCCTGCGGCTGAGGCTCCGGGCGAGGGCCTGTTCATCGCCGACATCTGCACGGGCAGCGGGTGTATCGCGGTCGCGCTGGCAGTGCGACTACGTGCGGCGAGGCTGATCGCGACGGATGTTTCGGAAGAAGCGCTGGCCGTGGCGAAGGCCAATGCCGCGCGACATCGCGTGGAAAGCCGCGTGACCTTCGCGCGGGGTGATCTGCTTGAGCCGCTGCGCGACCACCTGGCCGTGGCGGGTCTGCGCGGGGTTGACGCCATCGTGAGCAATCCACCGTATATCCCGGACAACGAATGGGCCGTGGTCGAAGCCAATGTGAAAGATCACGAACCGACGCAGGCGCTGCGCGGCGGGAAGGATGGGCTTGATTTCGTTCGCCCGCTGCTTGCGGAGGCGCCGGCGCTGCTGCGAACCGGCGGGATGCTGCTGATCGAAGTCGCGGCGTCCACGGCGAGCCAGACGGCGGCGATGGCCGCGGCGAATGATCTGCTGACCGATGTTCGCGTGCTTCGCGATGTGGAGAGTCTGCCGCGTGTGATCGCGGCGCGACGGAACTGAATGCCGTCACCAGATCCATCGCACGCGGCCGAAATCGACCATCGGCACCGGACGGCTGCGCAGCAGCGACGGGAAATACACGCCAAAGGCCTTGCCGATGACCAGCCGCTGCGGGACGATGCCAACGGTCGTGTCGATGTCACGGCCGACCCACGGATCGACGACATCCCACATGCGCGAGTCCGAACTGGCCGGGCTGTTGTCGCCGCAGGCGAAGAACTGGTCGAACGCATCGGGGCCGTCGCGTCGGGAGGTCAGGCGCGGGGTGCGTGTGGGGTGCGCCGCGAGCAGGACATCGCCGCGTGCGTTGGTCGGTTGATAGTGAACATCGCGAGCGATGCTCACGCGATGCAGCGTGACTGCGCCCACGTCGAACTCCCACCGCGGGCGGGCGAGGCCCGGCGCGTACACCCGGGTCTGGCCGAAGACGTTGCGGCCGGTGCTGGCCTCTTCCCGCATCATCCACTCGATGCTGCGCGAGGTGGCATGGGCGATGCGTTCCTGCGGCGTCCAGTTGTACTCGCCGTGCGCGACGATGTAGCCGTCGATTCGGAGCGTCAGCGACTGATCCACATGCCAGAACTCGATGTTGGTGACGCGACCGGCGCGAAGTGGGGCGATGGCGCCCTGACCGAGCGTCACCCACGGCGTGTCAACTTCGCCACGGGGCATCGGCCGCATCTGCACGCGGCACGTCTCGCCTTCGATCACGCCGCGAAACTCGTGTCCGCGCGCCTCAATGGTCGCCGCGACAAAGCCGCCGTCGCGCTCGGGCTGCACACCCACGGCCATTCGCAGATCCGCGACCGGGAAGACGATTGTTGCGTTGTTGATGGGAAAGGGGGTGAACTCGCCCGGTGCGGCGGAGCGCAGTCGCGCCCCGCGGGCGTTGTCCGTCTCGTTGTATGGGTATCGATCGCCGATCGGCCAACGCTCGGCATCCCACTTCAGGACGCCGCGCCCGCCACCGTCGAGTCGATACGACCGACGGCCGTCAATCTGCCACGAACCGTCCGCGCCGACCCACGGCGACCGAAACCACGCGCGATCATCACGCACCGGTTGCAGCGGCTGGTACTCGCTGGAAAACACGTCCTGCCACACGGCCATCTGCACGCGATCGGGCTTTCGCGCGATGCGCCAATCAGGCAGCGACCAGACATCCTCCGCGCTTGCGGTGGCGTCGGCGGGATCGGCGTCGCGAACGAACACGTCGCCGTCGATCAGCGCGATCTGCTCGCCGGGCAGGCCGAGGAGTCGTTTGATATAGTTGATCTGCGGCTCGTGCGGGGCCTTGAAGACGAAGCAATCGAATCGCTGGGGCACGAAGATGCCGGCGAGGTACTTGATGACGAGGATGCGATCCCCGCTGCGCAGCGGCTCGGCGTCGCGCGAGATCGATGCGCCGCTCATCGGGTCTGTCACTTCGATGTTCGTCTGCACGCGGGCGGGCGCGGACGAGCCGTTCGCCAGTTGAACATCGCGCCACGGATTGACCGGCCACTCATACCCCGTCTGCGGCGAGCGGAACCGCATGTGCTGGCCCATCAGCGTCGGCGCCATCGAGCCGGTGGGAATCACAAACGCCTCGATCACGAACGCCCGAAACACGAACGCGACGACCAGCGCGATCGTGATCGAAATGAGCGTCTCCTTCACGGAGCCTTTGTCCTGATGCTTCTGGGATGGATCGCTCACGAAAGTCCTCGAAGGTGATGGACGGCCGGGTTTCGCTGGTCAGGTGCTGCTCGAAGCGTGGCTGACACGGATCATTGATCGGCGACGGACGAGCCGGGCTTCATCTTCAGCGAACGGATGAGGAAGGCGTATTCATCGGCGATCTGCTCGATGGTCATCCACAGCGGTCGTCCCGCGCCGTGGCCGGCACGAGTCTCGATCCGAACGAGCGTGGGATTGTCACACCCCTGGGCGTACTGGAGCGCAGCGCCGAACTTGAACGAGTGCGCGGGGACCACGCGATCGTCGTGATCGCCGGTGAGGATCATCGTGGCGGGGTAGCACTCGCCCTTCTTCAGGTTGTGCAAGGGTGAATAGGCGAGCAGCGCGCGGAACTCCGCCGGATCATCCACCGTGCCGTAGTCGCTGGCCCACGCCTTGCCCACGGTCCAGGTGTGATAGCGGAGCATGTCCAGCACGCCGACGCTGCACAGCACCGCGCCGAAGAGTTTCGGACGCTGAATCATGCACGCCGCAACAAGCAATCCGCCGTTGCTCCCGCCCTGAATCGCCAGGCGATCCGGGCGCGTGTATCCATTGGCCTGGAGCCACTCCGCGGCCGCGATGAAGTCATCAAACACGTTCTGCTTGGTCGTCTTTGTTCCTGCAAAGTGCCAGGCCTTGCCATACTCGCCGCCGCCGCGGATGTTCGGCACGGCATACACCCCGCCCATTTCCATCCATATCAGGCGCGATGTGCTGAAGCCCGGCGTGAGCGAGATGTTGAACCCGCCATAGCCATACAGCAGCGTCGGGTTGTCGCCCGTGAGGCTCAGGCCCTTCTTGTGAACGATGAACATGGGCACGCGCGTGCCATCCTTGCTCGTGTAGAAGACCTGCTTGGTCTCATAGGCGTCAGGGTCAAACTTGACATCCGGTCGTCGAAACAGCGTCGATTCGCCGGTGGCCACGTCGTAGCGATAGATGGTGGGGGGGTCGGTGAAGCCGGTGAAGGTGTAGAAGGTTTCGGGGTCATCCTGACGGCCGCCGAATCCCGAGGCCGTGCCGATGCCCGGCAGGTTCACGTCGCGAACAAACTCGCCGGAAGGCTCAAAGACCTTGACGACGGTCTTGGCGTCGCGGAGGTATGAGAGGACGAGGCGACCACCGATGAAACTCGCGTTCTGGATCGTCTCGGTCGCTTCGGCGACGACTTCGCGCCAGTTTTCCTTCGCGGGGTTGTCAACGTCGATGGCGATGATGCGCCAGTTGGGAGCATCGTTGGTGGTCATGATGTAGAACACGCTGCCCTCGTTGCCGAGGAAGCTGTACTGCGCATCCCAGTCGGGAAGCAGTTCGATCACCGGCGCGCTCGCGTCGTTCAGATCGCGATAGAACAACGCATTGCGATCGAAGCCCTCCCACACGCCAATGATGAGATACCGTCCATCTTCGGTGGGGAAGCCAAACGGCGACCAGCGCGGCTTGTCCGGCCGTTCATAGATCAACTCATCCTCGCTCTGCGGCGTGCCGAGCGTGTGGTAATACACCTTGCGATGTTCGTTGGCGGCCTGAAGTTCCTGTCCTGGAGGCGCGGCCGGGTATCGGCTGTAGAAGAAGCCCTTGGAGTCATCCGTCCACGCGGCGCCGCCGCCCTTGACCCATTCGATGACATCGGGCAGGTCTTCGCCGGTCTCGACGTTGCGCACGCGGATCTTGACCCAGTCCGAGCCGCCATCGGAGACGTTGTACGAGATGAGTTTGCCGCTACGACTCGCGGAGTATCCTGAGACGGCCACGGTCCCATCCGCCGAAAACGTGTTGGGATCGATCAGTTCGCGCGGCTCGGCATCGAGGCCGTCGGCCAGATAGAGGACGTTCTGATTCTGAAGCCCTGTGTTACGCGAGTAGAAATAGCGTCCGCCCTCGTTGAAGGGCGCGGTGAAGCGTTCGTAGTTGAGCAGTTCGGTCAGACGCTCCTTGATCTCCTCGCGCTGGGGCACCTCGGCGAGCCACGCCTGCGTGATGGCGTTCTGCGCGTCGATCCACGTTCGCGATTCGGGCGCATCGGGATTCTCAAGCCAGCGGTACGGATCGGCGACCTGCGTGCCGTGGTATGTATCCACCACGGCCTCGCGTCGCGCCTCGGGATAGGTCAGTTTCGCGGCGGCCGCCCCCGGCTGCGCGTCAACGGGCACATAGATCGCGCACGCGGCGAAGGTCATCGTCACGGCGCCCAGCAGGCCGCCCAGCAGGACACAATCGCGTCGAGTTGTCACGGTGAATTCTCCCATGTCCCGCGTTGTGGGACGGCTGGATGATAGGCGGTGGGGTCGTGATCGCGACCGGAGCGTTCTACACTCCGGGCGGAGATTCGCCATGACGACCGCGCGGCACATGATCGGGATTGACCTCGGGGGCACCAACATGCAAGTGGGCGTGGTGTCGCACGATGGGCGTGCGCTGGCGTCGGTCAAGCGAAAGACCAAGGCCGGCGAAGGGTTCGAGGCGGTGCTGGAACGAATGGCCGGCGCGGTCGAGGCGGCGTGTGCTGAATCCAACGTGGATCGTGCGTCGATCGCAGGCGTCGGCATCGGCGCGCCGGGCGTGATCGGCGCGGATGGCGTGGTGATCGAAGCGGTGAACCTGCGTTGGAACGATGTCGCCCTGGCCGACGAGTTGTCAAAGCGCGTCGGCGTGCCCGTGTATGTGGACAATGATGTCAACGTCGCGCTCTACGGCGAGTTCATCGCGGGCGCCGCAAAGGGCGACACGCACATCCTCGGCGTCTGGATCGGCACCGGCATCGGCGGGGCGCTCATCCTCGATGGGCGACTCTATTACGGCAAGCACAACACCGCCGGCGAAATCGGACACACCATCCTCATGCCCAATCACCCGCCCGGTTCGCGATCGCTCGAGCACAACTGCTCGCGCACGGCCATCGTCGATCGCCTTGTTCGATTGATCCGCTCGAATCAGCCCTCGCTGCTGGTCGAATTCAGCGGGGGCGACCTGGACGATATTCGCTCCAAAGCCATCGCCGAGGCGTATAAGCGCGATGACCCGCTGACGGTTGAAGTCGTGGATTCCGCGGCCGACCTGCTGGGCATCGCCATCGCCAACGCCGTGACGCTGCTCTCGCTTGAGCGCGTCGTGCTGGGGGGGGGACTGACGGAATCGCTTGGTCAGCCGCTGGTCAAGCGCGTGAAGGAAAGCGTGCGGCGGTTTGTCTTTCCTGATCTGCTGCGCGGCGTGAAGATCGTCGCGAGCGAACTCGAAGAGGTCGCCGGCGTGGTCGGCGCGGCCATGCTCGCGCGAGATCGGCTCAGTCTCGGCGGCGAACGGGAGGGCACATGAACCCGCGATGGAAGCGCATGGCCGTGGTGATCGCCTTCGCGTGTGCAGTGCCGACGGCGACCACCGCGCTGTGGCGCGTGCATGATGAACCGGCCGTTCGTCCTGCGGAGCAGGTGCAGGTTGCACGCCTGATGTCATCATTGGCCGAGATTCCGACTCGCCGTGCAGCGCGCGGTGATGCCGAGGATCAGGCGGGCCTGGTCGCCACCGAGGAACTTGTGATCGCGCGCCTTCGCGAACTCGGACTCGAGCCGCGGACGCAGCAATTGCGGTATGACCCGCGTGTCCGTCCACGCCGCCCGAACGTCGAAGAGCCACCCGATGCGCCAAACGATGCACAACCCGAAGCGCCCGCCGATACACAGCCCGATGCCCCCGCGCCGATCTTTCGCAATGTCTGGGTCGATCTGCCCGGAACGGACCTGCCCGGCGAGGTCATCATCATCGGGTGTCATCTTGATGCGGTCGTGGGTTCGCCCGGCGCGGATGACAATGGCACGGGCATCGCGGCCGTGCTGGAAATGGCCCGCATCCTGCACGACAAACCGATGCGGCGGACGGTGCGCCTGATGTTCTTCAACCTCGAAGAGGTCGGGTTGATCGGTTCGACCGTCTACGCGCGATCGATCAAACCCGACGTGGATGCCGGGAAGGAGAAGATCATCGGCATGGCGGCCGTGGACATGCTCGGTTTTTTCAGCGATGAGCCGGACAGCCAGCGGTCGCCGCTACGGCCTGTGCCGGGGGTGTTTGACCCGCCGACGGTCGCGGACTTCATCGGCATCGCGGGAATCGCAAAGCATCGCGAGTTCAGCCAGCGACTCAATCGCGAGATGCTCGCGGCCTCGCCGGGGCTCAAGACCGTCGTCGCGGACTTCCTGCCCGTGGCGCTGCCGGTCATCCTGCGGTCGGATCATGCGCCGTTTCTGATCTGGCTCGACGCCCCGGCCGTCATCATCAGCGATACCGCCGAGTTTCGCAGTCCGCATTATCACCGCGCGACGGACACTATCGACACAATCGACGCGGAGCGATTCGCGGGCGTGGTGAAGGGGTTGACCGGGGCGGTCCACGCCATCGCGGAGCCGGCGAAGGAGCCGTGAGGGCGAACTCGCTGCGATGGGTCAGATGAGTCGGATACGTCTCATGCGTTACATTGGACGCATGTGGCCCATTCGACCCATCGTGTGTCGCCCCGCGCCACGACTACGGCGTCGCCGCCAGCGAATCCTCAACCACCACCTGCAACATCCCCCGTGCCAGCCCCGCCAGGCTCGCCCACTCGCTGTTCGACATCAGCACCACCGCATCCCCCGTGGTCGGCGAGACGAGCATGTGCGTTCGCGCTTTCTGCTGCGAGCCGGAGTGGCCGATCATCAGCAGGTCCGTGCCGGGGACACGACCGACGGTGAACCCGAGGCCGTAACTCGTCATCGTGCCCTCGCGCGTCGCCTGCGGTGTCCACATCGCGTCGAATGATTCTTCGCTGAGCAGTTGAGGATCGCGTCGCGCGAGCGCCGCGGCCAGGCCAGCCATGTCGCCGACCGTCGAGATGAACCCGCCGCCGCCGAGTTTCCACGACACATCATCGCTTCCGCTCGGGCGAATCTCGCCCGCGGCCGTGCGGCGATAGCCGACAGCGCGATGCTGCGCCGGCCGCCATTCATAGTCCGGCTGAAGCGTCGTCAGTTCAAGCAGATCGGTGATCCTCGCTCGTACCTGTTCGATGAACGGCTCTTCGCCCGCGCGCTGCACCACGGCCGCAAGCAGCATGTACCCATGCGTCGTGTACGAATACCTCTCCCCCGGCTCGCACACCAGCGGCGACTCCTTGAACGCATCGAGCGCAAGCACGACATCTTCAAACGGATTGGGAGAGTCATACGTTCGTCGCGTGCGGATCACCGGGCCGTTGGTGTAATGCACGATGCCGCCCTGATGGCAGAGCAGGTGGCGAGGCGTGATCGTGTGCTGCTTGTCGGGGAACTCGGGCAGGTACGCGCGAATGTCGCGATTCAGATTGAGTTTGCCCTGTTCAACGAGTTGCATGGCGGCGATGGCCGTGACGGGTTTTGAGATGGATGCCCAGCGGATCATGGATCGATCCGTCAAGGGGATCTCGCGCTCGCGGTCTTCAAAGCCGAAGTGGATCGTCGCCGTGACACGCCCCTCGCGCACGATCCCCGCGGAGAGACCGACGAGGCCCTGCTCGGTAAACGCGGCCGAAAGGCGTTCGCGGATGGCCGTGTCAACGTCATGTGCGGGCGCGGCAATCTGTTCGCCCGCGGCCTGCGGCGATTGCGCCGCGATGGCCGTCGCGACCATCGCCGACACCAGAATCGTCAGAACGAGCGGCCAGCGCGAGAGGCCGTGTGGTGTGTTCATGCCGCGCACGATAGCGGAGGTCGAAGCGGGACGCAACCGGGGTCGAACGCCGAGATTGGGCGACCTAGGCCGCTTCGCTTCGGGTTGCCGGCTGGCGTTCGGCGGCTAGCATGGCGAGCACGTCGAGGACGAGGCGCTGGTCGGCGTCGCGCCCGAGGAGCCAGGGCGAATAGCGCAGGTCCTCGGCCAGATCATCGCGCAGGAAGTCGATGCGCGCGGCGTCCGAGGCGGACGCGATCATGCAGAGGCCCGAGGCGATGCGTCCCAGCGACAGATCGGCGTGCCGTGAACCAAAGTCGATCTCGGCCTGCACATACGTCATGGTGTCATCCGACGGCGCGATGGCGCCGCTCGGGATCGCACGCATCGCCGCGCGCAGCGCCTCGATCGCCGCCTGATCATCGCCATCGGCGATGCGCACCGCGGCGGCGCGCAACAGGCTCTCCGCATCGCGCCCGAGCACCTGGCACGCGGCTTCGACGCCCTCCCGGCGGAGGTCCAGATCGACCTCGAGATCGCTGGTGCACAGCCACGCAGCGCAGGCGCGCGCGATGGGCACATGCGCCCGTGCCGCGCGACCCTGTCTCACATCCCGCGAGAGAAGGTGACACAACCGAAGCATCACGCGACGCAGGCGCGACTCGACAAGCGCGTTCTCATCCGCCATGCGCGGGCGAGCGCGACGCCCGCGTCCGGGATGGTCCTTCGCCAGCCGCGCCGGCGTGCGTGAGAGCACGGCCGCCGCGTCCACCGCCGCTCGCACCAGTTCCGCATCCGATGTGGACAACTCCGAACCGACATCGATCGTCACCGTGCCCGGGTCGATGCGCACCGGGAAGGCCGTCGCGAACGACAACGGCCGCGCCATCGACCAGTCCGGCCACGCGGCGGGATGCTCATCATCCTGCGGTGTGACGATGACGAGTCGGCCATCGTGTACGCGCTCGACGATGGCGTCGGGAACCGTGCCGGAATCGCCGGTGGTCGGAAGCCACTGGATGTCTTCCAGGCCCGGCGCTTCCATGATCGCGCGGACCTGATCCTGCGGCAGATCGAGGGCCACGCGGAGGACGCCGCTCGCCCGGCGATCGGGCGTGCGCTGGGACTCATGCTTGATTCCTTGCGCCTCGCGGCGCTGCGGACGCTCGCGCCCGATGAGACCGCGAAGTCGAACGCCCAGCGCCCCGACGGCCGGGACAAGTCGATGTACGGCCGATCCATCCTGTCGACCTTCGGTCGGTATCGCGTCTGGTGTCCATGCGTCGTCAGGGTCCGCGATGGAAGCCAGTCGGAGCGTTCCGATGCGCGGCGGCTCTTCGGCGCGTCTCATCAGGCTTCCGCAATGGCGAACCGCTCGGTGTCCGGCGAAGACGATGCCGACGACCCAGATTCCCGCCGGGATTCCGAGAACCGTCTGTCGCAACGCATCCAATCCCAGCAGCGACGCCGAGACCACGATGGCACAAGTTCCCACGAGCAGCACCGCATCCGCGATGATCCGCTCCCTCCGCACAGACTGCTGGTCCATAGCGCTCCCCCCACGGGCATGCCCCGCCCGGCGAAGGAACATCGGTTGGCCCTCGCGTGCGAGTGAGGCGTCAGCCTCACCTTCGCGCGGGAATCGCGCGGCTGGAACGATCGCGTCGGCCGCATCGGTCGCACGACTCGATGCAGGTCATGACCAAGTGTGGGGGCGGGGGAGTCCGTCGCTTCGCGGTTATTGGATCAGGGCAACCGCAAGATCGCTCACGCCTGCACTGCTGGATGATTCATCGCGCGTCGGACACGCAAGGGAGCCGGGCGGGACGCCCGCACCTCCGGATCCAATCAGACCGCGCGATAGCCCTGGTTATTGGATCGGGCCGACCGGTGGACCCGCCCCGGCCGGGGCACGCTTGATCTTGCCCTCGGCGATCGCTTTCTCCACGGCCTTGGATAGTTCCACAAACTCGAGGCGCAGTTCGTGGACTGTGCGTGTGATCGTCCGCGACTCCTCTTCGCTCAAGTTGCCCTTGGTCTTTTCTTCGAGGATCGAGAGCAGGTCAATATGGAACTTCGCGAGTTCCGGCGCGATCACCGCGCGCCCCGTTTCCGGGTCCGGAAAGGCGCCCATATAAAGCAACGCCTGCGAGGTCAACATGCGGACGATCTCGATGAACGAGGCCTGCGGTTGCTGGTCCCCGCCTGTGCCGGGAGCCTCGCTCGCGGGGGCGCTGGTCGAGAGGCGCTCCTTTTCGGCTTGGGCCTGGGCTTTCCAGTCGCTGTCGATGATGAGTTTGGGGGCCTCTTGATCGGGCATGATGCATCCTTGTTGGAGTGGGGATTGTAGCGTCGAGGCCTCGTGTCGGCCGTGCGGATCAACCGGATTTGCGGGCCGCCTTCGCGATGGATAGCCTTCGTCCAGCGCAGGAGGTCCACGACCCGTGCGAAACATGCGACGGACAACATGGTTTGGATGGTCGGCGGCGCGGGCTCGCGTCGCGCCGGCGTTCGCGCTGGCCGTAGCGCTGGCGGGATGCGGGTCGTCAGGCGTCGGCGTGGGGGGGGTGCATATCCGGGACAGCCAGTTCATCCGCGAGGCCGACGGAGGCCCGACCGAGGCGCCGTGGGAAGCGCACCGTGCTGTCGCCCCTCCGCTGAACACTTCGATGGGCTTTAGTCCGACCCTCGGCGAGATGGGGGCGCTTGATCTGCAGGTCGAAGCGGGTCCGCCCGAACCCCGCCCAGATGCCGTCGCGTCCGCAGCGCCCGTGTTGATCGACGCGAAGGTCGGCGAGGTCAACGGCGTGCCGATTTATGCGTCGGAGTTCTTCGCGGACATGGCCACGCGCCTTCGCGCTGACGCCCGCACGATGAGCCGCGAGCAATGGGAAAAGGCCCTCGATGAGCGAATCCGCACCCGGCTCGCCGAGGTGATCCGCGGCGTCCTCATCGTGGCCGAGGCGCGAGCCACGCTCACGCCGGTTCAGCGGGCCAATCTCGCGGCCTTTCTCCGACGCACCGCGCAGGACCTTCAAAGCGCCAACTACGGCAGTCGGTCTCTCGCCGATGAGCGACTCAGCGATTCGACGGGCCTGACATTTGATCAAATGGTCCGACAGCGTGAGGAAGAACTGCTGGTTCAGTTCGGGCTGGACGCGGTTCGCAATCGCGTGCAGGTCAGCGATGCCGATGTGCGTCGCGAGTTTCGACGCCAGCACGAACGTTTCAACCCGCCGGCGCTGGCGAAGTTCCTTCTGATTCGCGTGCCGCCTTCGGATGCCGCGGGAATCGCGGAAGTCACCAGCGCGCTCGAACAGGGAATGAGTGGGGGTTCGTTCGCCGCGGTGGCCGCACGCCTGGTCAATCGCGCGCCATCCGCCGGCGTGCATGATGTGCGATTCACCGGGGAGTGGGAGGATGCGGTGTTGTTTACGGATGCGACGATCAACGCGGCGGCCAAGGCTCTCAAGCCCGGCACATGGTCCGGGCCGCACGAGGATGTCGGCGGCTGGCGCGTCTGGCTCTGGCTTGATTCCATCGACCAGCGGCGAGTTCCGTATTACGAGGCCCAGGCGGTCATTCGTCAGGAACTCTTGACCCAGCGCTATCAGGAAGAGCATTGGCGGTTCATCAACAAACTCAAACGCGGCGCCAACGAGATCAACGAAGAGGAGATCATCGCACGCCTCAAGCAGTACGCGATTGAACACTTCCTCCCACCCCCCGCACGCTGACGCGGAGATGGCCCGTGGTGCACATACGCTCCAGTTTCTCGGCCATGTTCGCACGACTCGCCGTGTGGAGATTCGGGAAGTCGCGTCGTGATCCGCTTGGCCCGCTTGGCGAGCGTCACGCGGCAAAGTACCTCAAGGCGCGTGGATATCGCATCCTCGGCCGTAACGTTCGCGTGCGGGCCGGTGAGGCGGACATCGTCTGTCGCGATCCGGACGGCAAGACGATCGTGGTCGTGGAGGTCAAGGCGCGTCGGCGTTACGCGGGGCAGGCCGGGGCTTCGGCGGTGATTGCCCCCGAGGAGGCCGTGCATGCCGACAAGCGTCGGCGTCTCGGGGCGATATCCCGCTCGCTGGCGCGTCTCAACGGGTGGGAGCGCTCGCCGATGCGGATCGACGTGGTGGCGGTGGAATGGGATGCTGGTGCGGCGAAGGCCGTCGTTCGGCATCATCGCAACGCCGTGCGGGCCTGATCCCGCCGTCGTGGGGCGGAACCTGATAGACTGCGCGTGCCGCGACTCCCTATGTGCGGGGCGCGGCGTCAGGAGCCACGTCGATGCGCACCATGTCTCTCAGCGCCTTGGTTTGGATGCTCACCGCGTGCGTGATCGGGCTGGTGATGAGTTGTTCACCCGCCGTCGCGCAGCACAACATGCTCACCACGCAGGAAGCCGAGCGGGGATTCGCCCTGCTCTTCGACGGCCAGACGCTCGACGGCTGGGTCGCGACGGGCAACCCGCAGGCCTGGGCCGTGGAAGATGGGAATATCGTGACACGCCCCAACCGCGGCGGGTGGCTGCGGACGACGCGGATGTACCGCGACTTTGAACTCACGATCGACTTCATGCTCACGCCCGGCGCGAACTCGGGGCTGGGTCTGCGCGGTTCATCCACCGGAGACCCCGCGTTCACGGGGATGGAGATTCAGATCCTCGACACGCACGGCCAGTCGCCCAACACCACCAACTGCGGTGCGGTGTACAACGCCATCGCCCCGCTGGCGATGGCCGTCAAGCCCCCGGGGGAATGGAATACGTATCACATCCGCCTCGTGGGCGACACGCTTGATGTCACGCTCAACGGCCAGGTGATCCACAAGGCCGAGAAACTCGACGACCGCGGATATACACACACGCCCGATCGGCCCAACCCGCTGCGCGATCGCGTGCCCACCGGGTACATCGCCATGCAGGAGCACGGCCAGGTCGTGAAGTTTCGCAACATCAAGATCCGCGATCTTTCGTCGGACCCCGATCCGGGCGGCTTTGAGCCGGTGTTCAACGGGCGTGACACCGAAGGTTGGTTCGCCACGGGCACGACCAAGTGGACGGTGGAAGATGGGGCGCTGATCGGGCGCGATGGTCCCGGGCACCTTTTCACCGAGCGGGAGTTCACGGACTTTGAGATGCGTGCGATGGTTCGCGTCAACACGCGCGGCAACTCCGGGTTTTACTTCCGCACAGTTCCCAATGAGCGCAACCGCGACTCATGGCCGACGGGATATGAAGCGCAGGTCGATCAGCACGATGGGAAGAACTACACGGGTTGTATCTATGACCGCGCCTGGCCGCAGGCGCAGGCCGGGCCGATCACGCGCGACAATGCGTGGTTTGACTATCGCGTGCGAGCGGTGGGGGATCACATTCAGACGTGGATCAACGGCGTGCAGATGGTCGATGCGAACCTGACGAACTTTGATCGCGGGCACATCGCGCTCCAGGGGCACCATCCCGGCAACGAGGTGCGATGGCGCGACATTCAAGTGCGGGACTTGTCATCACGTTCCGGCGCGAATCGCGGCGGGGCCGGCGAGGCGGTGGATGACAAGGTTCGGGTCTTTTTCTGCACGCATTCGGCCGGGTTTCGCCACGAAGTGATTCCCGAGGCGCTGCAAATCATGGCCGCGCTGGGCGACAAACACGACTGGCTGACGGTTCACGCGACGAATGACGTGACGGAACTGACGCCCGCGCGACTTGCGAACACCGACGTTGTGGTGTTCTTCACGACCGGCGCGCTGCCGATGGGCGACATGCGCGAACGGCTGCTCTCGTGGATTCACGAAGGCGGCGCATTCGTCGGCATTCACTGCGCCACCGACACATTCTCGCAGTACGCACCCTACGTCGAACTCATCGGCGGCACGTTCGACGGCCACCCCTGGAACGAGGAAGTACCGATCGTGATTGAAGACATGGGCAGTCCCATCGTCGCGCCGTTCATGAGCAGCGCGGTGCGGGACATGTCGCTGATGCGCCCGGTGTTCCATCTCGCCGACGAGATCTATCAGTTCAAATCGCTCAACCCGGACATGAACGTGCTGCTGCGGCTGTCGCCCAAGACGCCCAAGGCCGAGGCCGGCCGTGAATATCCCCTCGCGTGGACGCGCGAGCCGGGGCAGGGGCGCGTGTTCTACACAGCGCTGGGCCACCGTCCCGAAGTCTGGCGCGATGCGCGTTTCATCGATCACCTGCTCGCCGGCATCCGCTGGACCACGGCCGCGAAGGAGCCGCGATGATGCACATCACATCAGAGCACGAAGCGCTTTCAGAGCACGAAGCGCAAGCGAGTGATCTTCCGTCATCTTCCAATCGCCCATCACATCGCACATCGCGCTCCACGCCCCCTCCTCGCGGCATCGCCCGCGTCTCCGCCATCGCGGTCGCGCTCCTCACCGCTGTTCCTTTGACGTTCGTGTGTTTCACCGCGCGTCCGGCGATGGATGCCGAAGGTGACTTCACGCCGGTTGCATTCGCATCAGCCGCGCCCGAGCCGATGCGTCCGGGCTGGCTGGCGACATATGGCCCTGTCGATGGCCGTGCCTTTGACGGCGGCGTCATTCGCACGCATGCATCCGCGCCCACGTTCGCGCTGATGCCGATGGAATCCGTGCATCCCATCGTCCCCGCGGCGGGTCTGACCGCCTCGTTCAATGCCATCGTCAAGATCCCCGATGCCGGCACATATCGCTTCATCATCGAAGGCGAAGGCGGCAAGGTCGAGATCAACATCACCGGGACGTCGCTGCCGCGCCCCGTGAGCGCCACGGCCGACTTGAGCGCCGGGGCGGGTCGCTGCGAAACGGCGTGGGTCAATCTTCCCGCGGGCGATGTGGCCGTGCGCATCGGATTCGAACGCGCCGGCGACAAGCCGGCGCGCCTTCGTCCGATGTGGGAGAAGCAGGGCGAAGGCGATGCGGGCTTCATGCCCGAGCCGATTCCCGTGTCGCTGTGTTCGCCCCCCCCTTTTGGCGTGCGCGATGCGCAGACGGGGCTAGCGATACACCGCGGGCGCGTTCTGCTCGCGCAGATGGGCTGTGTGTCGTGCCACGAGGCCGGCGCGGGCGCGACCAAGGCGTTGGCCGGGCCGGACCTGACGGCCGTCGGCTCCCGCGCTGACCCCGCGTGGATTCTCGCGTGGATCGAGAATCCGCAGAAGCATGCGCCCGGTGGTCCGATGCCCACCGTGCTCACCGAGTCGAGGCAGGACAAGGCCGCCGCACAGGCGATCCTGCACTTTCTCATGAACGTCAGTCCGCCGCCGGACACCTCCGCCGCCGCGACCGAGCCGGCCGTGCATGAACTTGGGCAGCGGCTCTTTCACAGCGTCGGTTGCGTGGCGTGTCACGGGCCGTTCGAGGGGGGGGCGGAGTTCATGCCGCGCGTGCCATATGGAAATCTCGCGCAGAAGTGGCATCCGGCCTCGCTTTCGGCGTTCCTGCAAGACCCCGTGGCCGTGCATCCCTCGGGGCAGATGCCCTCGTTCAATCTCACGCAGGCCGAGGCGGACGCGGTGGCGACCTATCTCGTCGGCAAGTGGGGGGCGGCCGGCACGGCCGCGTTTGAGGTGGATCCATCGCGCATCGCGGCGGGGCGCACGGCCTTCGCCGCGCGCGGCTGCGCCTCCTGCCACACCGTCACCGAGAACGCCTGGCGCGTGGAGTCCACGCTCAAGGCACGAGCGCTGGGCGAACTACGAGCCGATCGCGGATGCATGAGCCAGCGCGACACGCGCACGCCGCGATACACGTTCACGCCGGAACAACGCGCCGATCTCACCGCCGCGATCGAACAAATCAAGAAGTGGGGGACGCGCCCGCGATCGCCCGCGCCGGTGGACATGGGCCGGCTGACGCTCGATGTGATGGAGTGCCGTGCGTGCCATGAAAGTTGCGGCGTCGGCGGCGTGCCGCAGGCCATCAACGCCTACTTCCACAGCGATGAAGAGGCCGAACTCGGCGATGAAGGACGACTCCCGCCGGACATCACCGATGTCGGCGCGAAACTCACGACGCATTGGCTGCGACAGATCATGCTCGAAGGCGGACGCGCCCGACCGTTCATGCGCACGCGCATGCCGCAGTTTGGCGCTGCGGCCGTGGGCGCCGCGCCGAACATCTTCCCCGCGGCCGCGGGCGTCTGGCCCGATACCGATTCGCCCGATCCCGTGGTGAACAGCGATCTTGTGCAGGCGGGACGGCGACTTGTCGGCGTTGAAGGTCTCAACTGCATTTCATGTCATGTCGTCGGCTCCGCCCCACCCGCGGGCACGCCGGGGCCGGATATTTACGCCTTCGCCGAACGTCTTCGCTACGACTGGTGGATTCGGTATGTGATGGCGCCCGGGCGCATCAAAGATGGCACGCGCATGCCCGCGTTCTTTATGACCGGACACAGCGCCATCACCGATGTCCTTGGCGGCGATCCTCGCAAACAGGCCGACGCCATGTGGGCCTACTTCACGCTCGGCGAACACGCCCCTCCGCCCGACGGCCTGCCGCGCATGAACGAGTTCGCAGTTCACGTCGGCGAGAGGCCGGTCATTCTGCGCACGTTCCTTCGTTCGGCCGGCAGCCGTGGCATCGCCGTGGGATATCCGGCGGGGACACACTTCGCCTTCGATGCGGAGAACGTGCGTCTTGTCGAAGCGTGGCGTGGATCGTTTCTCGACGCGAGCGCCGCCTGGGCGGGTCGCGGCGGGCAAAGCACCGATGCGCAGGGCACGCGGGCGTGGATCGCCCCCCCCGGGCCGGCGATCATCATCGGCGAGCGCCCCGAGACTTGGCCCACGCGCGGCGGCACAGAGGCCGGGCTGAAGTTCCGCGGTTACAGCGTCGATGCCGCGGGCGTACCGACATTCATGTACGACAGCGGAAGCGTTCGCATCGAAGAGCGCTTTGAACCCACCGGCGCGGATCAGATCCTCCGCACATTCACCATCACCGGCGCTGACGCCGACATCTGGGTCAACTCGGGCCCACACGCCACGGGCAACACCGCGATCGAGAACGTCGCTCGCGTCGAGGCCGCGGGTCAGGATTCCATGCAACTCCTCGGCGTGACGGCGCGCGACGCCGGCAAACCCGTTCGATTTTCGATCACCATCACGCCGTAGCCGCTTACTCACGAGGTCACACCATGACGCTCATCATTCGTTCGACCCTCGTCGCACTTGCTCTCAGCCTGGTGCTGTCGCCGTGGTGCGTGGCGCAGATTGACTTCGCGCCATTCGAGTACCAGAAACTCGACACGCGCCGCGCCACCGAACAGCGAATGATCGACGTGATCCAGCATCGCCCGGAGATGCAGTGGGGACCGTGGCACATCCTCTCGCCATTTCCCGGCAGCGACACGGGCACGCTCGCGGCCGTGCATTCGCCCGAGCATGAACTAGAGGCCATGCGCGCTGGCGGTCCCGGCCCGAACCTCGCGCTGGTTCACAAGGGTCGCAACAATCTCGACATCAAGTGGACCGACATCGGCATCGCCGAGAATCGCAAACTCGATCTGCGGGTTCATGCCGACAATCGCCTCAACGACTTCGGCACGGCCTACCTCTATCGCACCGTCACCGTCACCAAACGGGTCGAACTCCCCGTGACGATGGGCAGCGATGACGGCCTGCGTTTCTGGCTCAATGGGCGGCTGCTGATCGACGCCGATGTGCCGCGCGGGCTTGATCCGTATGCCCACCGTCTCACGCTGGTGTTCGAGCCGGGTGTGAATCACCTGCTGTGCAAGGTGACGCAGGGCCGTGGCGGCTGGGACTATCAGATCAACACGACCGTGCCGATGGATTCTCGGATGGACGCGATGCTTCAGTATCAGTTGTCGTCGGACTTTCCGACGCGCGAGGATGCGCACTATCGCGCGATCACCATCCCCGCCCCGCGCGACATCGTCCTCGAAGTCGGCGGCATGGATGTCATGCCCGATGGTCGCCCGATCGTCTGCACGCGCCGCGGCGAAGTGTGGATCATCGGCGGCGCGGATGAGCCGCTGCCGTTCTCGCCGTCGTACACGCTGTTCGCATCGGGTCTACATGAACCGCTGGGTCTGGCCGTGCGCCGCGAAGTGCGCGACGGGCGCGAGGTGAGCGCCGTGTACTGCGTGCAGCGCGGCGAACTGACGCGCATGATCGACGTGACGGGCGACGATCGCGCGGATGTATACGAAACCGTCAGCGACGCCTGGGGTGTCAGCGGCAACTATCACGAGTTCGCGTTTGGCCCGAAGTTCGACGCGGATGGCAACGCCTGGGTCACGCTCAACGTCGGCTTCTGCGGCTCGCTGGGCAAGTCCGTCGCGCCGTATCGCGGGTGGGCCGTGCGCATCACGCCCGAGGGCGAGATGATTCCCGTGTGCGATGGTCTGCGCTCGCCCAATGGCATCGGCATGTGGCGTGATGGGTCGTTCTTCTACGTTGACAATCAGGGCGACTTCGTCGGCACCAATCGTCTCTCGTGGCTCGCGCCCGGCTCGTGGGCGGGACATCCCGCCTCGCTGCGCTGGCGCGAGGGCTGGACCAAGGACTCGCCGAATCCACCGAGACTCCCCGCGACCATCTGGTTCCCATACAAGAAAATGGGCCAATCCACGGCCGACATCGTCGTTGACAACACCGGCGGCAAGTTCGGCCCGTTCACGGGGCAGATGTTCATCGGCGACCAGACGCTCGCGAGCGTGATGCGCGCCACGATCGACAAGATCGAACAGCCCGATGGCACGACCATCTATCAAGGCGCGTGCTATCCCTTCCGCGAAGGGCTGGACTGCGGCGTCAATCGTCTCGTGTTTGATGCGCACGGCCGGCTGTACGTCGGCCAGACCGATCGCGGATGGGGTTCCGTCGGTCGTCGCCGCCACGGTGTGCAGCGAATCGACTTCACCGGCGAGGTTCCCTTTGAAGTGCTTGAGATGACGGCCGCGCCGGATGGTTTTGTGCTTGAGTTCACCCGCGACATCGACGCCGCCGCCGCGGGGAACCTCGCGTCGTACCGCATGATTTCCTACACGTACGAGTATCACCCCGAGTACGGCTCGGACGAGATGGACACAAAGGATGTCGAGATCCTCAGCGCCGATGTACTCGGTCCGCGCACGGTGAAGTTGTCGCTGGCCGAGTTGCGGGCCGGCCAGGGGCCCGATGGCAAGGGCGAGGGCTATGTGCATGAACTGCACATGCCCGGCGTGCGCGATGTCGCGGGCGAGCCGCTTCTGCACGCGCAGGCGTATTACACGCTCCAGGTCGTTCCGCGCGACACGCGGTCTTCACGTGCGAAGTGAAGTGGGTCGCGGGCCTTTTCGTATGGGTCACATAGGTCGCACAGGACCTATGCGCCCTATGGCATCTATGCAACCCGCCCCGCCGACTCTCGCGCCATGATCGCCGCGCCCAGCAGCCCGGCCGTGCTGCTCAGGCCCGTCAGTCGCACGTCAACTTCACGGCATGTGCGATAAAACGCGTGTTGTTCGATGGATCGTCGCACGCGCGTGATGAGCGCTTCGCCCAGAGCCTCGCTCAAGCCGCCGCCGAGGATGACGCGCCCCAGGCCCAGCAGCGTCACCGCGTTGGCCGCGACGTAGCCGATCAGGTGCGCCGCTTCATCAACGATGTGCGTGGCGAGCGTGTCGCCGGCCGTGACGGCCTCGGCGAGGTGTTCGGTCGAGAGCGACTCCGCGTCTTCGATGGTGATCGACGATGGCTCGCCGCTGCGGATGCGCGTGGCGAGGCGTGCGACCACGGCCCGACGTGAGCAGAAATCCTCGAACGATCGTTGCCCTTTGGGCGCGCCGGGAAAGAGCAGCGTTTGCCCGATTTCGCCGCCGGTGAAGGCCGGTCCCGCGTGCAATCGCCCGCCGAGAATCAGCCCCCCCCCGATGCCCGTGCCCAGCCAGATGCCGATGAGATCATCACACCCGCGCCCCGCGCCCAGGCGGTGTTCGCCCAGGGTCGCCACGCGAACGTCGTTGTCGATCTGCACCGGCCGATCGAGCCGCTCGCGCAGCAGCCACGCCAGCGGCACATCCGTCCACCCGAGATTCGGCGCCCGCAGAATCTTGCCCGACTCGCGATCGACCGGCGCTGGCGCGCCGATGCCGATGGCTTCGATGTCAGTGAGTTTCGCGCCCGCATCGCCGCACGCCTCATGCACGCATTCGGCGATCCGCCCGATCACCGCGTCCTGCCCCTCTTCGGGCCGTGTCCGCCGGTGGGCACGGCCAACGACGCGCCACTGCGCATCGACCACCGCCGCCTGGATGTTCGTGCCGCCGAGATCAATGCCGATGACGGGCCTGCTCATGCTCGCGATCCTTCTCGACGCGTGTCAGATGTTGGTGGCTGCATGCTTCCGCACTCCGGGCATGGCGAATCGAAGGATATTCCCGCTCTGTCGTAGCCGCACCGCCAGCACCGATTGCGAGCGAGTCTGCGGAATGCGCGAATCCGTGCAGCGCACGACACGTAGGTCACAATCGCCGCCGTCGCGATGCACATCCCGATCCACCACGGCGCGTGAATCAGGCGATACCCGGCGTTGGAAGCGAACACGAGCGGACGAAAGGTGACGCCGGTTGTACCGCCCTCACGCAGCGATGCTGGTGCTGAGCCAAGTTCGGGGAAGGGATGCAGCCTGCTCACAGCCTCGACGACGATCGAATTCCACGCTCGCGCATCGTTTGCGGGAGGGCCAGCTTCCGCTGGCTGGACATGCTGCACAGTCAGGGTCCACCGGATCAGCGACGGCTTGGGATGGCCCGTCATCGACGCATTGACGACGTACCCCACCGTTCCAAGCACTTCGCCGCGGCCGTCTGGCCAATCCGAGCTGTGCGAGGGACGGGCGTGGCGAACCTCACCGTCAGGCGAGCGCACAATCACATGGTTGCCTTGCGCTCTCGTCACAGAGTTGTGTCCCGGTCGTACTTTCGTGAAGGCGTACCCGCCGACGTGTGGATAGGCGGCCAGGAGTAAGCCAGTGAGCGTGGTGAGCGCCAGCGCCGCGACGCAAAAGACGACGATCATCCGCGACGTGATGGACCGCCGGTTGATCCGTGATGGATACATGGTTCCATCGTATCGTGGCGACTGTCACGGGGGATCGCATCTGAGGCGAGCGTGTGAACTTGGCTCCGTCACCAGTCGATCGCGCGAACGATCACGAGCGCAATCAGCATCAGGATGCTGCCACCCGCCGGCGACCAGACAGGCAGGAAAACGATAATCAGCGCACTTTGCGGATCTGGGTGCTGCACGAAAGCCAGATGCATCAGCCAGCAGGTGACGATCGTTGTGCCCAAGGCGCCAGCGATGGCGACGATGGATGCGAGCTTCGCTGGAGTCGTGCTGCGATGACCAGCGATCACGGCCACAACAGCACACGGAACGTAGGTGGCCACGATAAACGCGCCGAACAATGGGATCGCGAGGATACTGACGGGTCCGCCAAGGAAGATGAACAACGCCACGAGCGAAACCAAGACGCTTACGCCGATCGGTATCGCCGCGCCGATCAGGGCGGGACGCATGCGACTTTGTGCAGCACGGGCCTTTCGGTCGATCGCGTCAGCGCCGCACTCGGGGCAAAGGTCGCTTGCGTCGTTTCCGGACAAGTCATACCCACACCAGGAGCAGTCGGTCGCCCTTGGCGGCTTGCGCCGAAACGCAAGCAGGAACGAAACCACATAGCACAACGCCCCAACCGACCAGAAGACCCAGGGATTGTTGCCGAGGATCATGGCTTCGCTCGCAGGTGCTTCGCCAAAAACTCCACCTGCACATTCTTCGCGTCGTTGGCGAAACGCCCGAAGCCTGCGTGTTCGTCGGGCGCGCCGGTTTCATCCCACGTTACCAACTCGATGATCGACGGGTCCGCGCCGCGCGCTGCGTAGTGCCCGCGCAGCGCCGCGATGAACATCTCCTGCGCCGAAACCGGCACAAGCCGATCCGCACGCGTGTGCAGCGCCAACAGCGGGATCGGCCGCCACCCGGCCATGTGCTGCATCGGATCGAGCGGCGCGATCTTCTCCAGCGAGTGGCGCGGCAGTGGGCCGGGATCGTCCCCCCCCCTCGCGCGATACATGTCCACCAGATTCCCGCTCGTGGCCTCCACGGCCGCGCACACAAACGCATGCGCATCACACAGTCGCCTCAGCGTCGCCATGCCGCCGGCCGACATGCCGCCGAGGGCCATGCGATCCAGATCGAACACACCTTCATATTCACGCGCCGACAGGGCTTCGACGATGTGATCGACTTCCGCGACCGCCCCGGCCACCAGGTCCAGCGTCCGCGCTGGCGTGTGCATGTCCGGCTCAAATCGCTCGCCATGCCCGGGCAGGTCCACCGCGCACGCCGCAATCCCCGCACGAATCCACCGCAAGTAGCGCCCCGGATCAATCTCCTTGCGAACAGTACGGCCGTGGAGCCAGATCACGATGGGCGCGGGCGTCTTCCAATCCGGATGCGCGAGCATGGCGGGAATCCGCGCCGGGCCGAGCGATGCCATGCGAACCTGCGAAGCCAGCGCGCGAGGGAATGAAGCGGTCAGATCGGGCATCTCGAAGTGTAACGCTGCGAGGTCACGGATCTGGGGGCGGGGCTGCCGCAAGACTCACACGCCGGCAAAGCCGCCGAGGATCGCGCCGCCGACGAAAAAGAACAGAACGTAAAACGCCACGACCGCGATTGACAGGCCGACGGTGATCCAGCCGAGGATGAGTCCGGCCTTGGACGCGGACGGAGACTGCCGATCGCGGTATCGCGACTGCACTTCGCGCTGCGCCTTGTTGCCATAGACAATGGCGGGAATCGCGACGAATCCGGCCAGTGGACCCAGGCACATGAAGAAGCAAGCAAGCGAGACGATACCCCACACGAGTGATGTCTGCGCTGCCTGCGAAGACTCGGATCCCGGCGGCGCGGACCAGACATCGGTGCCGCACTCCGGGCACATGTCCGTCACCTGCAAGCCGACGAGTTCATACCCGCATTGCCAGCATGTCGGCACTCTTCGCGGCATGGTCAGATCCAATCACGATTCCGTGCGTGTCGGGTTCCCGATCGCGCGATTCACTCGAGCTCCGCGACTTCGACCACATGATACCTTCCATCTTCCCGCGATCGGATCAGCCCCAGCGAATGCAGCGCGTTGAGCGCCGCCATCTGCTCCGCGCGCTTCTTGCTCTGGCCCCACGCGGGTTCGTAGCGATCGCCGTTGAGTTCCACGCAGATCTTGAAGCACTTCTGGTGATCCGGGCCTTTCTCATCGAGCACGCGGTACGCGGGCATGATGCCCAGCACCTGCTGCGCATGTCGCTGGAGCACCGACTTGTAGTTCTCCTGATGCCCGCACTCGGCCGCACGCTCGATGATCGGATCAACCAGCGGCGCCAGAAAGTCCTCACACGCCTTGTATCCGCCATCGAGATAGATCGCCGCGATGATCGACTCCAGCACGGCCGCGGCCAGCGAGGATGGAATCTCATGCTGCGTTCGCAGGCCCTTGCCCAGCACCATTGCCCGATCAAGGCCAAGTTCGGCCGCGATCTCGGCGCACGTCTGCCGAGACACGGCCGCGGACTTGATCTTCGTCAGTTCGCCTTCGAGATATTCCGGGAAGCGGTGATAGACGCGCTCGGACACGATCAGCCCGAGCACGGCATCGCCGAGAAACTCCAGGCGTTCGTTGGAATCGACGCGAGTATCGGATACCGACGCGTGCGTCAGCGCGCGTTCGAGCATCGCCTGATCGCGAAACGTGTAGCCCAGCGCGGCCTGCACCGCATCGAGCGTGCTTTCCACCTGCATAACGCCCCATTCTGTCGGCAATGCCATCGCGCCAACCGCCACGGCCTCGCCAGCACACATCCAGAATGGACGCCCTTGCTCGTCGGCGGTCGCGGCCTCAACGAGAGACTCAACGGCCGGCGAGCACAGGCGCCCCGGGCCAATGCCCTTACCAAGAGCATACATCGGCGAGCCGCGAAAGCAATCTTCACCGTCCACCAAATCCTCCCCACGCCATTCCCGCCCCGCCCGGAAGTGGCCTATACTCCCAGCCCAACGGCCCGAAGGGCCACTGGACCAGTGTTTTCACTTGTTCGAGGCGCAGCAGGCCATGCACTACCCACATCGCATCAGCAAGATCAAACGCAAGCGGAACATCGGCTTCCGCGCACGCATGAAGACCAAAAACGGCCGGAAGATCATCAACTCCAAGCGCCGCCACGGCCGTTTCGTCAACGCCGCCGACCGCAAGTGATCGAGAGCGGCCCCCCAGTTCAACCCAGCCAGGCACCCGTGCCATCGAAGTCGCTTCGACTTCGATGCTTGTTCGTGGGTGCGGTGGGCTGGTGCGAGTGTTGGAGATCCGGGCGAAGTCATCAGGCGTTCGAAACGGCCGCGGATCCCATGTGACGGGCACTCGATCGCGGTAGTCTACCTCGCCTCCGACGCATGCAATTGTGTATGCACCGCGTCCGCCTCGCGATCACGGCCGACTTCCTTCAGCACACGAATGTACTCAGTCCCGATCCTGTACCAATTCGTACTTGCGCGGAACTGTGGCGCGATGCGTCCGGCCGGGCGCACGCGCTTGAAGGCGTTGGCGTAGAGCGGAACGATGTCGTTCATCTTTCCTTGCTCGCGCAGCAGTCGCTCACACGTCAGCAGCGCATCGGGCACCACCGGCGTGTCATTGATGTACCGCGTGATGACCTCCTGATACCTGCTCCACGCTTCGGCGGGTTTGCCCGCGCGTTCCCACATCGCACCCTGTTCGAGTCGAATCGCGCCCGCCAGGTCAGGGCGAGCGCGAAATGTTCCAAACGCCCAGTTCCACAACCGATCCTGCTCGGCCACATCCGCTTCGCTGCGAATCATCGGCACGAGCATGGCAAAGGCGAAGTCGGGATGGTCCTTTCCGCTGACGCGCTGGAGCGCTTGCGCCCAGCGCATCTTGGCCTCAGCGTCGAATTCGCCCGTTTCAGCGAGCGCCACGGCCGTACGCCACGCGCCGAGGTTCGCAGGCGAGGCGTTGATCGCGGCTTCGAGCAGCGTGAGTCGATCCTTCAAATCCGTGCCGCGCGCGGGTACGCCGGGCAGTTCCGCAGGGGCGGGCGGCGGCCACCTGCGACGCTCACGAGTGACCTCCGACAGCCGATTCACTGCATCCGTGAGCGCCACGGCCAGTTCCTGCTCTTCGCGCGACCGCGTCACCAGATCCGCCAGCAGCGAGATCTCGCCATCACTGAGCACTCGTCCCGTTTGAGGATGTAGCACGTTGCCGCGGACATCTTCAAAGTCGTCGTAGCACCCTTCCTTGAAGTTCCATTCCGCGCCGCGCCGCGACTTGACAAGATAGCCCACCCAGCAGTGACCCACCTCGCCCGCGTGCCCTGATATGGAGACCGAGGGAATGCCCACGGCCTTGGCGATGTGCTCCGCGAAGAACGCCTGATCCGAACACACCCCGCCGTATACAAGCAAGTTCGGCAGAATATAAGGGTGTTGCTTGATTTTCTTCGGACGGCTGAGTCGGAAGTGGTCAATGTCATACGGCACGCTGTGATAATGTCGCCCGATCATGCGGTCGCCTTTGTACTTGTCCAGCGCCCACTGCATCTCCTGCATCGACACGGGGACATCGACGATAAACACCGCCAGTTCCGGCGCCATCGTCCGCGGATCAAACTCCATCGCCTTGACGTTCTTTGCGAAGTGATCGAACAGCAACACCGGCTCGACGCCAACCCCGCCATAGCGAGGATGCGGTGTCGGTTTGTCATGCACGACGCAGATCGCGGCCACCAGCGGCGCGAACTCCTCCAGTTGATCGCGGCGATGCTTCATCAGCCCGGACAGGACAAAGAACAATCTGGGCCTTTCATCCTCCGCTTCGATCAAGAACCCCAGTGACGACGCCAGCCCCGGGGATGCCCGCAGGAACCGCAGCGTCTCTACTCGATCCTCCGCCGCCTGATGCTGGAGGTGATCCACGAGCCGCACGGCCAGCGCCGCGCTGCGCAGCGGGCCGTTGGGCGTCAGCGGGCCGTATGCGATCACTTGGTCGAATGTCGCCTGGAGTTTGGTCCTGGCGGCGGGAAAGTCGATCGGGTCGTTAATGCCGTCGAGCGTGGCGTTGATGGAGTCCACGATTGTCTGGGTGAAAGCGGCATCCTCGCGGGATCCGCGCTGGGCGAACGCCTGAACGGCTAGCGCCAAACACAGGACGCCGGCAAGCCAGCGCGGGGCCAAGCGGTTGTGGGTCATGGGTTTGCTCCGTACCGGGGTGGGCCACATTCTGTCACACTGTACCACAAGCCCGGGCGTGGGGGTGCATCCCCGGGTGGGGTGGGGGTGTTGTCGGCGTGGCGAAAGTGGTCGCCCGCTTGACAAGCGAGGCAAAGTATGGTCAACTACACCGTCGGCGGCGCTGGGGGTGTCGCACGCTTCCATGGCCGTCTCGCCGTCCGTTTGTTGCGGACGACGTCGTGGGACTCTCGTGCGTGTGGAGGTTGCAGACATGAAGGCTCAGGATTTTTCGCGTCGTTGTCGCGCGCGCTGCGCGTATTCCGTGGCCATCATCGCCGCGTGCTCAGGCTCGGCGATGGCGCAGTATGGCACCAAACTCGATGGACTCAATGGCGATCCGATGGGCGTTGTGCTCACCGGGCAGGATGGGTGGTATCTTCCTGCCGCAGGTGGCACGGATCACAAGGTCTACACCTACGCCGGAAACTCCATCGGCGTGCCGAACAACCCAAACGGTGGGACGCAGTTCGCCGGCGCCATCTCCAACCCCGGCAACATCTTCGGCCGCGCTCAACGCGACACCGCGCTCTCGGCTCGGACTCGCGCGTGGTATGACGTGCTGATTCTCAACAACGGCACGGCCGTCAACAACGCCGGTTCGTTCTCGCTGCAGGACTCGGTGACGACCGCGGCGTACATCAACCTGTTCTCGTATCCGGTCGGCGCGCCGGTGACGACGTTCGCTGGCGGATATCTGGCGTACAGCGCGGCCGGGGTGCAGGCCGCCGCGCCGGGCCTGCTGCCGGGGCCGGAGTGGAGTCCACTCGACGTCGGAACGTGGTACAAGTTCGAGACTTCCATCGACTTCACCGCCAATCTGATCACCGATGTGGCGATCACGAATCTGGCGACCAACACTCGCACGTCCGTGGCCGTGACCGATTACTACCTCCAGGGCGGGGCGGCGGGCGGCTTGCCGCGTCCGACGGGCTTCCGCATGTTCTCCGGGGCTGAGTCCAACACGGTGGCGTGGGACAATCTGGTCGTGACGTGCTACGCGGACATGGACACGAGCACGGGCGCTGGCACACTGGACATTTTCGACTTCCTCCAGTTCGGCAACTACTTCGCCAACTCGGATCCCGTCGCGTGCGAGTGTGACCGCTCCACCGGCCGGAACGTCTGCGACATCTTCGACTTCCTTTGCTTCGGCAACCTGTTCGACGGCGGCTGTCCATAACCAATCCCTTCGGCGGCGTTGGCCGGTCTCCGGCCGCGACCGCCTTTCTCCCTTCCATTCCACGCCGTGCCGCCCTTGACTGGGTGCGCGGCGTTTTTTGCGCGTGGTGCGTCGTGCGCACGCATCACGGGATCGTCAAGGTCTCATGGGCAGGGACCGATAGGAATCCACGAGGACCAACGATGACCACGCCACAGAATCGCCGCGCTCACAGTCGATACAAACTCCCGGTGGGCTATGTGCCGGTTGAGGTGCGCATCCCCGGGCGTCGGGGTCGGCTCGAAGGGCACGCGTATGACATCAGTCGGGGCGGCCTGCGATTCGAGATCGACGAGCCGCTTCCCCCCGGCACGCGGGTGAGCATTGAACTGAAACTGCCGAGTTCGCCGCGAGGCGATCGCGTGCGTGCGATCGCGGATGTCGTGTGGATCGGCGATGCGGATGATCCCGCGCCGTATAAGATGGCCGCGAAGTTCGCCGAGTTCATCGACGAGCGCGATGCCACGACGCTGGCGGCGAATCTCGATGCCGGGCGATTTGCACGGGCCGCGTGACCCAGCCCACCTACACTCCGCCATGTTCGTTGACCAGGCGGTGATTCGAGTCAAGGCCGGCGATGGCGGGCCGGGGTGTGTCTCATTCCGGCGGGAGAAATACATCCCCAAAGGCGGGCCAGATGGCGGCACGGGCGGTCGTGGCGGCAACATCCACATGCGCGTCGATGACGGCCTCAACACGCTCATGGACTTCGCCGGTCGCCCGGAGTGGTCCGCCAACTCCGGCGAGCCTGGCGGGGGCACAAACAGTTCCGGTCGTGACGGCAAAGACATGATCATCCGCGTGCCGCCCGGGACGCTGGTGTTTGACGATGAAAGCGGGGAACTGCTGCACGATCTTGGCCCCGGTGCGGACGTGATCATCGCGCACGGCGGTCGCGGTGGCTGGGGCAACGATCACTACAAGTCCGCGACCAATCAGACGCCGCGCCGCGCGGACCCCGGCGAGCCGGGCGAATCGCGCACGCTGCGCCTCGAACTCAAACTCATCGCCGATGTCGGCATCGTCGGGCTTCCCAACGCGGGCAAGTCCACGCTGCTCGCGGCCGTGACAAAGGCGACGCCCAAGGTGGCCGATTATCCGTTCACCACGCTCTCGCCGGTGCTGGGCATCACGGAACTCGACGCGAATCGTCGGATCGTGTTGGCCGACATTCCGGGCTTGATCGAAGGCGCGGCCGAGGGCCATGGGCTGGGGCATGACTTCCTGCGGCACATCGAACGGACGCGCGTGCTCATTCACCTCGTCGAGGCCGCGCCGCTGGATGGGTCAAACCCCGCGGACAACTACCGCATGATCCGCGAGGAACTACGGCGATATTCGGCGGAACTCGCGGAGAAAGATGAGATCATCGTGCTGAGCAAAGTGGATTTGCTTGAGGATGATGCGGCGCGCGATGAGGCGCGGCTCGCCCTCGCCCGCGAACTTGACCTGCCGCGCGCGGGCGATGTTCTGCTCATCAGCGCGGCCGCGCGCATCGGCCTGCGCGAACTGCTCGAACGCGCGTGGCGTGTGCTGGCGTCGAAGTCGGATCGCGCCCCGGTTCGATGGAAGTCAGCGTGAATTTCGCGGGTCCTGTCCGGGGTCACTGGCGTCGATAAATCACAACGCGATCCAGCCCGGCATCGTTCATGGTGGTGGTGTTGGCGTGGCCGTCGACGTATCCGACCGTGAGGCCGCCACGGTGGCGTTGCGTATCGAGTTGCGAGGCCGTGAAGGGCTGTACGGTTCGCATCGAATCGCGGTACAACCGCAACGTGAACCGCCGCGAATTGGGATCGTGCCAGACCGTCAACAAGTGATCGGCGTCATACTCCAGGCGTGGCTCGCCATCCATAAAGAGAAAGATCTCACTAGGAAACGGGACGTCCACCAGCCGGCCCATAAGCGCGTCGGTTCTGGCGTTGGGAGACTGCGGCGCATTTGGACTTCGTCCGAGGACGTATTCGTTGAAGACGTATGAAGACATCTCGGGAACCACGGACGGCAGCGTCCACCACTGTTGCGTGTTCCCAAGTGGATATAGCGAGATCCCGGCGTGATCCTGGTTGCCAAGCTCAAAGGTCTTGTCGGATGGACATCTGTAATACTCGAGGAAGGGTCCGCCGGTGCTTTCGACGTGCGTGCCCGCCGCTCGCATCATGTTCTCGCGCGAGTCCTGCTCCCATGTCACGCCGTTGAAGTCGGCGAGTGTGAGGAAGAACGGCATCGGGAACCACAGATTGAACTGCGAGTTCCGCCAGTACGTCAGGTTCTTACGCCATACGCTGGGATGCATGGCGTTGTCTCGGCTGAACGTGTTTTGATTGAATCCCCACAACTGTCCCGCGATGGGGGCTTGGCCGTTGCGCTCTCCAGAGAACGCCTGCGTGGACTGCGCGGAATGGCGGACCTGCGACATGCACTTGGTCTGTCGTCCGGCTTCGCGCGCGTTGCCCAGGGCCGGAAGCAGGATCGAGATGAGCAGCGCGATGATCGCGATGACCACCAGCAGTTCGATCAGCGTGAAGCCACGATGGTGAACGTGCGTACGCATGATTAAATCTCCCGTGCGACGGCCGTGGACGCCCCCGACGGCGGGGCGGTCCTCGGCAACCCTGTAGTGTACCGGCATGTGAGCCACCCGTTCCACCCGGGTGTATACCGGTCTTGGGGCATTCGCTGGCCGAAGGTTGTATTTTCGTCCAGACTCTGATACCCTGTTCGCGGGGCAATGTCGCCCCGGAGGAGCGCCGGAAGGCGTGAGGTCGAGCGAGGGTGGCCGCGAGGTTTGTCGGTGGTCGCGGTACACATCGCTCGGGCCGGCGCGTGTGTCAAACCGTTTTGGAAGGAGATGGCGATGAAAGCGACTCAAGGTGTTCGAGCGTTGGTTGTCGTTGCGGCGTGCGGGGCGATCGCTTCCGCGGCGCACGGGCAGTTTGTGAATTCGGTCTGGCCGGGGTTCAAGGGGGGCAAGGCCCTTCGCGCGTCGGTTGAGGCGGCCGGTCCCGCGACGAATCTGGCGTTCACGCTGCCGAACATCGGCACGGTTTCGCCGGGCGGGTTCAGCGTCGATGACGATGGAGACATTTATTTCAAGACGCACCAGGCCGGCACGTCCATCGTGTATCGCCTCGATCCGTCCAACGGCAGCATCCTCGCCCAGAGCGCGGAACTCGGCGGTGTGGTCGGCAACTACGCCGGCGTCGCCATCGGCGAAGATGGCATCTACACCTGCCAGTTCCTCGGCAACGGAAACACCTTCCTCGTCAAACTCAACAAGGACACGTTGACGCCCGCGGCCGGGTTCACATCACCCGTGTTCCCGCACGGCCTTCGCGCCAGCCCGCTCATCGGCGATGTGGTCAACGTCAACGGCAACGTGAACATCTATGTGATGGAGCGCAACGCCACCACCGGGTCGCCCGGCAACATCTATGCCGTGGACTCCGTCACCGGCCAACTCATGTGGACGTATGTCCCGCTGTACAACTCGATCATCGGCGCGATCGGGCCGATGTGGACGGACAACAACAAGCAGCGCTTCGCGTATTTCGGCAACGGCGATCTTGGCCCGGGCGTGGTGCTCGAGGACAACGGCGACAATACGTTCAATGTCGTCTGGGATCTCGCCGGGCCGGGCAACTTCAACTGGTGGGGATCGGGCGCCCTTTCCGAGGACGGCTCGAAGATTTACGTCACCACGTTCAACGATAACTTCACGGCTTCGCTGTGGTCCATCGACGCGAGCAACGGCAACATCCTCGCGTCAGTCCCCGGCAATCGCGGCCAGTGCGGCTTTGAGTTCAACTTCTTCGGTCGTCCGGCCGTGATGGATGACCGCGTGTACTGCGGCGGCGGGTTCGGCGTGATCGCGGCGTTCGAGGACAACGGGGCGACGCTCGACCTCGCGTGGGAATATCGCGATAACAATGGCGAGCACACCTCGACGTCGGTCGTCAAGACGGCCTCCGGCGACGTGTACGTCTATGCCCTCAAGCAGGAGTTTACAACGCCCAACAACCCCGCCGAGCCGTGCGGCGCCAGCACCGGCAACCAGCGCAGCGAACTCGTCGTCCTCCGCGATGAAGGCAACACCTACACCGAGATCCTTCGCACCGATTTCGGCGGCGCGCTCCGCTGGACCTTCCTCGGCGCTGGCTCGGCCACGATCGACGCCGACGGAAGCCTCTGGGTCCACGGCGGACATCACAACGACGCGGCCAAGGGCGACGTTCACAAGATCACCGTTGACTCCGGCTGCCCCTGTGCGTGCAACTTTGACATCACAACCGGCCAGGACCAGTGCGACATCTTCGACTTCCTCGCGTTCGGCAACCTCTTCACGGCCTTGGATCCGTGCGCGTGTGACATCGACACGACAACCGGCGTCGGCGTCTGCGATATCTTCGACTTCCTCGCCTTCGGCAACGCCTTCACGCAGGGCTGCCCATAACAGATCGCGTCAATGTTCGCGAATCAGTAAGGTTTCGCGCATCACAAGGCCCCGGGGAACTATCCCCGGGGCCTTTTTCTATGCGCGGCTTCATGGCCGTTGCGCACATCATCCGCGAGAGAACAGGTTCCCGAACGCGATGAAGTCGAAGATGTCAAAGACCCCCACGCCGGTGGACTGGTCGAGGTCCGCGCGCGGGTCGTTCTGCGACCACAGGTTGCCGAAGAGGAGGAAGTCGAAGATCGTCAGGAATCCATCCTCATCGAAGTCCGCGATATTGGTGGAGAGGATCTCGACGAAGTCATGGCCGCGGATGTACACGCTCTTGTCGCCCTCTGGTGGCGTGGGGAGGTTCACGCTGTCGAAGTCGCCGGTGAGCGTCTGGGCCTCGATAATGCGGAATCGCACGCCTTCGCCGGGTGGGCGCTGGGGCTTGAACTGCGACGACGACTCAGCGGCGGCAAAGGCGGCTCGGTCGCGTCGACGCTCAACAATCTCGCGATCATACTCGGGCGTCTGGGCGACATTCACGGGCAGGTTCGGATGTTCCGGGAGTCCCTCGAGATTGATCGCGCGGTTCGCGGCGGCGATCACCCGAACATCGCGGGCACCATGGCGAACCTGGCGATGGCGCTTGCCATGTGCGACGAATGCGCGGAAGCCGAATCGCTCATGCGTGATGCCCAGGCCATGCGACTTCGGGTGCTGGGCGAATCACACCTGATCACGGCGTCGGGTCGATGCAAACTCGGATGGATCGTTCATCGTGCCGGGCGTCTGGATGAGGCCGAACCCCTGCTGCGCGAGGGCCTCGCGGGAGTCATCGCGGCCGGCGGCCCGGATCACTTTCTTGAAGCCATCGCTCGCGCGGAACTTGGCGACATGTTGATCAAGAGCGATCGAGGTGAAGAGGCCGTGCGCGAACTTGAGCAGGCCCGCGCGATCGCGACCGCGGCGCTCGGCGCTGAGCATCAAACGCTGGTGGACATCCTCGAACGCCTGGCGCGAGCGGAGATGGCGTGTGACAACCTGGATCAGGCGGAGACGGCCGCACGTGAGGCGGTGCGCACCGCCGATGTCTCGATGCCCCCATCACACTTCAAGTCAGCCGCGGCGCGGGGCGTGCTTGGGATGTGCAGGCTGCGCCAAGGGCGAACGCAGGACGGGGTTGACCTGTTGAGCGAAGCGCTAACGGTGTCGCTACGTGTCCTTGGCGAGTCGCACAGGCAGACGATTCTGTTTCGTCGCGAACTCGAAGCCGCCGGGCGACCGATGATGAGCGCATCGTCCCAATCCAACTAACGCAGCGAGCGAATCATCGCGGGGATTTCATCGAACCGATCAAACCACACCGGCCGAACCCCAAAGGCCGTGTATCGTGCGCTCGCGTCGCGAAGCGTGGCCCCATCGGCGTCGGACTGTGAACCCGGCCCCGGCCATTGCAGCATCGCGTAGTGATATCGCCCGGGCAGGCGCTCGGCCGCGCGGCGAAGCACGTTGTTCATGGCTTCGTCGGTGAAGGAGCAGCCGATGTACAGGCCGTAGCGAATGGGATGGGCCAGGTGATCCTGAAACATCTTTCCGAGGACGCCGTGGTTGAGATCGCTGTAGAAAAGCGTGTATTGCGAGTCGGCCAGGACATATTTGACATTCGTGATGAGGAAGAAGCGGCGCGGTGTATACCCATGAACGTGGTAGATTGGCTGATAGACGGCGTTCTGCCCCGCCTTTCGCGCGGCTTCGTTGGGATCGCCCGCGAGTTCATTGCCGCGCATGGCCCAGGCCGCGCGCGGCAGACCCGCGTCGTCGAGCGCTTCACCCATCAGGTCGTCAAAGTTGTATGTGATGATGCTGTCCCAACCGGGAAAGAGGCCCGGCCCGCGATCGGGCACGGGGATGTGATCCGCGAGTTCGGCCACGGCGCGATGAATCGGTCCTGGTGTGCGTCGGCCCATGGGCGCGTCGTCGCATTTGTCGTACAACACATCGGTGATGAGCGTGAACAGGTGCTGGCCGAACAGCGACACGCACATCTCCGCGCCGCGCATCAGCGTCGGCGTGTCCGCGGACTTGTCATCAATGCGAGCGATGATCCGGCGTGCCTCGGCTTCCTGCTCGGGGGTGAATCGCTCGACTTTGATCGTCTCCCATTCGAGGCGTTTGACCGAGCCATCGGACGTGGGGATGTTCGCCATGCGGCGAACCTCGTGGCCAGTGGTGAGCGCCGCGCTGAGAATGAAACGAACCAGCCCGGCCCACGACGGCCCACCCGCATCCATCGTCGCGCCCGCCCCAAGTACAGGCGAAAGTGCGCTCGACCGACGAACCCACCGCATCAGCGTCAGATCAAACTCGCGCACGCGCGGCCCGAGCGACAGGCGCACGGCCTCGATGTGCGGCACCACGCGCTGCGCCCGGTCGCTGACATCCGCGGGGTCCATGCCCAACCGCTGGGCCATGCGATACACGCCGTTGACATACCCCTCCAACTCGAACAGGGCCGCGCCCGGCGCATCCTTGTGGGCGATCGCTTCGAGTACGTCATCGTTGCGCTCGTGAAGCGCATCGGCCCAGAGCGGCTTGTACTTCGACGGGCCGACATACAGGCGTTCCATGTTCGACCTCCCTCGCGCCAACCGGCCCGCGCCCACGACTTGCCGCGCCCATCATGGCGAATTGCATCGCGTCTTTGCACACCGATCGGCGATTTATGCTACGCTGCCTTCATGACCACACTCCGATTCCAGTTCCGGCTCGTTTCGTGCGTCGTTTTCGGCCTCAGCGTCGGTGTCGGTTCACGCGCCGTCGGGCAGGAGACCATCGCGCGCGGCGTGGTGTATCACGATCAAAGCCGCGATGGCGTGCGCGGTGATGATGAACCGGGCATCGCCGGCGTGGGTGTGTCGAACGGCGCGGACATCGTCCTCACCGATGCGCACGGCCGATACGAACTGCCCGTCTCTGATGATTGTGTGATCTTCGTCATCAAGCCGCGCAATTGGATGACGGCCGTGGATGAGTTGAACCTGCCGAAGTTCTGGATCAACCGCAAGCCCGCGGGTTCGCCGCGCGGGCTGCGATATCGCGGCGTGGCGCCGACGGGGCCGTTGCCGGAGTCAGTTGATTTTCCGCTGTACGCACGGCCGGAGCCGGGTGAATTTCGCGTGGTCATGGCCGGCGATCCGCAGTCGCGTGACATCACGGAGGTCGGGTATCTCGCGGATGATGTACTCGCGGAGTTGATCGGGATCGAGGCGGCCTTCGGCATCGCGCTGGGCGACATCGTGTTCGACGACATGTCGCTCTATCCGGCCCACAACGCCGTGATGAGCCGCGTGGGCATCCCGTGGTACAACGTCCACGGCAACCACGACATGAACTTCGACGTGACCAGCGATGAACTCGCGGATGAGACGTGGGAGCGCGTCTACGGCCCGCCGACTTTCGCCTTCAACTTCGGCCCGGTTCACTTCATCGTGATCGACAACGTTCATTACGAGGGCGATGTCGAATCGAAGAAGTATCACAGCCTTTTCGGGCGACATCTTGCCTTCATCGAGAACAACCTGCGTCACGTCGAGCCGGAGCGTCTGATCGTGCTGCTCATGCACATCCCCATCACGGAGACGAGGGACCGCGCAGCGCTCTTTGATTTGCTCGCCAGCCGGCCGCACACGGTCTCCTTCGCCGCGCATCGGCACATCCAGCGGCATGAGTTTCTCGGAAGTGAACATGGCTGGAAGCGGGACCGGCCGCACCACCATGTCGTTCACGGCACGATGTGCGGCTCATGGTGGCAGGGCGCGCCCGATGAGCGCGGCATCCCACACGCGACACAGGCCGACGGTGTGCCAAACGGGTACTCGATCGTGACATTCTCGGGCAACGAGTACTCGATTCGTTTCAAGGCCGCGCGTCGGCCCGCGGATGAACAGATGGTGATTCACCTGCCGCCGCTGATCAGTTCGGCCCTGAGCGGAAGCACCGAAGTCCTCGTCAACGTGTACGCGGGTTCGGAGCGTTCGATGGTCGAGATGCGCGTGACATCCGATGGAGAGTGGACGCGGATGGAACAGGTCGAACGCACGGACCCCGCGTTTGAAGCGATCAAGGCGATGGAGGATGGGCCAAGTCCTCCGCCCGGGCGCAAGTTGCCCCGCGCGGCCAAGACCACGCACATGTGGGTCGGCCGTCTCCCCGCGAACCTGCCGCGCGGCGTCTACACCGTCGAAGTGCGTACGACGGACATGTTCGCCCAGACCGATCACGCGAAGAAGATCCTGCGCGTGGACTAAAAGCGTGGTTCGCTCGCGGGTGGCCTGTTCCCGGGTGGCCTGTTTCCGGGTGGCCGGTTCGTGGGTGGCCCGGTCGCTCCGCGAACGGTGCATCCCGATGTCCGGGCGGCTCAGCAGGATGACGTCATGCTCGAACCTGCCCACGGCCGTGACCCCTGCGGTTCCTATACTCTCGCCCGCGAAGCGCGGGTTTCAGGAGTGTCGCCCCCATGCCGTTCACCCTTCGCCCGGACCAGGGCCTTGACGTTGACATCGAATCGACCGAGTACCTCAAGAATCGTCCCGACACGGGGGACCGATGGACGCTGAACTTCGGCCCGCAGCACCCGGCCACGCACACGACGCTGCGCCTGGTGCTGGAACTTGACGGCGAGCGCGTCGCCCGCTGCACGCCGCACATCGGATACCTGCACAGCGGGTTCGAAAAACTCGGCGAACATCTCGACTACAACCAGTACGTCACGATCGTCAGCCGCATGAACTACCTCTCGCCGATCGCCAACGACATCTGCTGGCACCACGCGGTCGAAACGCTCTTTGGCATCGACATCACGCCGCGCTGCAAGGTGCTGCGGACGATCATGGCCGAACTCGCGCGGATTCAGGATCACCTGCTGTGCATCGGTGCGGCCGCGCTGGACCTTGGCGCGTTCACGGGATTCCTGTATGGCTTCAACCCGCGCGAGAAGATCTACGACATCTGCGACTTCATCGCCGGGCAGCGATTCCATCCCGACTGGACGCGCGTCGGCGGGGCCATGCAGGATCTGCCCGATGAAGAGACGTTCAAGCGAATGGTCAAGCACTTTCTCCGCGATGATCTGGCCGTGGCCATCGCCGACATCGAGGGCCTGCTCAATCGCAACCGCATCTTCATCGATCGAACGCGCGGCGTGGGCGTGCTGACGAAGGAGCAGGCGATCGCGTGGAGCGTGACAGGGCCGATCGCGCGGGCCAGCGGTGTGCGGCGCGATCTGCGAAAGGACTCGCCGTACTTGTGCTATGCCGAAAACTGGGATGGGCAGGGCGCGGCCGCGGTGAAGTTCGGCGTGCCGCTCGCAACGGATGGCGACTGTTACGCGCGGTTCCTCGTTCGCGTTGAGGAAGTCAAGCAGGCGATGGCGATCATCGAGCAACTCATCGACAACATCCCCGGCGGGCCGATCGACGCGTTCGCCGACTCAAAGATGGTCAAGCCGAAGAAGTCCGATGTCTACGGCTCGATCGAAGGACTCATCCAGCACTTCGAGCTCATCATGACCAACCGCGGCTGGAAGCCGCCCATCGCCGAGGCGTATGGATGCCAGGAGACGGCCAACGGCGAACTGGGCTACTACATCGTCAGTGACGGCGGCCCGCGCAGTTGGCGCAGCCGTACACGCCCGCCGAGTTTCATCAACTATCAGGTCATGCCGCTGATGACCGAAGGGCACATGCTCGCGGACGTGGTGGCGATCCTGGGGTCGCTCAACATCGTGGCGGCGGAGTTGGATCGGTAGTCGCCATCCTATGATTCGGACGGCGGCTGGCGCGTACCGACAGAGGGAAGATATGAGGCGAGGACGACACGATGGAGCTTGCGCAAATCAAGGATCTCATGAAATCCCAACCGTTCCGCCCGTTCGTCCTGCGCCTGGTCGACGGCCGCGAATTCGATGTGCCGCATCCGGAGTTCATCTTCATCCCGCCGAACATGCGGCACACGGTGCTCGTCGCCAATCGCCAGACCGAGGCCGTGACAATCGTGGATTCGGTGATGATCGCGTCGGTGCGGTTTGCTGAAGATGGGGGTAACGGGACCATCGGCAACGGCGAGGCGCACCGCGACCCCTGATCGATGCCGACTTTCGGCACCTCCATTCCCGACGATCGCACGCCGCCGAGAGTGGTCCCGTTGTGGATTCCCGATCGCGCGGGAACAGAACACCGCGTGCTGAGTCATCGTGTCCTTGAGGAAGTCCGTGCTGCGCAACGCGCCTATTTCTTCAAACCCATGCGTGCGGAGGGCGCCGTCTCCTTTCTCGGTATGGCGGCTTCGGTGATCGGTGGAAGGGTGATCGCCAACGCTCTCGGCGGAGGCACGCTCTTGTGGCTGGCGATCGTCGCGTTGGGCGTTCTCCTGTCGGGCTTCATTTCGCATCGCATGGCGGTTCATCGCAAGCGGCGCTGGATCCGTGTGCAGATCATCGACGCCGGCTGCTGCGCCTCGTGCGGTTATGATCTTCATGCACTGCCGCCCGGCCCCGACGGCCTCACAATCTGCCCCGAATGCGACGCCGCGTGGCGATTTGCCGGTGTCGATCAGACCAATGATCAGAGTGCACGATGAAGCCACTCACCCCGAAGATTCAGGACGATCGCTCTCCGCCGCGGAGTGTTCCACTTTGGGTTCCCAGTCGGAGCGAGGGCCGCTTGCCGCCTGAGTTGGAGCAACGATTCAACGAAGAGTTCAAACGAGAACGGAGAATGGACCTCTCTCAGCCTGTCTCGTTTGATGTCATCATCCCGGCTGGCGCGGTGTTGGCCTTGCTTGTCGGTGTGTACGCCGCCGGCAGGTCCTTCAATCTGCCGCCGTGGCAGGTTGGGACATTACTCGCACTCGGCGGCATGCCCCTCGCGTGGCTGACTTTCAGCCTGTGGATACGCCACGCGCGACTACGATTACGAAGCGTTTTCGTGGCCGGTCGGCATTGCGCTTCCTGCGGCTATAACCTCGCCAATCTGCCCACATCGCCCGACGGCCTCACCATCTGCCCCGAATGTGACGCCGCGTGGCGATTGGCTCAACCAGACGCGAATATGCCATGAGGATTCCTTCATCACACATCCGAGATGATCGTCCCCGGCCGCGAGTGATGCCCGTGTGGAATCCATGGCGCGACGGCCAGCAGCAACTTCCCTTCTTTCAGCGCCATGCACAGCCGTTGGAGGAGGGCGAACGCGCGGCCGACATCGGTTCGCAGTTCGCACTGTCGCCGCTGGATCTGATCCTTGGCGCGTTGCTCACTGGGGCCGTTGCGCTGGCGTATGAGTACGCTATGCGAGTTCCGTGGATCGTCTATGTCGTCATTCTTACGCCCGTCGTCAGCATCTGGATCCTGTGTGCCCGCGGGCGATGGCGACGGCGATTGAGTGACTGGATCCGCCACGAGTCTCTGGCGGTGCGATGCTGTCCCGGATGTGGCTACGACCTGCAGGGGCTGAGTCCTGCACGCGCCGGCCTGACGATCTGCCCCGAATGCGACGCCGCGTGGCGGCTGGCCGCGCCGACTGTCGGCGCTGGGGGCGATTGAGTGCGAACACTGACAAACGGTCCCGGATGAAATACTCGCGAACTTCCCCGATTCACTCGCATCCGCGTTCGAACGCATTGCCGAAGCACAGGAAGTCGAAGATATCGCACACGCCCTGGCCGGTGCTCATGTCGCAGTCGCAGGCGTATGAATCCCCCGCGGCGAAGGCATTGCCGAAGCACAGGAAGTCGAAGATATCGAGCGTGCGCGGGCGTGCGGCGGAGGATTCACAATCCGCGTAGCACACGTTGTGCAGCAGGATCACGACATCTTCGAGTTCATCGATCAGCGCGATGTCGAGGTCGCCATCGTTGTCCGCGTCGAACGCCACCGCGCACGATGCGGCCCGCGGCGCATCCACTTCCATCGCAAAGGCGAAGTTGCCCGCGCCATCGTTCACGAAAATCGCCCAGTCGCCGCTGTAACTCGACAGCAGCCAGTCCAGATCACCATCCCCGTCGAGGTCAGCGAGGTCGGTCGCGAGCGGGAACGGATCGCGCGATCGTGTCACCGGCGCGGAGAGTCCTCCCGCGCCATTGCCGAGCAGAATCGAGCCGTTGTTGGTGCTGCTGTTGGCCGTGCAGACATCGACGTGTCCATCGCCGTTGACATCGCCGCAGACGAGCATCCAGACGGCGCCCCCGGCGGGGACGTTGGTGATGGGGGTGAAGGTCCCATCGCCATTGCCGCGAAGGACAACGATGCGCTGGGGCGATCGCGCGCCGACGATGAGGTCGAGGATGCCATCGCTGTTCATGTCCGCGGCCGCGAGCGCCCATGGATTCGTCGCGCCGCCCTGAAAGAACGTCGGTCCGCTGAAGACGCCATTGCCATCATTGAACAGAATGTTCAGGTTGCCGGTGACGGAGTTGGTGTTGACGATGTCAATGTCGCCATCGCCGTCGGCGTCGAGCACGGCGATGCCGCGCGGCGTATTGCCGACGCCGACGAGTTGCTGTGGAGCGAACGTGCCGTCGCCATTGCCCAGCAGGATCGAGACGGTGTTGGGATTGATGTTGACGACGCAGATGTCGGCGATGCCATCGAAGTTGAAGTCGGCCGGTTCATTGGGACTCGCGCGAGCCCCGACGGGGAATGTCGGCTGCGTGAACGGATGAAACAGGCCCGAGCCATCGGCGCGGTTCATGAACACGCGAAGATCCGCCGAATCTTCATTGATGATCGTCAGGTCCAGCCACCCATCACGGTCGAGGTCCGTGGCGATGGCGCCGTAGGCGCGCGAGGTCTGGCCGGGCGTCGTGCGCGTCGTCATCGACGCGACCTGCTCAAAATCCATTCGCGCCGGGCTGGCTCGCGTCCAGAACAACCACGAGTATCCAGCGCTGCGCATCGGCGAACCATCGGCCGCACGAAGCGAGTTCGCCAGCACAACCATCACCTGCTCACCGGCGGAGAACGCGCGATCGGGCGTGAGCGTGACGGCCGTGTCGCCATCGGAAAACGAATATTCACCGATGGCCGCGCCGCTCCATCGCCCGAACGCATGAAACGATCGCTCATGCACGGTTGCGCGATCGACGGCGCGATCAAAGCGAATCGTAATCGGTGAGCCGACGGACGCCGTCACGACATTCGACGGCGGAGACACGCTCATGACGGCCAAGTCCCCGGCGATCGCCCGCGGACCCGCCATCGCCAGCAGCAACCCCGCCGCGAGCGACGCCATCCACACGCGATATTCCAACATGATTGACTCGGCCCTTGCATCCAATCGACCGTGCAACCTCTCCACGAATCGGTGTATCACTCGCAGCCTCCGCCCTGTGTCTCACGGCCCGGAAGTGGGCGCGGAAACCCCCGTCGCCTTCGGGGGCTACCTCTCCCTTTCGCGGGGTTCGGCTGGGGGGTTGCAGGTGAGCAGGCGACGTGCGATTCAGATCAGTCTGGCTGGCACAACAGTCGGCTCAGTGTCTAGCCCTCGAAGGAGCCAGATTGGATCCTCACCCCGGCGTCACAATCTCGCCAACTCGCGTCCCTGCCCAGACGCCTGCGAGACCCAGCGCGACACTCAACACCACGTTCGCCCCAGCCATGGTCCACTGCCGTTGTTCAACCAGCGTCATTGTCTCACGCCCGAACGCGGAAAAGGTCGTGTACCCGCCGAGCACGCCGACGAGGATGGCTGTGCGATATTCCTCACGAATCGGCCACGGCCCGGCGAAGAGGGCCGCGAGCAACCCGGCCGTGAAGCAGCCAGTTAAGTTGACGACCATCGTGCCCAGGGGGAACGCGTCGCGAGGCGTTGACCCACCGACCTTCGCCCACACCCACATCCCCGCGTGTTGCGACCAACCGCCGATCACAAATCGCAACACGCCGCCAACGCCCGAGGCCAGGAAGATCAAGATCAGTTTCGTCATGGCGAACTCCCAGACGCGCGGAACGCCGATTCACGGCCGCGCTGGTATAGGAGTCATCAGACCCGCGCACGGGCCGGTTCCATGGCGAACCCCATCGCCCTGATCGAAGAGTCTAGGCGGCAGCAACCGATACAGGGTTGATCGCCGCGGCTGCATACAGTTGTCGAGACCTCGCATGGTTGCCAACGTCTCAATCTCGGATGATGATCTCATTGCGTTCTGTCACAAGTGGCGGGTTGCGGAGTTGTCGCTGTTCGGGTCGGTGCTTGGTGGCGATTTCCGTGCCGACAGTGATGTCGACGTGCTGGTGGACTTCGCCGAGGGCGACTCGCCATCCATCGAATCGTGGCTGGACATGCGTGATGAACTCGAGGCGATGTTCGCTCGTCCCGTTGACCTTGTCGAGAAGCAGGCGCTGGACAACCCCTTTCGCAGGCGCCATATTCTGTCCAACCGCAAGGTGATGTATGCGGCCGGATGAGCGGGATGCAGCCCTGCTCTGGGACATGCTTCGTCATGCGCGGGAAGTTGCAGACTTTGTTCGCGGCAAAACTCTCGTGGACTACCAGACCGACGTGCTCCTGCGTCGCGCGGTCGAGCGTAGCGTTTCCATCGTCGGTGAAGCGGCGAACAAGGTGTCGAAGGAGTTTAGGGCCGTACACCCGGATGTACCGTGGAGGGTGATCGCCGCCCAACGGCACATGCTCGTTCACGAGTACCAGCGAATCATCGACGACAAGATATGGCGAGTTGCAACAGTGTATGTTCCCGCACTCATCATACTGATCGAACCGCTTGTGCCTCCAACGCCGAGCGATGATCCGAAGTTGTTCTGACTCGCCGCACGTCCTCAGCACCCGGGATTCGCCTGCTACGATCCCCCAATGTCCCTCGCTCGCGCATGTCTGTTCCTGCTACCGCTGCTGCTTGCCGCGTGTGCGTCGGTGCCGCGGGGGCTTGACTCGCCCGTGCCTGTGGCGCGGGCCTCGGCCATCGCCCACGTGGCCGAGGCCGGCGACCAGAATGCCCTGGTCGATCTGGTCGCCCTGCTCGAGAGCGATGACGCCGTCACGCGCATGCTCGCCCACCGCGCCTTGCGGGACATCACGGGCGAAGACCTGGGGTACAACTTTGCGGATGCCGAGTCGACGCGGCGGGCGGCCGCGGATCGCTGGCGACAGTGGCTGGCCGCGCGGGCCTTGTCTCAACCGGTGGCCGGAGATGGTGCTACCCTCACCGCTGAACGTTCATCGAGTGTCGGCGCACCGCGGGAGTCCGCGCTCGCCCGGGACAAGACTGGTCCATGACCGCCACGCCACACCTGCGTCTGGAGATGTTGAGCAATCCGCTGTACCTCGCGGGCGCGCGCGAACTGGTCGCGTTGGTGGCGGATCGGGTGGGTTTGTCCGAGGATGCCTGTGCGCATCTCAAGTTGTCCGTGGATGAGGCTCTGTGCAACGTGATTCGTCACGGCTATGAGAGCCATCACGACCGGCCGATCTGGATCTCGCTGTTCCCGCTGAACGACGCGGACAAGGGTGCGGGACTGCGGGTCGTGATCGAAGATGAGGCGAGACAAGTTGATCCGGCGAGCATCCGCGGGCGGGACCTCGACGAAGTCAGGCCCGGCGGACTCGGCGTCCACATCATCCTGCAACTCATGGACGATGTTCGCTATGAACGACGCGAGGGCAAGGGCATGCGCCTGACGCTGCTCAAGTGGAGCGGTTCCGCCTCAAAGGGCAGCATCACACGCGACGGCCCGGGTTGTTGCAGGGGGAGTTGTCAATGAAGTTCGCTGATGGAGATGTGTTCGTCGAAGTGCGCGACGGCGCGATCATCGTCACGCCCAAGGGCGATGTCGATATGAGCCGCTCGCCTTCGCTGCTCGAATCGCTCAAGCAGGCCGTGGAAAAACGCCCGGCGCGGATCGTCGTCAACCTGACCGACGTGCAGTACATGGACAGTTCGGGTCTGGCGACGCTGGTGCAGGCTCGCCGGAGTCTTCCCAAACAGTCGGGCAGCAAGGCGCCGGTCACGGACATGGTGCTGTGCAACATGCCCGAACGCGTGCGATCCATCTTCGAGATCGCGCGGCTTGACACGTTCTTCAGGATCGTCGGAAGTCTCGACGAAGCCCTCGCGCGGTGACCCGCGCTTCGGAGATCGCTCGATGTCGGATCAGCCGTCGAGACCTCTGGCCCCGATCGCCGCGCTGGGGGCGCGCGTACTCGGCGTCATCGCGCACATCGGCGCCACCGTCCTGCTCCTGCGCGACGCGGGGCGCTGGATCTTTCGCACCATGCGCGATCCCGACATGCGCCTCGGGCGCACGGCCATCGTCACGCAGATCGTCCGCGTCGGCGCCAAGGCCGTCGGAATCGTCTCGCTCGTCTCGGGCTGCGTGGGACTGATTCTGGCCCTGCAACTTTCCCCCCCCCTCGATGAGTTCGGCCAGCGGGAACTCGTGGCCAACATCATCGGTGTGGCCGTGCTGCGCGAACTCGGCCCGCTGATCGCTGCAATCGTGCTGACGGGTTTTGCGGGGGCGGCCATCGCCGCCGAGATCGGCACCATGGTCGTCGGCGAAGAGGTCGAAGCCCTTCAGGCGCACGCCCTGAATCCCGTCCGGTTTCTCGTGGTCCCGCGCGTCATCGCCGCCCTCGTCAGCATGACCGCCCTGGGCGTCATCGCCAACATCGTCGCCATCGCCGCGGCCCTGGGCATCTCGCTGGTCGTGCTCGACATCCCCGCCGGCACGTTCATGGACAACTTGCTGCAACAGGTCAAACTCGTCGATTTCCTCACCGGCGTCTTCAAGGGATCGACGTTCGGACTGCTCATCGGCGTGATTGCGTGTGCCAATGGCCTGGCGGTCGAAGGCGGCGCGGCGGGCGTCGGCCGTGCCACCACGCGCACCGTCGTGCAGAGCGTTGTCGCCATCATCATCGCCGACCTGACGTTCACGACGATTTTCTACCTGCTGAAACTCGTCTGATCAGTCAGTCGCACGGGCGGCCTGTTCGGGCTTTATCTTCGATACCCCGCCGGCTGTTCCACAAGTCCATAGGCCTCGCGAATGATCGACATGCCGATCAGCCCGGCCGTCGCAAGCCCCGCGATGATCGACGCCTCGATCCACAGGCTCTGTCCGAGCAGCCACACGAACGCATACAGCGACATCCACAGCGCGCTGTATCGCCCAACCTTGTCCGCCGCACGCTGCCCCGCGCCCAGCACGGCCACCTTTCGCCACGAATACACCACCAACAGCAGCGCCAGCACCCCCGCGCCGATGCCCGACATCGGGTTGACCCAGTCCGGCCACAGCGATCGCAGGCCGGGGTCCATGTCGCGTCCGCGCTGAATCAGCACCGCCGAACAACCCACCCAGCAGAGGATCGCGAAGAACACGGCTCGCCGACTCAAGGGCGGAATGCGCCGGGCGATCATGTGCGTCGCCGCCGCCACCACCAACGCCTGCGTCAACACCAGCCACACCGGCCAGATGAACGTAAGATAGACATTGGGCGCCATCATGTGCCCCGCATACACCGCGCCAAGCAGCACCACGCCTACGCCAGGAATGAACTTCCCCGCCGCGTTGAACAGGAGAATCGCCGCCGCCACGGCCAGCGTCACCATCACCCCTTCGGTTCCAAAGACCGTTGCGCCCAGGATCGCCAGAATCAACGTCCCGGCCACCAGAGACACCGCCGATTCCACGCGCATCCGTCCCGCTGCCAGCGGGCGGTTCGGACGGAGCGCCCGATCGCGCCGAACATCGAGGATGTCATTGAGGCTTGTGCCAAACGCGAACAGGCCGAGTCCCGTGGCCGCCCCGCCGACCAGCAGCAGCCACAGCGGCTGCTCTCGAAGGGCGTGCGTTCCCGCTTCCTGCTCGGCCGCGCGGGTCCACAGAATCACAAACCACACGTTCGCCACGACGGCGAACGCAGTGGAGACGCGCGTGAGATGCAGAACCGGCGCGGCCGCGAGTAGGAGTCGCCTCATGCGGGGGATGGTAACGCCGACAATCGCGCCCCGCCCATCACCGGCATACGATTCCGCCGATGACCACCGGTGAAGATCAACACCAGCCCAGCCCCGCGGATGTGAGCGCCGCGGGCGTTCGCGTGGCCATCATCGTCAGCCGATATAACGCCACAATCACAGACCGTCTGTTGGCCGGCGCCGTCGATGCGTATGAACAGGCCGGAGGCCAGCGATCCACACTCGCGATCATTCACGCCCCGGGCGCGTACGAACTTCCGATTCTCGCCAGCACGGCCGCCGCGACGGGTCGCTTTCGCGCCGTGGTCGCGCTGGGTTGCCTCATTCGCGGGCAGACGCGGCACGACCGCATCATCGCCGAGGCCGTGGCCAAGGGCCTGATGGATGCCTCGCTCGCCACCGGCGTGCCGATCACGTTCGGTGTGTTGACCGTGGAGTCCGCCAAGCAGGGCATGGCTCGCAGCGGTGGCTCACACGGGAACAAGGGGGCCGATGCGATGCGGGCGGCGCTGCATACGGCGGCCGTGATCGACGCGATCGAACTCGCCTCGCTCGCCGGCGAGTCGCCCACCATGCCTTCGGTCGTGGTGGCTGACAAAGCCCGCGCTGTCGCCGGGGGCCGCATCGATGGATGAGCCTCGCGCTGTGCGTCGCGCCGCCTTTCAGGCGCTGTATCAACTCGACGCATGTGATGGCAACGACATGGACATGGTGGATGCGTCACTCGAATCGTGCGAGGGGCTGACTCCCGCCGGACGCACCAAGGCCAAGGCCCTCGCGCACGCGGCATGGCTCGATCGTCGTTCAGCCGATGCCGCCATGCTCGAACTCGCCCCGACATGGCCCGCGAAGCGACAGGCCGCCGTCGATCGCGCCATTCTCAGGCTCGCGTATCACGAAATTTCGACCGCCCGCGTCGCCCCGGCCATCGCGATCAACGAGGCCGTCGAACTCGCCAAGCAATTCAGCGCGGACAAGTCGCCGGGTTTTGTCAACGCGCTGCTCGATCGCATCGCCCAGCGCTTCGCGGGCCAGGTTCAGACGGCCGCCCCCGACAGCGCGGATACCCTCTGATCCTCTCGCATGGCTCTCTTCAAGTCCATCGTCGATCGCGTCAAGACGGGCCTCGGGCGAACGCGCCAGGCGTTTGTCACCGGTCTGCGCTCGCTGCTGACGGGGCGACGCCTTGATGAAGCCCTCATCGACGAGATCGAGACGAAACTGATCGAGGCCGATGTCGGCGTCAAGACGACGACGCGCCTGATCGATGGGATTCGCGCGGACTATAAGGCCGGCAAACTCACGCGAGGCGAGGATGTCCTTGAGTACCTGAAACGGGAACTGCGGGCGAAGTGGCCTGAGTCGGACCGCGCGTTGCACATGGCCGTCGCCGGCCCCACGGTCTTCCTCATCACCGGCGTCAACGGCGCGGGCAAGACGACGAGCATCGCCAAACTCTGCAAGTTGCTTCAATCGCAGGGACACAAAGTGTTGCTCGGTGCGTGTGATACCTTCCGCGCGGGGGCCGTGCGCCAACTTGAAATCTGGGCCGACAGGCTCGGCGTCGAAGTCGTCAAGGGACAGCAGGGGGGGGATCCGGCCGCCGTGGCCTTTGATGCGTGTCAGGCGGGCCTGGCGCGCGGCGTGGATGTCATCATTCTCGACACGGCCGGGCGCCTGCACACGCAGGATCCGCTCATGCGGCAACTCACCAAGGTGCGCCAGGTCGTCGAGCGGAAGATTCCCGGCGCGCCGCACGAAGTATTGCTCGTGCTGGACGCCACCGCCGGGCAAAACGCGCTGCGACAGGCCGAGGAGTTCACCAAGGCCGTGCGGCCCACGGGCCTGTTTCTGGCGAAACTCGACGGCACGGCCAAGGGCGGCATCGTCATCGCGATCAAGGATGCGACGGACATCCCGGTCAAGTTCATCGGGCTGGGCGAGACACCCGAGGACATCGCGCCGTTCGATCCGGCCGCGTTTGTGGATGCGCTGTTTGAGGCGTAGCGGAAGTCCATAGGTCACACGCGACCTATGTGACTCATCACCCGTGGCGAGTCCGGAGTGTCGCCGTTTACAATGTCACCGCTGCGCCCGATGCGAGACTCCGGTGCTCCGCTTCGATCACGCGTGTAACCGCCGCCGCTTCGTCGAGTGTGACCGGCGGCGTCGCGCGTTTGCCCTGCTCGTGCGCCAGCACGGTCTCCACAAAGGCCCGCGCCTGACCTTCATAACCCGCGCCCTTCGCCGATGGCACGCCAACCCTTGCCCGCAGCGCATCCTCCGCGTGAAGCATCAGCGGCTCGTTCCTGGCCAGATCAAACTCCGCCGCGCCGCGCTCTAACTCCACCGTGAAACGCATGCGAAACGGGAACCCCGGCGTCTCGACCCATCCGCCGTCGGCCACGACATGCGCCGGGCCGTCGGCGAAGCGATACAGCGTCGTCACGCGGTCGATCGTGCCCAGCGATGACACGCTCGCCGGCATCCCGAACAGATGCACGATGACGTCAACATCATGCACATGCAGGTCAAAGATCGCCCCGCCACAGCGCGCCGGATCTCGATAAAACTCGGGCGACCAGCCGGGACGACTGCCCATTCGTTCAAAGTGCGCCCAGCGCACCGCGCCGAGGTCCCCCCCCCTTACGCGATCGCGCAGCCACGTCCATCCCGGCCAGAACCGCATGCACATCCCCGGCATGCACACAAGCCCTGATGCCTCGGCCGCCACGGCCAACCGCGTGACCTCCGTCGACGAAAGCGCCACAGGCTTCTCAACCAGCACATGCTTCCCCGCCGCAATCGCGTGCAGCGCAATCGCCACATGCGTGTCCGTCGGCGTGCAGACGACCACGGCCGTGACGCTCGCATCATCCAGCAGTGCTTCGATCGACGCATGTTCCGTTACGCTCGCAAGATGAGTCTCCGCTTCATCACGCACCGGCAGGTTCCCGCCGGCAGCGCTGAATCCACCCGGCGCTGCGCCCACCAGTCTGCACGGCAGCCCGCCGCGCTGCGCCGCGTCAAACGCCCGCGCGTGCGTGCGACCCATGAACCCGGGCCCGATGATTCCGATGCCGATCACGATGCACCAGCCTCGCGCGGGAAGTGCGATTCGATCAGCCGCCGTGCGGCGATGATGTCCTCGATCCGCGTCGGCCCCGCTTCACGCTCGATCACGCAGTCACAGCGCAGCCCGGCCGTGCGATACACATCAAAGAACGCCCGCCAGTCCACGTTGCCCGTGCCCGCGACGACTTCGCGTCCCCACGTTCCGCGTTTCTGCGTCGGAACAGCGTCCTTGATGTGAATCTGGAGTACGCGCGGCGCAAGAGTGCGAAGCGATTCCACGGGATCGCCCATCGCGTACAGGATCATGTTCGCCGGATCAAAGTTCACGCCGGGCGCGATCAAGCCCACACGCTCCACGAGGTCATCAAGCACGCCGCTGAGCGTCACGGCCGATTCCTGCCCCGTTTCAAACGCCGTGCGCACCCCAGCATTCGCGAACACGCGGCACATCTCCGAAAGCCGCAGCATCATCGCCTCGCGCTCCGTGTCACGCGGATTTTCGGGAAGAAACCCCGCGTGAAACGTCACCAGCGAAATGCCAAGTCTCGCCGCGATCTCCGCGTTCGCCCGCGCGGCCGTCACGTTCGCGTTCCAGGTCTCGCCCGGGCGAACTCCGCCCGTGCGTCGAATGGATTCGAGCGTCGAATAGTCCTCGCCATTCATGCCCATCATGCCTGAGGCGATGGTGATGCCCGCGGCGGCAAGCGTCTCGCGCGTGGTACGTTCGGTCCACTCGCCGCGCCGAATCGGATCAAGCGCGAGTTGCACACGCGTCACACCAACCGCGCGAAGCCCATCAACCAGTTCCGCCACGGACCCCGGCCGTAGCGACCATGAGCACACGCCGATGTGCGGCCTCACGCCTGCTCCCCGTCGGCCGAGGCCGTGGTGCGAATCTTCCGCCCGTCATCGCGGAAGAGCGCGAAGAAAGCGACGAGGATTACGGCGGCCATGAGGCACGGCACGAGCCAGATCGTCTGCCAGTCGCGCGCCGTGAGGAGGGCCTGTGTCGCGGTTTCCCATTGCGCCCACAGCGCATCGGCCTCAGCGCCCGTGGCGGCCTGCGCCTGACCCTTGAGGGCATTGGCCGCGTCGAGCAGTTCGGCGTGATTCTCGGCCGTGTTCGCGTTGACGAGCCGGCCGATGAGTTGCGCCCCGATCAACATGCCCAGGCCCTGGGTGATGAGGACGAGGAAGCCCTGCGCCTGTCCGCGAATCTTCGCACTGGCCTTCTTGTCCACATAGATGAAACCGGTGACGAAGAAGAAGTCATAGCAGATCCCGTGCAGCAGGATGCCGCCCATGATCATCCACGTCACGCCATCCGCGGCCGCGCCCGAGAACAGCCCATAGCGCACGACCCACGCCAACATGCCCAGCACCAGCATCCACTTCACGCCGAGTCGCACGAAGAACAGCGGCATGATGAGCATGAAGACGATCTCGGCCATCTGGCCAAAGGACATGCTGAAGGCGGGATTGCGGAACCCCGCCGCGTTCGCGAACACCGCCGCGTAGTTGTAATACGCCGCCAGCGGAATGCAGATCAGGAACGAACTCACCACGAACACCAGGAACGACCGATCCTTCAGCAGAACCAAGGAGTCAAGCCCGAGCGTGTCGCGTGCGCGGAACGGCTTCCCGCGATCCGGCGCGGGCGTATGCGGCAATGCCAGACTGAACAACCCAAGGGCGATCCCCGCCCCACCCGCCACATAGAACTGCTCGATGCCCTCATCCGCCCCCAGGCCCTTGCTCACCACGATGTTCGCCACGATCCATCCGATCGTCCCGAACACCCGAACGATCGGAAACTCCTTCTCCTGGCTCTTGAGGTTGTGAAACGCCAGCGTGTTCGTCAGGCCCAGCGTCGGCATGTAGCAGAGCATGTGCAGCAGCAGCATCACGGTGAACGGCCAGTGCGAACCCCCCGCTTCCGGCGTGAACTGCGGCGCCGCCATCAGGAACACCCCGCCAAGAATGTGCATCACCGCCAGAACCCGCTCCGTCGCGAAAAACCGGTCCGCCACGAGACCCAGGAAGAACGGGCTGATGATCGCGGCGATCGGCCCGACCGTGTACGCCCAGAAAATCGCTTTGCCCATCCCGTGGGCACCCATGTAGTTGCCCACCGTGACATACCACGCCCCCCAGATGAAGAACTGGAGGAACATCATCAGGCACAGCCGAAGCGTCGTCGAAGACATGCAGGAACCTCCGCGAGGACAAGGCAGGCAGTGTACCAGTTTCCCGAGCCGCCCGCCCGCCCGGGGTCAACCCGCTTCTCGCTTTCGGGCCGCCCGCCCCGGGCACTTCCCCAAGCCGCTTGCCTTCCAACCCGACTTCGGCGATGATGGACGCATTGGGAGGATTCACCATGAACGGGCGAACATCAGCAACGGTTGCTTTTCCTCGTCGGACGTTTCTCAAGACCGCCGCGGCCGCGACCTTCGCCGCGAGTCTCCCCGCCGCCAGTTGGGGCCGCATTCTCGGGGCCAACAACCGACTCAATGTCGGCGTCATCGGCGTCGGCGGGCAGGGGCGATGGCACGTTGACTATCTCACGCGGATCGGCACGGCCGAGGAAGTCGCCGTCACCCGCGTCTGCGATGTCTACCGGCGTCGCCTGAACTCCGCGGCCGCGAAGATCGGCGGGGCCGCGAACGCCGGCACGATGGACTATCGCGAGATCCTCGACGACAAGGACATCCATGCCGTCGTCATCGCCACACCGGATCACTGGCACACCAAGATGGCCATCGAGGCGATGGACGCGGGCAAGGATGTCTACTGCGAAAAGCCGCTGTCGCTGACGATCCAGCAGGCCATCGAGTGTCGCGACGCGGTGGAACGTACGGGTCGCGTGCTTCAGGTCGGGCCGAATGCCACGGCGGACGATCGCTTCCACAAGGCGCAGCAGGCCATCGCGGGTGGGCGCATCGGCAAAGTCATCTGGTCGCAGGGTTCATACTGCCGCAACTCGCGCGAGGGGCAGTTCAACTGGCGCATCGACCCCGACGCCGGTCCGCAGAGCACGGGCGATGGTTACGTCGACTGGGACCGCTGGCTGGGCTGGGAGCACGGTCTGGCGCCGAAGATTCCGTGGAACGCCGACCACTTCTTCCGCTTCCGCAAGTATTGGGCGTACAACGGCGGCCTCGCGACGGACCTGCTCTATCACAAACTCGCGCCGCTGCTGTTGGCCATCACTGGGCCGCGCGGCGAATACCCGCGGCGCGTCTCCGCCTCCGGCGGGATGTACGTCGAAAAGGATGGACGCGACATTCCCGACACGTTCCTGATGACCGTGGACTATCCCTCCGAACACACCATCCTGCTCGTCAGTGTCGCCGTGAATGATGTTGGCGTGCCCGATGTCATTCGCGGCCTGCACGGCACGATGACCGCCAGCAATGAAGGCTGGCGCGTCGAAGAACAGGGCGCCTGGTGGCCCGAGTTCCGCAAGGCCAACGCCGATCATGTCCAGCATGAAATGGTCAAGAACGATCAGGGTCGTGATGTGCCAAGTCCCTCGGCGGGATCGGCGTCGTTCTCGCTCCCGACATCGCCGCGACGTTCGCTCGTCGAAAACTGGCTGGATGCGATTCGCAAGGGCGCGCCGCTGGACTGCAACATCCATCTCGGGTGTTCGACGATGGTGGCGGTGGGCATGGCCGTGGAGTCGTACCGCACGGGCAAGGCGATGCTGTGGGATGCGTCTCGTGAGCAGGCGGTGGGGGCGTAGTCAACCCCGCGCAACCGGTGGCACGGGCGTCCCGCCTGTGCGAGTCAGCCGCCGATGTTGGTTGTTCAGGGATCTCCAACAAGAGTCGCGTCATGTTCTCGATCATGTGGACGAACTTCACTCGCTGGCGCCTCGTGTTCTGCGTGTGCGTGATGGTGAGCCATGGCCTGTTCGTATGCCATGGCCTTGCACGGCCATGCGATGAGCCGGAACTCTCGCGTCACGACTTCACGCGCCTGGCGATGGGCACGCGCGCCCGCGTAGTGATCTACGCCGAATCGCGTGACACGGCCGAACCCGCGGCGGCCGCGGCATTTGAACGCATCGCCCTTCTCGAAGACGTGATGAGTGACTACAGGCCGACGAGCGAACTCTCGCAATTTCTCGTCCGCGCACGCGAAGCCGACGGCCAGCCCATCCCAATCTCGCGGCATATGGCCGATGTGCTTTCGCTCTCGCTCGACCTCGCGCGACTCACCGATGGCGCGTTCGACCCCACGGTCGGCCCGCTCGTCGCGTTGTGGCGCGAATCACGCACCACGAAGCAACTTCCGGACCCCGCGATTCTCGAAGCCGCAAGAGCCAGGACAGGTTGGCAGCGCATTGGAATGACCATTCCCTACTCGGGCGACTATACCGTCCGCATCCCCCCCGGCATGACGCTCGACTTCGGCGGCATCGGCAAGGGCTACGCGGCCGGGCATGTTCGCGACATGCTCCGCGAGATGGGCTTCACGCGGACGCTCATCGCCATCGGCGGCGACATCGCCGTGGGCGATCCGCCGCCGGGAGTACCGGGGTGGAAAATCGCGATCGAAGGCGTCTATCCACGGCCCGTGGCGGCCGTGGATGGATCGGTGAGTTTCATCTTCCTCGCCAACACCTGCATCGCCACATCTGGCGACACCGGGCAATATGTGGACATCGGCGATCAACGCTACTCACACATTCTCGATCCTCGAACGGGCCTCGGGCTGACGCGCCGCGTCTCGGCCACAGTGATTCATCCCACGCCCGGCGTCGCCGATGCTCTCGGCACGGCCCTGTGCGTTCACGGCGGTGAGCATGGCCTTGGCACTGTGTCCGCCCAGTTTCCTGACGCGCTCGTACGCATCATCGAGCGAACGGCCCACGGGCTTGTCATCCACCAGTCAAACGACTTTCCAACCTCCACGGCCATCGCGCCCGCCACCTCACCAGTCCCGCCGGGTTTCGTTCCGCTGCTTGCCGATTCATCGCTGACCGGCTGGCAGGCCGTCGCCGCCGATCCGCCTGATATTGCACGCATGACATCTGATGAACGCACACAGGCGCAGGGCGCCGCCGATGAAGCCGCCCGCAGGCATTGGCGCATCGAACAGGGCGTCCTGCACTTCGACGGCGGCGGGCCGAGCCTTCGCACCATCGCCGAGTACGAGAACTTCGAACTCCTCATCGACTGGAAGGTCGGCAAGGATGGTGACTCGGGCGTGTATCTTCGCGGCGTGCCGCAGGTGCAGATCTGGGACAATCCGGCTGCCTCTGGCGGTCTGTACAACAACACGAAGCACCCTTCGCAGCCGCTCGCGTTCGCCGATGCGCCCGTCGGCGAGTGGAACCGGTTTCACATCATCATGCGCGGTGACCGGGTGACGGTCCGCCTCAACGACATCCTCGTCGTCGATGATGTCCCGCTGGAAAACTACTGGAGCCGCAACGAACCCCTCCCCCCCCGTGGCCCCATTGAACTCCAGGCCCACGGCACGCCCCTGTGGTTCACCAACATCCTCATCAAACCGCTGCCTTGATTCGCGATACCGCCAATCTCTTCGCCCGAAGGGCGCGCGATCGTTGCCGGAGGCTTCAGCCTCCGGTCACGGCCCCTAAATCCTCCCCGCCCGGAGGGCGGACGACCTCGCCCGCGCCCACCGACAAACCGCTCACGGAGTGAGCGGTCCACCCCCGAGTTCACGGCGTCCAAATCCACGACTCGGCGTGTTCCCTGCATATCATCTCCCGTTGCCGCCTTAGCTCAGTGGTAGAGCAGCGCTTTTGTAAAGCGCAGGTCGCAGGTTCAAATCCTGCAGGCGGCTTTCCGGCCCGTGTGCCACGGCTTTGCGTGGCCATGATTCGTGAACCGAGGCCTTGCGAAACCGCAGTCCCATCCCCATCCAACCGATACACGGCTCCACGAACCCGACCGTCGGAGACTCTCCTAGTGCAGATCTGGCAGGCCGCCATCCTTGGACTCGTTGAAGGGATCACCGAATATTTGCCGGTCAGTTCCACGGGCCACCTCATTCTCGCCGCGTCGCTGATGGGTCTTGATGATCCCGCGTTGAAGCCGGCCGTGGATGCCTTCAACATCGTGATTCAGGGGGGGGCGATCCTTGCGGTGCTTGGTCTGTATCGCGTTCGCGTGTTGCAGATGATCCGTGGTGTCGCGGGGCTGGTAAAGCTCGGATCGGGCGATGCGGTCGGCCTTCGGCTGGCCATCAATCTCGCCGTCGCGTTCCTTCCGGCCGCGATCATCGGCGTGATGCTCGACGAACTCATCTCGCACTACCTCTTCCACACCGGCCCGGTCCTTGCAGCGCTCGCGCTCGGCGGCGTGTACATGATCCTCCTCGACCGCTGGCGCGTGAAGCGCGACGCTGCCACGCCCCCCCCCGACACCGACGGCCTCGTTTCGCTCACGCCCGCCAAGGCCCTGCTCATCGGCCTCTTTCAGTGCGTCGCCATGTGGCCGGGCACGAGCCGATCCATGATGACCATAACGGCCGGTGTGATCGTCGGCCTCAAGCCAAAGGATGCCGCGGAGTTCTCCTTCCTCCTGGGCCTGCCGACACTCGGCGGTGCGTGCGTCTACAAACTCACGAGGAACCTCTCCGATACCTCCAGACCCAATATGTTCGAGGTCTTTGGCTGGATGCCCATCCTCGTGGGCATCATCGTCGCCACGGTCGCCGCGGCCGTGGCCGTCAAGTGGCTCGTCGCGTTTTTGACGCACCACGGCCTGGCTCCGTTTGGGTGGTATCGGCTGGCGCTGTGCGCGGTTCTGGGGGGGCTGGTGCTTGCGGGGGTGGTTCAGATCCGGTGAACTGCGGCTGAGTGCCTGCCGGGCGGGCTTGACACGGTTGTGACTTCTTTGTATGCTGGCGACGGCGGCTTCTGGTTGCGGCAACTGCACGCTGCGCCCCGCATCGACATCTGATACTCACGACTTTGGAGGAGGTTTTCATGTTCCGCACAGCATCCGCAATCACCATCGTGACGCTCATCACCGGCACGGCCATCGCTCGTCCGGAAATCGGCCCGGGCGCGTTCACGCCCGCCGCGACGCTGATCGACTTTGACGACCTCGTGGGTGGCCAGACCATCCAGACTGGCGATCTGGTCAACACACAGTAACTCGGCCTCGGTGCCGAGTTCAGGAATCCGAGTTTCGAATCTCGCGCGAACGCGAATCTCGCGGCGCTCTTTGCGACCCAATCAGACCCGAATGTGTGCTTCAACTTCCAGGGCGGTGGGGGTGTGCCGGGTTCGCCGCCTGTCGAAATCCACTTCACCGTGCCGGTCACCAAGGTGGGAATGTGGTTTGGAACCTCCTCCAGTTCGACGTTCACCATCGAGGTGTACAACGGCGGCACACTGCTTGAATCGCTGACCAAGCGGGGCACTGCACTTGGGGCGTTTGGCCTGGAGGGCTTTGCCGGCCTTGAACGACCGGAACTCATCACCATGGTCAAGGTGTTCTCCCGCTCCGACAATGTCAACTTTGGACCATTCAACTTCTCAATCGACGATGTTCGCTTTGAGGGTGAGGAGCCGTGCTACCCGGACTGCGACACGTCAACCGGCCCTGGAGTTCTCGACATCTTCGACTTCCTGTGCTTTGGCAATCGTTTCGCCGCAAACGACCCGTATGCCTGTGACTGCGACACCACAACCGGTCCGGGCGTCTGTGATATCTTCGACTTCCTGTGCTTCGGCAACGCCTTCAACGCGGGGTGTCCATAAAGAGCCGATCGCGCAAGCGATCGACGGCCTTCATCGCGCACGCACACTCCCAACGCCGATCGCGACTGTGATCGGCGTTGCTCATTTGCACAGTCACCGAGGGAAAATCGATCGCTCGCGCGATCGGCTCTTTCGGTCACTCGCGCGCATGCTCGAACAGCGACTGCGTCCGCACCACCAGCCCGCCGGGGAGGAAGTGGAAGCACTGCGCGTGAACTTCGCGGGCGTAGCGATGGATGCCCACCGCCGTCATGCCGCAGCCGAGATCATCCGCCCATTCGTAGATCAGTGAGTCCGTTTCACCGGCATACTCGCGGATCTCGGCCATCGTTGCGAGGTAGACATTCTCCGGCAGGTGTTCGGTCTGCACGGCCGTCATGTACACCACGCCATCCTCATCGAAGCGATGCTCGTATTCATGTTCGCCGTTGCATGGTGCGGCAGAGATGATGCCGACCATGGGAACGAGGTTCTCGTGTTCTGACACGACCTCACTCGCACAGATCCGGCCGCACTCGAACCGAAGGACATGGCCGCCCCGCAGCGCCCACGCTTCGAGTTCGTACCGTCCGTGACGGACGATCTTGCGCGATCGAAGCGCAAAAACATCCGGGTGCAGCGCGCGATCATACAGCACCGTCTGATATGCCTGTAGCCCCGCCGTCTTGGTCGATGCGTTCATGGGGTTCGTCGAGCCTTTTCGGTTGCGGGTCCAACCGACTGTCGAGGTCAACCCCTCTCCCTGCCCGCTCGTCGGCACGGCCTCCACACCCGCCGACCGCTCAGTTATACGGCATGACTGCGATCCGTCAAGTCCTAACCCGAGTATCCGCTTGTCCAAAACTCAATCAATCCTAAAATTCAGGCTTAACCCGAACCCACGGACCAGTGTAATGCCTGGGAATCTCTCAGAACACTTCGGCAGATCTGAACCTGCAAGCGGTGAGCGAGCCACCGGTGGTGCTGCGTCGTTGATCGCCACCATCCCCGGCCAGACTCATCGCATCGCCGTCATTGCGGAAACACTGAGAGTGGCCTCGGATGCAGAGTCATCTCGTCTCGCCGAGTGTCTCGCGAGTGAACTCAGCACGCTGCGGCGCGTTCGCGCTCGCCGACGCCGCAGGATGCTGGAGGCGACAATTGACAAGGGACTGCATCGCATCCTGACGCGATGGGCCGCGCTGGATGCGTCCGCACGCGAGGCGATGTTGAGCATCGATTCTGAACGTCTCGTTCCCGCGCTGCGTCGAGCAGTGAGGCACGATGATCCGGATGCGCGATTTGGGGTGATCCGTGCGATGGTGGAACACGGCGATCCGCGTCTGTGCGAAGACTTGATCTCGTTCATCGGTGATCGCGATCAACACGTCGCGCGCGGGGCGGAACGCGCCCTCGTCGCGATGGCGCGCAGTGCGCCCGATCGCAAGGATGTGGCGTGGGCGAACGCAAGCGTGGCGGTCGTCAGCGCCGCCGGCAGATTCGGCGAGACGCACATGTCGCGCGGCGTGCTGCTGGCGGCGATGCTGCTGACGACGCCGCGGTTGACGGGACCGGCCTCGGCGCTGCAATCGCCGATGGCGCACTGGCTCGCGGGCGAATCGCATCCCGGGCACGCGGCCTTACGCACCGTGCTGCGACGCAACCCCGATCCACGCCTGCGCTCCCGCGCCCTGGCCTGGCTTCGATGGGAGCCGATGGTCGTATCGGCCCTGGCCAGAGTCATGCGCGGTGTGAGTGCTGAAGACCACGAGGCGCTGCTCATCAACTCGCATCTTGCGCTGCATCCGCTGCGCAGCCAGCGACTCGCGACCGCGGCCATCAGCACTCGACTGAGCGAGACGTGGCCGGAGGATTGCGCCCTTCCTGATCGTGCCACGGCCGCGCGACTTTCATGTGAAGCCCGGCGTGGGCTGCCGCGATTTGCCGCGATGGTTGCGGCGGATTCGCACACGCTGGCGGCGTCCCTGGATACCGCGCTGGCGGATCCGGATGCGACGGTTCGGTGGTGCGCTGCGACGACGCTGCCGCTGCACGCGATCGAAGACTACTGCTTTGACGCTGATCCGATCATCGCGAGAGCGGCGCTGCTTCGTCGATCCTGCGTGGGCGATGCGCAGGTGAGGTCCGCGCTGCGCCCGGCCGACGCGCGGCTGACGCGGCGACTCGTGCGCCATCCAGACCCCGGAATTCGTGCGCTGGCGCGACAGGAGCGCGATCGCACGGACATGTGGAACGCGGATTCCGCGGGAGGCCGACTCGCGGCACAGCGCTCGCTCGCGGCGGATCGCGCTGCGGTCATCGAGGACATCCGCCAGGCGTTGCGGGATGCGAATCGAGCGTTGGCCGCGATCGCGCTGGCGAAGGCGATCGGCGTCGCGGCTGACTTGGAGGCTGATCTGCGAACGCTGGCCGAGGCATCGTGGGTTGAAGGCGACGCCACGACGCCGCGCATCGCAGCCGCGGCGGTGAGCGCGCTGGGATACGTCGCGACGGCCGCGGCCGTGACGACGCTCCTTGCGTGTCTCAATCACACGGATGATCGTGTGCGGGCCAACGCGGTGGAGTCGCTGGCGCGGCATCGGCGCGACGCGGAGCGCCACGGTCGCGACACGCCGTCGCTTGCAAGTGTGCTGCTCGAACTGCGAACTGATCCATCGCACCGGGTGCGTGCGAACGCGATTCGCGCCATGCTGCGATCCGTCGCGCCGGCTCCCGCGTCCACGGCCCGGGCGCTGTCGAACATGCTCGCGGACGATCGCGCGATGCACCGCGTCGCGGGCTTGTGGGTCGTCGATCGCGCGATCGTCGCGGGCGTGGATCGCAGCATGGGCGACGCATCGATACACATTGCGCTCTCGCTCGACAAGCTAGCGCGAACGGATGTTGAACCCAAGGTCCGTCTGCGCGCTGCGCAGTGCGCTGGACGCATGCTCGGCGCCACCCGCGAGGCATGGAGCCGACGCGCCGCCAACGTCATCATCGAACCAAAGGGAATGACCCATGCCGCCGCATGACATTCAGATCGACATCTGGTCCGACGCTTCGCCCCCGCCGATTGTGCGGATGCTCCGGCCGGAGGATCTCGCACCTCCCGAGCCGCTGATCGACGCGATGGCTTTTTCCGCGGCGATTTTCGCGGCGGTGGGGGCCGTGTTGATCCTCACGGCCTTCGCGCGGCGGCGCCGGTCTGAGCTTGATCTGGCGTTTCGCACGCTCTCGCGGGCGCTGAAACTCTCACGGCGCGAGACGCTTGCGCTGCGGCAGATCGCCCCGCTGGCGGGTGATGCGCATCCGGTCGCGCTGCTGCTGAGTCCCCACGCACTGACCACCGCTCTGGCGAGGGTGAAGGATGCGGCCGCGTCGGGGGCGATGCGCGTCGAGGCGAGCGCGATGGATGGGCTGTCGAGGTTGGAGCAGTCCCCGTCGGTCGCATAGTCAAGCGGCGAAACGGGCGGTCACGACTCCACTCAACGAATACGGGCTGACGCCACTGATCGCTCGCGCGAGTCGGCTCTTTTTACCGCTTCTCCATCGCCACATACGGCTGATCGTGCGGACCGACATAGTTGGCGCTGGGGCGGAAGAGGCGATTGTCGGAGAGTTGTTCGATGATGTGGCCCGCCCAGCCGCCGATGCGCGAGAGCACGAACATCGGCGTGAACAGGTCGAGTTTCAGGCCGATGCAGTGATACGTGGTGGCGGAATAGAAGTCCACGTTGGGATAGATGCCCTTGGCCGCGACCTCGCGCTCCATGATCTGTTCGATCCGCGCGGACTTCTCATAGAGGTCCATGTTGCCGGTGTCCGCGGCGAGTTGCTTCGCGAGGGCCTTGAGGTGCGTCGCACGCGGGTCATACGCCTTATAGACGCGATGCCCGAAGCCCATGATCTTGTCCTTGCGGGCGAGTTTGTCCTTGACGTAGCCTTCCACGGCGTCGAGGTTCGGGATCTCGTTGAGCATCACCATGACGCCTTCGTTCGCACCGCCGTGGAGCGGACCGCGAAGGCTGCCGACCGCGCCGGTGAGCGCCGAATAGACATCGCTCTCGGTCGAGATGATGACGCGCGAGGTGAACGTCGAGTTGTTCAGCCCGTGATCGGTGTGCAGGATCAGGCAGACGTCCAATGCGCGGACCATCGTCGGCGTCGGCTTGGCGCCATTGAGCATGTAGAGGAAGTTCGCGGCGTATCCGAGCGACGCATCGGGCTTGACCAGGGGCAGGCCGCGACGCAGGCGATCAAATCCCGCGAGGATCGCGGGCGCCTGGGCCAGCGCGGTCAGGGCCTTGCTGCGAACTTTCGCGAGGTCTTTACATTCGTTCGGCTCAGGATCAAAAAGCCCCAGGGCCGAGACCATCGTCCGCATGATGTGCATCGGCTGGGCCGACTTGGGCATGGTCATCAGCAGGTCGATCACCGACTGCGGCAGGGCGTATCTCGCCCGCAGGTCGGCCGTGAACTGTTCGAGTTCCCCGCGCTTGGGCAGCCGGGAGTTCCAGAGGAGGAAAACGGTTTCTTCAAAGGTGGAGTGTTCGGCGAGTTGGCCGATCGGTATGCCCACATATTCGAGGATGCCCTTGGCGCCATCGATGAACGACATCCGAGTTTCACACGCCACGACGCCTTCGAGACCCTTAGAGAACGCAGTCATACACGTCTTCCCCTTCCGTGCCGGCTGGCTGAAGATGATTCAGGAAACCGCTTGGCGGCTACCCCTCCACCACTAGAGGGGCGCAACTATACGGCCGCGCCCCCGCGCGTGCCACCGGCTTGCACCATTCGCCAGGGCAACCGCAAGTTCTGATTGGACCCGGTGAGGAGGGCGTCTCGCCCGCCTCTCTTGCGTGTCTGACGCGATGGTGCAACCAGCGGTGCAGGCGTGAGCGATCGTGCGGTTGCCCTGCCCCATTCGCCCGGACGACGCACAGGTCCGTTGCCGCCGGCCGTGGCTGCCGGGCTACTCCTCGAGTTCGTCGAAAGCGCCCTTGGCGGCCTGCTCGTCGAGATACTTCTGAAGTTCGCCCATTCTGTACGACAGGAAGCAGAACGCATGGTGTAGCGACAGCCACTCGATGTCGGATGGATCTTCGCCGATGTCCTTGCGAAGACGGTTGAGTTCCGCGAGCATGGTTTCAGCCTTCATGTGACGCCCTCCGCGCACGGCCATCGTCGCCGCGCGAGCATCCTAGCCGCCTTGTGGCGAATATCATCACCCATGCATCACCTTCTCGCCGCGTGTCTGGCCCTGTGTCTGTTCGTTGTCGCACCGCTGGCCGCACAGCCGGACGACCAGCGCCACCCTGACGTGATCTCGCTGCTCGATGAACACATGGAATGGCTGATGCGTGAGGATCCGCTGTGGGCGACGGGCCGGGGCGATCTACGGTTCAACGACCAACTTCGCGATGAGAGCGTCGAGGCGTACGCGCGTCGGCTGGCGGACCTCAAGGCGCGCCTGGCGCGGGCGACTCGACTTCGCACCGACCTGTCGCACATCGACGTTCCCATCGACCCGCGCGACACCCTTGACCTGCGACTGCTCATCCACGAACTTGAGATGGACATCGCCGGCGCGGCGTTCCACGGCGAACAGATGCCGGTGACAGCGATGAACGGCCCGCAGGTCTGGCTGCCGCAGATGGGCGATCGGGTTCCATTTACGCAGCCTGAGCATTACGAGGACTTCGCCGCGCGGCTCGAAGCGATGCCCACGCTCATCCACCAGCACATCGCGCAGATGCGTGCGGGGCTGGCGGCCGGGCGCGTGCCGCCGAAGGTGGCCGTGGTCGGGTCCGTGGAACAGGCGCGGGCGATCGCGTCTGACACGGCGATGAACAACCCCAACTCGACGCCGTTGTTCAAGCCGTTCTTGTCGCTGCCGGTGCAACACCCCGCGCGGACGCGGGCGGCTGACGCCCTCCGCCACGGCGTGATTCCCGCGTTTCGTGATCTCGCCGACTTTCTCGAACGCGAGTACATCCCCGCCTGCCGCGACGACATCGGCGCATCAAAGGGCATCGACGGGATCCGCGCGTATGAGCATGCGCTTCGGCATCACACGACGCTCGAACTCACCGCCGAGGAGATTCACAACATCGGCCTTGAGGAAGTCGCACGCATCCGCCGTGAGATGTTGGAGGTGATCGCACGCACCGACTTCGCGGGCAAGGCGACGCTGTCGGGTGATGAGCTTCTGGCCGCGTTCATCGCGGACCTTCGCACCAATCCGCGCTTCTATCACACATCAGCCGAGGGCCTGCTCGCCGGGTATCGCGACATCTGCAAACGCATGGATCACGAACTGCCGAAACTCTTTACGCGCCTGCCGCGCCTGCCGTATGGCGTGCGCGAAATGCCCCGGTTCGCGGCCCCCTCGTCGCCCACGGCCTACTACTACCGCGGTTCGCTCACGACGGGCATCGCCGGTGCGTTCGTTGCCAATACCTATCGACTGGACCAGCGCCCGAAGTATGAAATGATCGCGCTGGCGCTGCACGAGGCCGTGCCGGGGCATCACTTGCAGATCGCGCTCAACGATGAACTCGCCGAAGAGCCGGGCACGCATCCCTATCGCGCCGTGTTGTCATACACCGCGTTCGTCGAAGGGTGGGCGCTGTATGCCGAGCGGCTGGGGCTTGAAGTCGGCGGCCCGCCGAACTCGCGCGGGTTCTATGCGGATCCGTATGATGACTTCGGGCGTTTGACGTATGAGATGTGGCGGGCGTGTCGGCTCGTCGTGGACACCGGCATGCATGCGTTCGACTGGCCGCGAGACCGTGCCATCCAGTTCATGCTCGACAACACCGCCCTGAGCCCGACGAACATCCAGGCGGAGATTGATCGATACATCGGCTGGCCCGGACAGGCGACGGCGTACAAGATCGGGGAACTTCGCATCCGCACGCTGCGGGCCGCCGCCGAGGCCGCGCTCGAAGACCGCTTCGACATTCGAGACTTCCACGACACCCTTCTTTCGGGGGGTGCGATTCCACTTCCGATCCTCGAAGAGCGCATGGCCGAGTGGGTGGCCTCACGACTCGCGCCCACGCAGATTCGCTGAGGCCGCGCCGCGAATCGGTTTGAGAGGTTTCGCTGAAGTTCAGGCGACTTCCCCACGGCCTGATCCTCAATCCCGGCATCGGATGGGTCGATGCACCAGCCATGCGGTACGCTCGAAACAACCACCCCCTCTCTCTGACCCAATCGTCTGCCGATAATCGCGTGCATGGGCGCATTCGGTGCCGCGGGATCGAATGTCCGCTAGGCGAAATCCTGGACTTGTCCGCGACAGGCTTCCGGGTTCGCCTCGCTCGGCGCATGCGTGTTCGAGAAGGTGAAGAGATTCTGCTCGATATCGCGACGCCGCGCGGGCCGCAGCCGATTCGCCTGACGGTCAAGTGGGTCAAGAAAGTTCGGCGGTCGGATGTGCAGGTTGGCCTTGAGATTCTGGAGGCCAGCGAGGCGGCAAAGCAAACGTTATCGGAACTCGCCAACGCCCTCATCAGCTCCGGCTTGCTCTCGTCGAACTTCGGCATGGCCGAAGCCGCCTGAGTGGTCGCCCAGAGGCGCGCCGACTTTCCACAAAAAGAACTTTTGCGGAATCCGAAGGAAACGCATCCGGGCGGCGTCCGTATGGTACAACAGTGACGCTGAGCCGAAAGGCCGGCGAGTAGCGGGGCAGCAAACCAGACGGACGCTTCAAACACGCGCAACCTCCGCGGTGTCTATGCCGCGGGATCCAAGGGGCCATGGGCATCGCCTTCCCATGGCCCTTTATGCTGCGCGGCCATCGTGTAGGATCCACGCGTGATCGCCGACACGATTCGAGAACGCCTGGAGCAGTCGCCGTTCACGCCGTTCATTATCCGCGCAAGCAGCGGGCAGGCGTACAAAGTCCACGACCCGGCCCTCGTCGTCTTGATGAAGACCAAACTCTTCATCGCCGAACCGAAGTCTGATCGCGCCGCGACCGTGTCCTACATCCACATCGCCAGCGTCGACGACAACGGCAACGGACGGGGCCACGGCCAGCATCGCAGCAGCAAGCGACCCAAGTAGGCCCCAACGACACCCTCCTACACTCGGCCATGGCCGTCACTTTCCACAAGGCGCAACTCTCGAACGGACTGACCATCATCGCCGAGGCGGACCCGGAGGCGCATAGCGCGGCCGCGGGTTTTTTCGTCCGCACGGGCGCTCGCGATGAGGCTGACGAGATCATGGGCGTGAGCCACTTCCTTGAGCACATGATGTTCAAGGGGACCGATGGCATGTCCGCCGACGACATCAACCGCGCCTTCGACGAGATCGGCGCCCGCAACAACGCATACACCTCCAGCGAACTCACCGCCTTTCACGCGCACGTCTTGCCCGAACACCTGCCCCGCGCGGTCGAACTCCTGTCGATGCTCCTGCGCCCCGCGCTGCGCGATGTGGACTTCACCACCGAAAAGGGCGTGATCCTCGAAGAAATCGCGATGTACAAGGACAACCCGTTCTGGGTGCTGTATGAAGAGGCCGTGGAGCGGCACTATCGACCCCACCCGCTGTCGCATCGCGTGCTTGGCACGGCCGAGACGATCACGAATCTCCAGCGCGAGGCGATGCAGACATACTTCGCCACGCGATACTCGGCGGATAACACGGTGCTCGCGCTGGCCGGACGCCTGGACTTTGACCGAGTCGTGGAGCAGGTGTCGAGTCTCTGCGGCCATTGGCTTCGCACGGGCGCAGGCCGCGATCCACATCGCCCGACCATCGGCGGCGGGAACTTCACGCTGCGCGACGCCAAGGTCACGCGAGGCTATATGATTGGCATCGCCGAAGGGCCGGCGATTGATGATGATCGTCGCTACGCGGCCTCGCTGGCGGCGCATGTGCTTGGGTCCGCCGACAACAGCCGTCTACACTGGTCGCTGGTCGAAACGGGCCTCGCGGAACAGGCCGAGGCAAGTTATGATGCGCACGAGGGTGTTGGAGAGACGTTCGTCTTTGCCGCGTGTGATCCGGATCGCTGTGATGAGGTCTGGAATATTGTGTCGCGCGAGATCGCGAATCTGCGGGACTCGCTTACGGATGATGACCTGCTGCGCATCCGCAGCAAGATCGCCACGGGCGTGACGCTCCACGGCGAGCGCCCCGCGGATCGCATGCACCGCATCGGCCGTCGCTGGACGCACCTGCGCGAACACCGCACGCTCGAAGCGGAACTCGATCGCATCAACCGACTCACCATCGCCGACGTGCGCGACGTGATCGACGCCTTCCCCCTCGCGCCCACGACGGTGGGGCGGTTGCTGCCGGGGGATGCGGCCTGACGGCCCTTGAATGCGGGCCTTGACAATACCCCTGGGTTCTGGTACGCTGGCGGCGAGGTCCGCAGTCCCGCTGAAGGATGCGGCGGCCGGCCGTGCCACCATGATCGCTTCGATCATGGTGCATTGGGCGTCGGCATGGCCGTGGGCAGACATGTCGTCGCGGCATGTCTGAGAAGTTCGGGGCCAGTAGGAGAGACTTTGACCATTCACCGCGACATCCAACGCCCCGGAACACCAAGATTGAAGCAACCTTGGTGGCACGACCGAACATCGCAATGCCACCCCGCCTTGGCAGAACGTGTCTGTGTACCGGAAGGTCGGCGCGGCATGGGACTATGCGAAGCAACGGATTCCGAATAGCAGAGTATCTCCCTCTCCGCGTATATTGAGAATGACCATCGTGTAAAGGGGTCACCATGCAACGCCTTTTGGCCGTAACGACGTGGACGCTATTTTGCTTTCACTTCGGCGCCAGTGTCCAAGCTCAACCAACACCCTGTCGTCAGTGGTTACGTGTTGCAGATCAAGCGCCCTTCGGACCTGTTGGAAGCCACGCGTTGGCGTATCATGCCACGTCCTTGTCCACGATCGCGTTTGATGGAAATCAACTGGTTCTGGGCCAGCGCGCAACCATCGGCTGGGACGGAGACTCGTGGCAGATTCTGTCGCAGACAGGACCTACCTCGCGCAGCAACCCGGCGATGGCCTACGACAGCAATCGGAATCGCACGGTTCTCTTCGGCGGTTCGGATGGCAACTATAGACAGGATCTCTGGGAATGGGACGGTGTCTCCTGGTCGCACATTTCTCAGCCTCCCAATCGGCCGTTTGAGCGCATCAGGCATGGTATGGCATATGACAGCCAGCGCGAACAAACAGTGATGTTCGGTGGCATTCACGAGGTGCTCGGTGCTTTCGGTGATACTTGGGAATGGAATGGAAGCGCGTGGACAGAGCACATGGTTGCGGGTCCAGACGCCCGAGATGGCCACGCGATGGCGTATGATGCCAGTCGGGGAGTGACGGTACTCTACGGCGGATTTGGCGGCTCACCTGTCCGGTTCTTCAGTGACACTTGGGAATGGGATGGGTCAACATGGACGGAGCGACTCGTCAGCGGACCGCCCGAAGGCTCTAACGCCGAACTCGTGTACGATGAGCACCGCGAAGTGTGCGTTCTCTCCATCGGAATGGGAACACGGGCACCAAACGAAACCTGGGAATGGGATGGAGTCGCTTGGCGGCAAGTGCATGTGCCGGGACCACCTGAGCGTTTCAGTTTCGGGATGGCATATGACCTCGAGCGCCGTCGTATTGTGGTATTCGGGGGTCGCGACGGTTCGTCATCTATCTATCAGGACACCTGGGAATACGGCCTCTACCCCGACTGCGACCAGACCACCGGCGCAGGCGTGCTCGACATCTTCGACTTCCTCTGCTTCGGCAACAAGTTCGAAGCCAACGACCCCTACGCCTGCAACTGCGACACCTCCACAGGCAACAACATCTGCGACATCTTCGACTTCCTCTGCTTCCAGAACCTCTTCGCCGCGTGCCAGCCGTGATCGGCCGCTGAGTGTCACGCCCGCATCGTCCGCGCGGCTCGATTCGTGACACACGGCATGTCTACATCGCCACGCCCGGCCATGGCCACGGTACGGGAGTCTTCCCGCGCGCCCGCCGCCCACGGCCAATTCTCGCGGCCCTCGCTCCCGGCCCGATACCCTTTCCCGATGTCGCGTACGGCCCTGATTCCGACCATGTTCCACCGACGGCTCGCGCTACTCGGGGTGATCGTCGCGGCCGGGCTGGGCGGGTTGGGCGTGCAGGTGATGCGGTTGACGGTGGTGCATGGGGCGGAGCATCGCGAGCGGGCGGAGAGCCGCCTGGTGCGGCAGTTCTGGACGCCGACGATCCGGGGGAAGGTTGTGGACCGCAAGGGGCGGGTGCTGGCGCAGGATCGGCCGAGTTTCGACATCGCGGTGGACTATCGCGTCATCACGGGTCAGTGGGCGCGGACGCAGGCATCCTCGCTCGCCCGGTCGCGCCATCGCCGGGCGTGGCCGGACATGAACGATGATCAGCGTGCTGAGTTGACCGCGCGATATCAGGCGGCTCTCGAATCGCACATCGATGCGATGTGGCGACAGATGGCCGAGACGGCCGGAATCGACCCCGAAGAACTCGCGCGTCGGCGGCAGGGCGTGATCGATCGCGTGATGCGCATGCATGAGCATCAGACGCGTGTGCGTTTCGAGCAGCGCGCTGAGGAACTTCGCGCCCGAAACCGACTAACGCCACAGCGCGAGGAAGCGCTCCGGCAGCAACTCGCACGGCAGGAACTCGCCGAACAGCGCGCCCCGCATGTCCTGATCCCCCGCGCGACCGACGCCGTGGGCTTCGCCTTCTTACGCCTGGCCGAGCAGCACACACGGCTGGACCTGCCCGATGGTGAGCGCGAAGCGGGCTTCGATTCACTCCCGCGGATGCCAGGCCTGCGCATCATCGATGTCGGCGATCGCGTCTATCCGTTTGAAGAGATGGCCGTGGATGTGGACCTGCGCACGCTGCCACGTCCGCTTCGCCAGGATGCGGCCGCATCCATCACGGTCACGGGCCTGGCCTGTCACATCCTTGGTTGGATGGGCGGGGAGGCGCAGAAGGATGATGTCGATCGCCGCACGGCCGATCTGTCGCGTGATGAGTCGCTGCGCGAGTGGGCGACTGTGCGACTCGCCTCCGGGCGTGATGTGGATCGCGGGCGATACATGGCCGGAGATGTCGCCGGGCGCGGCGGGCTGGAACTGGCGCGGGAGTCCCGACTGCGCGGGCTTCGCGGCCTGACCATCGTTCACGTCGATACCGGCGAAGAGGAGCGGCTTGATCCGGTGCCCGGACGTGATGTGCAACTCTCGATCGACATCATGTTGCAGGCACGGGTGCAGGCGGCAATGTCGCCGGACCTCGGGCTGGCGGTGATCTCGCCATGGCAGTATGTGCAGGAAAATCCAGTGATGCCGCCGGGAACGCCGTTGACCGGCGCGGCCGTGGTGCTCGACATTGACACGGGCGAGATCCTGGCGATGGTCTCGACGCCGACATTCACGCGGCAGATGCTTCGCGAAAAGCCGTCGAAGATCTTCGGCGATGATGTTGACATGATGCACCTGAACAAGGCGATCGCAAGGCCGTATCCGCCGGGATCAATCGCCAAGGCGCTCACGCTCGCGGGGGCGGTGACGCAGGGCAACTACACCGCGGGGCAGGAGATCGACTGCAACGGGCATCTGCTCGCGAATCGACCTGATCTGTTTCGGTGTTGGATCTACAAGCAGCCGCCGCACTCGACGCACAACGCGCGATTCGGGCGTGGGTTGAACTCCACCGAGTCGATGATGGTGTCGTGCAACATTTTCTACTACACGCTCGGTCGCAGGCTGGGGGCTGACGGGTTTCGCGCGACTTTCGCGCGAATCGGCTTCGGGCAACCGCTGAATCTGGGCATCGGGATGGAGTTTCCCGGCGTGCTCGGCGGCGAGGGGGGTGGGGGGAGTGGGGGGAGTGTTGGGGGGGCGATCAGCGTGCAGGAGGCGACGCTGATCGGGATCGGGCAGGGGCCGGTCTCGTGGACGCCGCTTCATGCGGCGAACACCTATGCGATTCTGGCGCGGGGCGGCGTGCAGCTCGACCCGCACATCGTGCTTTCAAGCGATGGTCCGCCCGAGCCTCGTGAGACCGGCCTGAGTTCCGTCGGCGCAGCGCTCGCGCTCGAAGGGCTTGCCTACGCCGTCAACGATCCGCGCGGCACGGGGCATCATCTGACATTCGACGGGCGATTCGATCCACACTTCAACATCCCGGGCGTGGACCTCTGGGGCAAGACTGGCACGGCCGACCCCGGTCCCGTGCGTGAAGGCTCCGTTCGCGCGGGAGATCACTCATGGTTCGTGGTGATGGCCGGTCCGGAGGGCGACCGCCCGCGCTTCGCCATCGCCGTGGTGATGGAATATGCCGGCAGCGGCGGCAAGGTCTCCGGCCCCATCGCGAGTCAGATTCTCCGCGCTCTCATCGCCGAGGGCTATCTCAAACCTGTCACGCAGCCGGGAACCTGACGCATGTGGCGCGAGCGACTGGCCATGCTGATCGGCTACGAGTTCACCTGGCGGCACGCCGGGTGGCTTTCGCTCGCCGCGGCCGCGATCCTGTCGCTGCTGGGCGTGTATGCGATTGACGTTGCGACATCGGTGCAGCCGCCCGATGGCCTTGTGACGACATCGGGTCGGCCGCTGCGGCAGATTCTGTACCTGATCGCGGCGGTGATCGCGGGGGCGATCGTCGCGATTCCGCGGATCGAGATCATTCGTCACGCGGCGTGGCCGATGATGATTCTGGGCCTTGGGTTGCTTGTCTTCCTGCTCATCCCGAGCGTGCCGACGTGGTTGGTGGCCCCGCAGAACGGGGCGCGAGGGTGGATCACCCTCGGCTCGATCAACATCCAGCCGGCCGAGCCGATGAAGATCGCGTATGTCCTGGTCGTCGCCAGTTATCTGCGATATCGCCGCAACCATCGCCGTTTGTTGGGCCTGCTGCCCCCAGCGCTGATGACCATGGCTCCGGCGGCGCTCATCACGCTTCAGCCGGATCTTGGCACGGCCGTGCTCTTCGCGCCGTCGCTCTTTGCGATGCTGGTTGTGGCGGGTGCGAAACTGCGGCATTTGGCGATCATCGTGGTGCTTGCGGCGTTGGCGGCGCCGGCGTCGTATCCCCTGATGCGCGATCATCAGAAGCAGCGAATCCAGGGCATGATCATGGCCTTTCGCGGTGAACGTGAGGGCGCGGACGATGTGAATTTTCAGCAGTACACGGCCGCGGATGTCCTCGGCGCGGGTCAGATCACCGGCGTGCCGGACGCTCGATCGCGGGCGCTGGTGCGATACACCGCGCTGCCTGAGTCGCACACGGACATGATCTTCGCGGTGCTGGTGAATCGCTTCGGCGTGTGGGGGGGGCTTGGCATTCTTGCGCTGTATGGTCTGTGGCTGACGGGCGCGGGGATTGTCGCGGCGATGTGCCGGGATCCGTTTGGCCGGCTCGTGGTGATCGGGTGCGCGACGATCGTCGCGGCGCAGATCATCATCAACATCGGCATGACCACGGGGATGCTGCCGATCATCGGCATCACGCTGCCGTTCCTGAGTTTCGGCGGGTCAAGCCTCGTGACGGTGTGGATGATGACGGGGCTGGTGGTGGGCGTCGGGCTGCGACGGCCGAGGCCGCCGTATCGCCAGTCGTTTGAGTATGACGATGAGCCGTAGGCGTGAATCCCACATCGGCGACGCGATCCGCGCGCGGGCCATACGCTTGCGGCAATGATGGCCGCCCGCCCACAAAGAACATCCGCGGATCCCGCCGCGCCGCGCGGGCGTGCGCCGACGCCGCGTCCGCTTCCCGAGCCGCCCACTGCGCCGCTGGCGCCGACGCCGGAGTTCCTCGCGGCGACGGCCGAGTATGGCATTGAGTTTGAACCAGGGGATGTGGAACGGCTCGGCTGGTTTCTCGCGATGCTCCTTCGCGTCAACGAAGCGTTCAACCTCACATCCATCACCGATCCCGCGCAGGCATGGATGAAGCACATCTTCGATTCGCTCACGCTCATGCCGCTATTGGCGGAGTTGCCGGCGGGTTCGCGCATCGTCGATGTGGGTTCAGGCGGCGGGCTGCCTGGCGTGCCGCTGGCGATTGTGATGCCCGGCGTTCGCGTATCGCTGCTCGAGGCCACGGGCAAGAAGGCCGCGTTTCTTCGTGATGTCGCACAGCGCCTCTCACTGGCCAACGTGGATGTGATCGAGGATCGAGCCGAGCGAATCGGAAGGTATCATCGCGATGCGGGGACGCGACGCGAGACGTTCGACGCCGTTGTCGCCCGCGCCGTCGGACGGCTCGCGGTCGTGGCCGAACTCACCGTGCCGCTGTGCAAAGTCGGCGGGCGCGTGCTGCTTATCAAGGGTGAACAGGTAACGGCCGAGGTGGATGAATCTGCGAGGGCGCTTCGATTGCTTCGCGTCGATGTGGCCGGGATCATCGAGACACCCACGGGACGCATCATCGTGCTTGATAAATCGCAGCCCACAGCGCACGGCTATCCGCGCGGGGATGGCGAGCCGAAGAAGTCGCCGCTGTAGTTTGGACTTTGCACCGCTTCGGTCGCACTGGCGGACAAGCCGCCAGTGGCACGCGCGAATAGGCATCCGCTTACGGTTCATGCGAAAGTAGACCATCAATGCTCAGCATTGTCCCCGCTGTCGCTTCGCGATGCACCGACAGCGTGTTTCGCAGGTGCGTCACGGCCGCACGAAGATCCGCCGGCAGCGGCGCACGAAACTCCATGACCTCCGCCGTCACAGGATGTCGGAAGGAGAGCAGCGCCGCGTGCAGGGCCTGTCGCGAAATCAACGCCGTTCCATCGGTGGCCGTGAGCGGCTTTCCGCCATACATGTCATCGCCCACGATCGGCCAGCCGAGGTGTGAGAGGTGGACGCGGATCTGGTGCGTACGGCCGGTTTTGAGTTCGAGTTCCACGAGTGTGTACTGGCTTGTGTTCGCGTTCGCGGGTCCGGCGCGACTGGGTCCGCGCGGGGCGGGGAATGATTTGTCCGCGAGTGTGCTGCTGCCGCCCTGGCCGTAACGCTCCAGCACGCGGTAGATCGTCACCGCGGGCTTGCCGAGATCATCGTGTCGCACGACGTACTTCTCGCGGTATCCCTTCTCGCGCGATGGGTGCGGACCCAGGGGCAGGTCGATGATGTCCGTTGACGGCTCGACCCGGCCGTGGACCAGCGCGATGTAGCGCTTCTCGACGCGGCGGTGCTCGAACTGATGCCCGAGTTTCCAGTGCGTTTCATCATCCTTCGCGAAGACGATGCATCCGGTGGTGTGTCGATCAAGGCGATGCACGACGCCCGGGCGTGCGAACTCCGTGCCGACGGTTGAGAGCGATCCATCCGAGCGGTGCTTGAAGTGATACGCGAGGGCGTTGATCATCGTGCCTGAGAGTTCCGACCGCGCGGGATGCACGATGATGTCCGCCTGCTTGTTGAGCACGATCAGGTGGGCATCTTCATGCAGCACGTTCAGCGGAATGTCCTGCGGCGTCGTGCCGCGATCCGGCGGCGGCGGCACGACGACTTCGATCACATCACCCTGCGAGACGCGGGTGCTCGCCTTGGGCAACCGCCCGTTGACCAGCACGCCCCCTCCCTCGATCAGCCGCTGGAGTTGATTGCGGCTCATGAACGTGATGCGGCTAGTCAGATATGAATCCAGCCGCGACTTGAGATCGCGCTGAATGGTGAACACCACGCGCCGAAGTTCCGCATCGTCCTCACCCTCGCCGGCCTGTTCGACAGCACGGCGAATCGCGTCGGGGTCAACCTTGCCACCCGGCAGTACGAGTGCGCCCGCGAGTTCCGCGGCCGTGCGGGAGTCTTCACGCTCATCGGGTTGTCGCGCTGGTCCGCTCATGCCGGGCCGGCCGCGCCTCGTCGGCGCCGCTCCGGCTCATGGAGGCGGAGGTTCATTGCCCGTTGGCTCGCGCGCGGGTTCGCTTGCGGGTGGCTCGCTCGGTGTTTCGCCGCCGGCTGGCGGGCCGATGAGCGAGCCGGGATCGAGTTCGCCCGGCGGGAGCAGGCGAATGGGCTCAGGCTCCGGCTCGGGCGGCGCAGGCTCCGCGGGCAACTCGGCCAGCGAATACAGCCGTGGCGGCGAGGCCAACTCCGACAACGTCTCGCGCCGCGCCTTCGCCAGATTGCGCTGCGGCGTCAGGCCGCGGGCCTCGGCGAGTTTCTCAATCTCGTCATACAAGCGCTGCGCGAGATCGAACTCGCCCTTGCTCTCCGCCACGGCCGCGAGGCCGAACGTCGCATCGATCTTGATCAGCGCACGGGTGACATCGCCGGCGATGTCGTCATAGACGCGTCGATACAGCGCCTGGGCTTCGTTGAGATATCGCGTGCGATCCTCAGGCGTGAGGAGGTCTTCGAGGTTCTTCGGCGTGCCATCCTCATTGAGATCAGAGTTGGGCCCCGGGTCCACATTGACGGCCAAACGCAGGCCAAGTCGCACCGCCCGCATGTAGACATCGGCCGCGCGCAGTCGGGCCATTTCCGATACTGAACCGACGCCCTCATACTCTTCAGCGATGCTCTTGAGCGCTTCGGGACTTGGGTTGGCGCCCGTGGCGGCCTGGGTGTATTCGACGAACGCGCGGCTCTCGTGGGCGATGCGTGACTGTTCGATACGGCGATAGAGGAAGAACCCCGCCGCGATCACCGCGAGGATCACGATCAGCGGCGTACTCCACTTGCGGAGCCACTCGATGAACTCGACGTTGAGCCGGGACTCTTCAAGCCCCGCCCCTTCGCGAATCTGCGTTTGCCGTTCTTCCATCGCCATGCCGTGTCTCCGAAAGGGCTCGTGTTGATTTGGTACTGTAGGTGTCCCTTGACCCTGTCGGAATGACATTGGATATCGCCGCGAAGTCGTCGCCAGTCGCCGTTCCGGCAGACCCTGGCAAGGAGGTCACGGCCGATTGTTATAGGATTGTGAGCGCAGCGCATCAGCGCCGAGCGGAACCGCGCATATCCGTCGAGTGGATCAGCCCAACCGCTGTCGAGTGACAGATCACTATGGGCAGAACCACCAGATACCAAGGGACAATCCCAGGTTTCCTTTGCTCCCTTTGACCGTGAGTGATTCATCGTCTACTTTCACTAGTCGGCCGGTCGAAACGCTGGGTTCGAGTTCAGAGCGTCACATTGGTGCATTCAACGGGAGATTCGCATGGAGAGGTTGCTCAAATCATGGATGTGTGGGATCTTGGTGCTGGTGTTGGCATGCAGTTCATTGTCTGCACAGGTTGTGGTCGATCCAGACGATGACCCGGATGGAGGGGGCACCGTGTGGGCTAACTATCGGTGCGACTACTTTACAACCTGCCCAGCAGGCAGCGTCAAACTTCGGACACTCACGGGCAACTACCGAGGTTGTATGCGCGGAGCGGGGGTCACATGTACTGGAGGTTGCATCTTTTGCAGCGGATCGATCAATCCAGCGTACATTTGCGTGTATCGGGTAGACGACAGTTGCATCACGGGCACCGGTCCAGTCGTTGACTGCGGAGTGCGAGTCCATGTACTCAATACGTGCGCATTCGCCGCTGCACCGCCGGCCGGCGAGGGATTCCCCACGCCCAACTCGTGTTATTGCACTGGAGCTGGGACCGGAACCATCACGACGACCGATGGATGCAGTTTCCGAAACTGCGTGTAATGGAGGATGCATGATGGCGAGGATCGCAGAATCCAGGCCGTTGGGCATGACCCTCATTGCTGTGGTCTTTCTAGGTTGGCAATGCGGCTTGTGGCAATCCGACACGATGGCACAAGTATTCTCCGGCGTGACGCGGCCGACCAAGTCGGTGTTGGCTCCGGTTGCTGTCTCGCAGCCGTCGTCCGAGTCTGCAGCGATTGCGATCGTTCAAGGATTGCTGGTGCATGATCAGTCCATTCAGAGTTTGGAGTGGCACGGAAGCGTTTTTCTCGAACGAAACGACGGCGTTCGAGTGCCAGTCTATGAAGGTGCGCAAGCATTTGAAGGGCTTGCGTCATGGGCGGCCAATTGGAGACATTACACCCGTGATGACAACGATGTGCCGCTCGAGCCGTTAGCGCATCAGTACTTCGTAGAATCGGACGGCTTGACTCGTGCCTACAACCCTCGAGCCAACGGCGGATTGATTCGTCCTGAGGAACTTGAGCGAATGGGCTTCGCGAGTCCGTGGATGTTGTTGGGTCGGCATATCGACTGGTCGCGCATGCGACGAATGGGTGAACTTCTTCTCGGGGCTGAGAATCTGCGCATAACACAACCAGACAACGGCAACGGTTGTGTGACGGTGCGCGGGTTGTTCAAGGCAGGTTGGCGACTGGGCATCGATGACTGGCGGGAGATTGAAGTCACGGTTGACACAACGCGTAGTTTTGTGCCTGTGCATGTCGCTATGTTTGACGACTTGTGGGGTTATCCGATGGAGGAGTTCGCGACGACTAGGGTTGAATATGTCGCGGGCGTGTGGGTGCCAACTCGGGGGTGGCGAGTTTTGCATGAACATCCGCTCCATGCGGAGTGGTTCGATGATGAAGACGAGGACGAGAGCCCTCGTGCGAAGCGATTCGCAGTTGAACTCACCAAGCTCGGAATAGCCGGGACTGAGTCCCGCAACGATCCTTCCGTCCGTGCGAAGTTCCGTGAAGCTCTGTCCAGTGCCTTTGACGGTCAACCGCTGCCTCTCGTGCCCGTCATAGGGGTTAGTACGTTTGAGTTATCAGAGCCAATTCGAGTTAACGTGGGCATCGCGCCTGCAAAATTTATGATTACTTTTCCCAATGCAACAAGAGTTGGAAGCGCCTATGTCGGAACCCTCGTCACAAAGGGCGAGCCCGAGCCGGACGTTGGAGGTAACGAATCGGACCGCCGGTACTGGGCACCATGATTCTTGATTCTACGACATACAACCCTTCCGTCTCGAGACTGTTACCATGAAAATTGCATTGTTTCTCATTGTCATTGTTGCGTTGAGCCATGACCGGCTCAGCCAAGTGATGACGACAAGTTCGCCCACCTTCCCGCAGCATCCGCATGTCGTACAAGAGGCGGATGATCCATGGATCGCCGTTGGTGATGGACAGGACTTGGAACTTGGCGAACTTGATCCCGGAGTACTTACGACTCGCCGAGTTACACTTCTGAACCAATCCGTCCATTCTGTAACGATTCGAATCACTCGAACAACATGTTCCTGTGTATCGGTTCGTATCTTGCTGACGACCCTAAGACCTGGAGAATCGACTGATCTTGAACTATCCGTACTTCCTGCGCCTGTTGTCGCGAAGCAGGTTCATGCATTCGAGCTTGAGTGTCGCTCTTTGGACGGCGTCGCGGATCCCGTTCAACGACTCGTCACCACCATTGGGTTCTCAGCTCGAGTATCCTTGCAGATCATTCCAGAAGAGGTGCGCGTCCATGCGACTCGGGGTGTTCCGTTCACCCGAACAATCTTTATTCAGGCTGGCGAAATTGGTGGTGTTGACGTGCATGGCATCACAAGCACGCTTGACCGTATTACGGCAGGGGTGCCGCGGATGTTGGCTGGCAGGGACGGTGCGAACGTTTTCGCTGTTGATGTGCAAGGCATGTTCAGCGAGATCGGTGTTGGTGAGGGGTGGCTCGAAGTCCAATCCAACGCCGTGCAGGAGCGCCCGTTACGGGCTCGTATCCTGGTCCGAGTCGAGCCCGACTGGCGTACAGAGCCATCGGGTGCAGTCTTCCTATTGGATGGTCGTGGCGGGAAAACCCAGTTATACATGACTCTCTTGCCTGCCGTTGATGGCGCAGAACTGCCGAAGCCTTCGATAGTTCGACTGACAACGCCTGTTTCTGGCGTTGATGTTTCGATCGAGCAAGACCGAGATTCATCTACTCCTCGGCTTCGCATCTCACTCGATCTAGAATCTTTACCGAGTCCCACTGGAAGCGTCGAAGTTGACGTGTTTGACGCTGACGGCACCCAACGAGTTCGGTTTCCAGTCGTGTGGCACATGGCACGCTGATCGTCAGACTACGTGCAGGTGTGTTCAGGTGGGTGAGACTCGGAGGCTCCGGTAGCAAGGTACTGTTTTGCATTGCAGCATCACAAGTGGGTGGCCCTTCGGCTCGCGAGGCAACTCGCTGAATCATCTCGAAGACCTCATCACCATCGACACGGCCACCGGCATCCACACGCCCATCGGTTCCAGCACCGACGTGATCTCCGACATCGCCTTCGCCCCCGATGGCACGCTCTGCGGCTGCACACCCAGCGGCGCAATCTACACGATTGACCCCGCAACCGGCGTCAAGACGTTCCTGTTCAACACCGGTATTGCGTCGCTCTCGGGCCTGACCGCCGAGCCGGATGATGCCTGCTATGCCGATTGCGACACAACCACGGGGCGAGGCGTGCTGGATATCTTCGACTTCCTCTGCTTCGGCAACCGCTTCGCGGCCAACGACCCCTACGCCTGCGACTGCGACACAAGCACGGGGCTGGGCGTCTGTGATATCTTCGATTTCCTGTGCTTTGGGAATGCGTTCGCGGCGGGGTGTCCGTAGAAACAACTCAAAGCAGCAAATCAGAGCGACGCCGAGGCAGCAAGGCAGCCAGTCCGGTGGACGGATGGACGGCTGGGTGCTGGTCCACCCGAAATGGGTGCAACCCACGGCCGTGGACCGGATACAAGACTCCGGATCCCGTTTTCAGGAGGCGCGCTATGAAATTGGGTGAAGGCGTTTTCGTGGCCGTGGCGGCGGTCTGGCTTGCCGGTGCGGCGTACTCGCAGGGGCCGCGGTGGCACTCGATGAGCGACACGACCGGGACTAATGGCCCCGTCCACGCCGGAACCGTGTGGGATCCCGACGGCCCCGGGCCTCTGTCGCCGATGGCCGTGGTGGGCGGGGAATTCACCGCCGCGGTGGATGTCGTGGCTCGCAACGTGGCCGCATGGGATGGGCACCGATGGCACGCGTTGGGCGAGGGCCTGCCGAGTCAGGTTCGTTGTCTGACGGTCTGGAGCGGCGAGTTGATCGCCGGCGGATACTTTCGTGAAGCGGGTGGTCAGCCGGCGGAGGGACTTGCGAGGTGGGATGGCCAGGCGTGGCACCCGATCCTTGGGCTGTCCACGAATCCCGCTGTGGAAGCAATGACTCCGTTGGGTGAGGAGTTGGTGGTTGCCGGTGGATTCACCTCTGCCGGGGGCATCGCTGTCAACAACATCGCCGCGTACGGCCCAACGGGCTGGCGAGGACTCGACCAGGGGTTGACAAATCCGGGCAACCAATACGTTACCGCGGTTGGTGTCTACAACGGCGAGTTGTACGCTGGGGGCACGGGCCTACGGTCCGGATCAACAGCGCTCGGCAGCCTTGCGCGCTGGAACGGGCAGCAGTGGGAGCCTACATCGGTTGTGAGTGGTACGGTGAGCGGCATCGCTGCCAGTGATGGCTTCTTGTACGTTGCGGGGGGGAACCTGGGACCACCAAGTCCCTCGTACTTCGTCCTTCGCTATGACGGCGTATCGTGGACCGGGCTGGGTCCGCAGAGTCAGACGTTCCTGGGTTCCCCGTCGCGGGGAATCGCCTCGTACCGTAACGAGGTGTACGTGACCGGCTCGTTCAATGAAGTGGAGAGTTGGTTCACAAGCGTGGGGGTTGCCGTCGTTGGAAGATTCGGCAGTCATCTGCCCGGCGGCAGTGTGAACTTTCCAGCACGCGTCGCGATGGTCTTTGGAGAGGAACTCTTCGCTGGTGGTGAGTTCCTGCGTGCTGGAAGCCACAGCGCGCAGTATGTCGCGCGATGGAACGGCGAGCAGTGGCTGCCGACCGGCGTCGGAACCAACTCGAACGTGCTCGCGCTGGCCGAGTACCGCGGTGAACTTGTCGCCGGCGGTGTGTTTCGCGGCATCGCTGGTTTTCCGATTGACGGCATCGCGCGTTGGAATGGTCTGTCATGGCGACCGCTCGGGGACGGGCTGCGGCCGCACTCATCCGTTGGTGTCGAGCCCCAAGTTGAATGCCTCGCCATCTGGCGAGACCAACTGCTTGTCGCCGGGGGGTTTCGCATCCCCGGCCGCGAGGACCTGATTCGTGTTGCGACGTGGAACGGCGTCCAATGGAACGCCATTGAGCCTCTCTATCAGGGTCAGATCGACGCTGTGGTCCCCTTCGGAGATCAGATCTTTGTCAGCGGACAACGTCCCGGCCCGTTCACAGGCTCGAGTCACGGCCCGCACCTCTGGAACGGGCACGAGTGGATCACGACCATCGAAGACAACACCCGTCGCATTGATGCGATGTTCGAGTTTCAAGGCTCCATCCTCGCCGGCTTGAGCGTGACGAACGAAGTCGTTGGCGTTGCAAGATGGGATGGGGCCGCCTGGCAACAGATGGGATCCAGTTTGCGTTACAACAGTGTGACATCACTCATAAAGTCGTTCGCCGAGTTCAAGGGTCAACTCTACGTGGCCGGCGGCTTTCAACTCAGGGGTGCAGCGCCTACTCCTCCACTCGTCCGATGGAACGGCGAGGACTGGGATCCTGTTGAAGTGCCGGGCGCCACGATCTCGGTTGAGAACCTTACCGAACACGACGGCCGTCTCCTGGCCGTAATCACGCAGGATATGCCCGCGCCACTGGCAAGCCGGAAGGGAATTTACGCCTGGGATGGACAGTCGTGGGAGCACATTGGATCAATGACGTGGGGACGCGGTACCGCGTCCAACGCCAGTGTTCAAGCCATGCTCTCACACGACCAGTCTCTTCACATAGGCGGAGGCTTCACCGTCATCGACGATCAAATTGTCTCCGCACGGATCGCGCGCTACGGCCTGTCCGCGTGTTACGCCGATTGCGACAGGTCCACCGGCCCGGGCATCCTTGACATCTTCGACTTCCTCTGCTTCGGCAACCGCTTCGCGGCCAACGACCCCTACGCCTGCGACTGCGACACAAGCACGGGGCTGGGCGTCTGTGATATCTTTGACTTCCTGTGCTTTGGCAACGAGTTCAGCGCGGGTTGCCCGTAGCGCTCGCGGTTTGATCCGGGTTCAGGTCTGGGGTGGTCAAGGGGTGTTCTGATGAGAGCGAGCATGATGTGTCATGCGCTGCTGGGTATCGTCGTGGCCGCATCACCGGCCGTGGCGCAGTGGACCACGATCGGCCTTCAGCCCGACGGCGCGCAGCAATCCATCGCCTACGGGGTTGAGGGCAACGTGCAGGTGGGGGAGGTGGTTGCGTCTGGCCGAACGTTGGCCATCATGTGGCTCGGATCGCGCACGGCGTGGATCAATCTTGATCCACCTGGCGTGCTGAGTTCATCCGCGCGCGGCATCCACAACGGTGTTCAAGTCGGCTTCTCTGGCAGTCTCGGTGGAAGCGCCGGTCGTTGGACGGGAAACGGGGCGTCGTTTCTGAGTCTTCGCCCCGCGGCCGCGATGGGTTCCCAGGCGCTGGCCGTGCATGATGGACAACAGGTGGGCTATGTCGAGATTGACTCTGTTGTGCGGGCGAGTCTGTGGATGGGCACGCCCGAGTCATGGGTTGATCTCACCCCGCCGGGCGCAGATGAATCCCGCGCCCTGGGCGTTCATCGCGGGCGACAAGTGGGTCAGGCTCGTATCAATCTGGTCACCCGCGCGGGAGTGTGGAGCGGCACGCCCGAGTCATGGATTGATCTTCATCCGCCGCAGGCGGAGCGTTCGATCGCCCACGCCATCTACGACGGCCAGCAGGTGGGCGAGGCGACATTCGACAACCGAAGTCGCGCCGCCTGCTGGCGTGACACGCCCGCATCATGGATCGACCTGCACCCGGCTGGGGCATGGTCATCGATCGCCTTCGGTGTTCACCGCGGGTATCAGGTTGGGTATGTTCAAGTCGGCGAGGCGCATTCATCGCGTCAGGCCACGCTCTGGCGAGGTTCCTCCGAGTCGCGTGTGAATCTCCACGGGTTGCTTCCTCCGGGCTATTCCACGTCGGAAGCCACGGCCGTCTGGAGCGATGACACCACGCTCCGCATCGTCGGCTACGCCCGCACCAACAGCGGATTCCAGCGCGCGTTCATCTGGCAGCGTCCGATCTGCACCGCCGACTGCGATGAATCCACCGGCATCCGCACGCTCGACATCTTCGACTTCCTCTGCTTCGGCAATCTCTTTGCGGCGGGCAATCCGTGGGCCTGCGACTGCGACACCAGCACCGGCGTGAACACCTGCGACATCTTTGACTTCCTGTGCTTCGGCAACGCCTTCAACGCCGGGTGTCCGTAGCCCTGCTCCAGGCCCTTGCAACCGCCGCGGGCTTCTGGTATCCTCCGCGTTCACGCCTTTCAGGAGGGACCATCCATGCTTCGCGCATCACGCCACATCGTTCGCATCACCATCGCGTCACTTCTCGCCGCCTCGGGCGCGGCCGCGCAGTCCACCATCCACGTCAGCGCAGCCTGCGGCGATGATGCGTGGACGGGGCAGACCGATGTCTGCGCTGCGCCCCATGGTCCCAAGCGCACCATCAGCGCGGCCATCGCCGCGGCCGTCGCGGGCGACACCGTGCTCGTTGCCGACGGCGTGTACACCGGGGCGGGCAACCGCAATCTCACCTTCGCCGGGCGCGACATCATCGTGATGAGTGCCGGCGGGCCGGATGTCTGCATCATCGACTGCCAGCTCGCCGGTCGCGGGTTCTTTCTCAACTCGGGCGAGTCGGCCGCGGCGGTGATCGAGGGTTTCACCATTCTCGCGGGCAAGCCCCCGGCCGGGTCGCCCGATGCGCGCGGCGGCGGCATCGCCATCATGGCCCCTGCCTTCGGCCAGCCCGCCCCGAGTCCGACCATCCGCAACTGCGTGTTCGAAGATTGCGACACGGGCGTCTTCAACGGCGGCGCGTTGTTCCTGGGCAACCTCAGCGCCTCGATCATCGAACGCTGCCGCTTCATCGACAACCGTTCGGGCGGCGGCAGCGCGGCCCAGACCGAGGGGGCAGCGCCAACCTTCATCGCCTGCGAGTTTCTCGGCAACACCGCGGGGGTTGGCGGGGCCATTCTGCTCTCATCGGGTTCGGCGGCCACGTTCATCAACTGCCTCTTCGCCGACAACACGGGGACCAATCCCGGCGGCGGCGCGATCTACTGCAACGCGGGGAGCAACCCGACGATCATCAACTGCACCTTTGTCAACAACTCGGGCAACGGCGGCGCGGTCTATTCCAGCCGATCCAGCATCCCCACCATCATCGGCTCGATTCTCTACGGCAACACGCCGAATCAGATCTTCATCGATGCCTCGGGGGGCCAGCCGGCCGTGTCATACAGCAACATCGAGGGGGGCTGGCCGGGCACGGGCAACATCGCGGCCGACCCGATGCTCGTCGATCCCAGCGGCGGGGACTTTCGCCTGACCTCGGGCTCGCCGTGCATCGACGCGGCGGACAACACCGCCCTGCCCGCCTTGATCACCACGGACCTGGATGGCCTTCCGAGGTTCCTCGATGACCCGACCATGCCCAACGTCGGCATCCCCGGCGGCACGGGGGGCCATGCCATCGCCGACATGGGGTGCTACGAGTCACAGACACCCGGCTGCTACGCCGACTGCGACACCACCACCGGCCGTGGCGTGCTGGACATCTTCGATTTCCTGTGTTTCGGCAACCGCTTCGCCGCGAACGACCCCTACGCCTGCGACTGCGACACCAGCACGGGCCGTGGGGTCTGCGATATCTTCGATTTCCTCTGTTTCGGCAACGCGTTCAGCGCTGGCTGCCCGTGAGATGGGGCCTCGTCAAGCGGTACGCAGAGTCCGCCGAGTCCACGCAGAGAACGCCGAGGGGAAGAAAAGTCCACTCCGAAGCAGGGAAGCCTTCATCGCAAAGATGCGAAGAGGGCAAAGGCCGCGAAGAGGAACGTGGGGGCCGCGTGCGGGTGGACAGGGGCCGCGTGCCCCGACAATCGCT
>CAZTPJ010000001.1:0-124127 GCA_964614515.1 uncultured Phycisphaeraceae bacterium | reverse complement strand
CCCCCCCCCCCCCCCCCCCCCCCCCCCCCCCCCCCCCCCCCCCCCCCGCCGCCCCGCCCCCCCCCCCCCCGCGCCCCCCACATCAGAAGTCCCTCCCGACGGGTTCGGCGGGACGGCGATCGGGGTCCGGATCATCGCCAAGTCGCGGGGCCATGAACGTCTCGATGGACTCGCTCCGCAGGCGCCCGCCGCTCATCCATGAGACCGTGGCGCGAACGAGATAGGGATCGCCGCCGATGCCGCCGGAAAACTCAATGCTGTATGAATAATCCTGAAACGGCGCTTCGCAGCGGCCCTCGACCGTGCCGCGCGAAGCCTCCTGATCCGGACCGAGCATGAGGATGGTGTTGAGTTGTTCATCAAGGAGCATCGCGGCCGTACGCAGTTCCTCGCCGCTCGACTGCGCGGAGATGGCACGGCCGACGACGCCGAGGATCGCGACGACCGACGACCCGAGAATGATCGTCGCGACGATGACATCGACGAGCAGCGCGCCGCGGCGAAGGGGGGGGGATGTACAGCGTGCGATCACCATGCCTGATCCCTCAGACCCGCGGCGTCGAGATCGATGATCTGGTTGGAGGCGAGTTGCCCGCGGGCGTCGCCGGGCGCGAGGATCGCGGCGGTGGCCCCGGGCGCCAGCGCGACGGTGTACACGATGAGTCCGCGTGCATCCGCGAGGGCGATGGTCAGGTCCGGGCGGCCCATGGCTGAACGCATGTCGAGTCGCCATCCGGCGGAGGTGTCAATGCGAAGCCCTCGGGCCGTGGCCTCGGCCAACGTGAGTGGCGCGAGCGAGATGGGCGCAATGAGCGGATCGGGCGTGAGGGGCTTGGCGCTGCGCGGCAGCGCGCCATCCTGCTCCTCATCGCGCTGCGTCATCAGCACCAGCAACTGCGACTGCGCATCAAACTCAAGCACGACGCGTCCGCTGGACATCACTTCGCGCCGCGCGGCCGCGGACAGCATATCGCGAACCGCAACCGCCGCCTGACGCTGCTGGCGATCCTCGCGCAGGACCATGCGCGGCACGGCCACGGCCGCCATCACGCCGAGAATGATGACGGCCACAATGAGTTCAATCAAGGAGAAGCCGCGACGAGATGCGCACAGGCGAGACGCCCGTGCCACCGAAGGAACCCGAAGTTGTGCGGCGGATCGCGTCATGGAATGATGATGTCGGCGTCTTCACCCTCGCCGCCGGGCTGGCCGTCTTTGCCATACGAGACGATGTCGAAGTCGAAGTTCTTCTGGCCGGGGATGACGAGGATGTACGGGTTGCCCCACGGGTCGATGAGGGCTTCGGGTGATTCGACGTAAGGCTCCCACGCGCCTTCTGTGACGGCGGGCGGCTTTTCCCAGAGGATGCTCAGGGTGGCGCCGGCCTCGGGCTTGCCGTGGTCGTTGAAGTACAGGCGCACGGCATTGGCGAGCGTGGCCGCGTTGCTTCGCGCCACGGACTGCCGTGATTGACCCACGCGCGAGAACAATCGCGGCGCGATCACGGCCGCGAGCACGCCGATGATCACGACGATGACGATGACTTCGATGATGGTGAAGCCGTGGCGTGGCCGGCGGCGTGTACGGGGCATCGCGAACTCCTTGACTAGCGGATGGCTCCCTGCATTTCGATGACTGGCAGCAGGATGGCCATGACCATGAAACCCACCGCGCAGGCCATGATGACGACAAGCAGCGGCGGCAGCGCGGTGGTGAACATCTTGACGGACGATTGCGTCTTTTCCTCAAACGCGCCGGCGGCCTGCGAGAGCATCTGATCCAGACGCCCCGAGCGCTCGCCGATGCTGACGATCTGCACAAGCATCGGTGGGAAATAGCCCGAGCGCTCCATCGGATCGGCGATCGTCTTGCCGCCGGAGACCTGCTCGCAGACCTGATCGATCACACGCTCCAGCGCCTTGTTCCCGAGCGTGCCGCGCGTCACGCGAAGCGCCGTCAGAATCGGAACGCCCGCGGACGACAACGTCGCCAGCGTTCGCGTGAACCGCGCCACGGCCACATCACGCAGCAGCCGCCCGAGCAAGGGTACGCGCAGCAGTTTCGCATCGACGATCAAACGAATCGCCGGATCCGCGAGCAGTCGATACGCCACAAACACGGCCGCGCCCAGACCCAGCAGCACAAGCCACCACCACTGCTGCATGAAATCCGCGATTCCCTTGACGATGACCGTCGGCAGCGGGAGCGTCGTCAGGTTGCCCTCGACGGTCTTGAGGATGCCCGGCACGATGAACGTGACAAGCACGACCATTGCCGCGATGATGAGCACGCCGAGGATCATCGGATACAACGTTGCGGAGAGCAGTGAACGGCGGAGTTTGACGTCGGCATCGAGCAGTTCGGCGGACTGCGCCAAGACGTCGGCCAGGCGACCCGAGGCCTCGCCCGCGCGGATCATGTTGATCATCAGTTCGGTGAATGGCTTTCCGACATCGGCGGCGGCTTCGGCAAGGCTGCGGCCATGTTCAACATCATCAATGAGCCGCGCCAGCATCGCCTGCTGCGCCGGCGAACGACCCTGCTTGCCGATGGTGCGCAGCGCCTGCACGAGCGGCAGGCCAGCCTGAAGCGCGGTCGCCAGTTCGCGGATGAACCACGCAGTCTCCGCACGCGACATCACGCGGCGAAACGCGAAACTGCGCGAGGATGCGGGCGCGGCCGTATCAACCGTTGCCGAACGTGGGCCGAGGCCCGGCGCGGCGATCTCTTCGATGGCGCTGGGCGTCTGGCCCTTGCGCAGGAGTTCGCGCACGGCCGAGGCCCTGTCGGGCGCCTCGATGGTGGCCGACTGGCCGTTGGTTGAGAGCGTTCGATAGCGGAACGTCGGCATCAGGGACCGACCTCCTCGGCATCCTGTGTGGCGCGAAGGACTTCGGTGACGGTGGTGAGACCCTGCGAGGCTTTGAGGATGCCGTCCTGGCGCATGGTCATGAAGGGGGGGGCGGCCTTGCGAAGTTCCTGCGAACCTGCGCGGGCGGCGATGGCCGCACGCATCGTCGAGTTCGTCGCGATGAGTTCGAAGTATCCGATGCGCCCGCGCTGGCCCGAGCCGTTGCACTTCTCGCATCCCTCGCCGCGCCAGCACATGCCCCCCTTGAACATCGCAAGTTCCGAGGGCGACAGGCGATGTCGCACTTCCTCTTCGATCGGAACCTGGCGTCGGCAGTGCGAACAGATGCGCCGCCCGAGGCGCTGTGCGAGAATGCCTTCAAGCACGCTCGAGAGCAGGAACGGCTCGACGCCCATGTCGAGCAGTCGCCCCACCGCGCTGATCGCGTCGTTGGTGTGCAGGGTCGAGAAGATCAGGTGGCCCGTGAGCGCAGCGCGCACGGCGATCTCGGCCGTCTCGCCGTCGCGAATCTCGCCGACCATGACGACGTCGGGATCCTGCCGCAGAATGTGGCGCAGGCCGGTGGCGAACGTGAGGCCGCGCTTCGGATTGACGGGAATCTGATTGACGCCCGCGAGTTCATACTCGACGGGGTCTTCAACGGTGATGATCTTCAGCGACGGGTCGTAGAGTTTGGACAGCGCCGCGTAGAGCGTGGTCGTCTTGCCCGAACCCGTCGGCCCGGTGACGAGCAGCATGCCGTGGGGCAGGTCGATCAGGCGGGCCATCACGTCGCGATCCGCCTCGCGCATGCCCAGGGTTTCGAGATCGAGCGTGATGGACTCCTTGTCCAGGATTCGCATCACCACCGACTCGCCATACAGCGTCGGCACGGTGCTCACCCGGATGTCGATCTTGCGACCTTCAAATCGCAGCGAGATGTGGCCATCCTGCGGGGCGTAGCGCTCGGCGATGTTCATGCCGGCCATGATTTTGATGCGGCTGGTGATCGCAGGCTGGAGATGCTTCGGCGGCGGATTCTGCTCGACGAGTTCGCCGTCGATGCGAAACTTCACCGCGAGTTTCCGCTCGAATGGTTCGATATGCACGTCCGACGCGCGGGCGCGGATGCCTTCGAGGATGATCAGGTTCACGAGGTTGATCAGCGATGGCTGCTCGGCCATGCGATGCAGATCGTCCGCCTCGATCGCTTCAAGGTTGGAGATCAGATCGTCATCTTCGCCATCGCCGCCGCCGGCGAGGCGTGCGGCCATCTTCGCGGCCGTCGTCCCATACGCCGCGCGAAGCAGTTCGCCGAACGCCTCGGGCGTGATTGGCACGCGCGACACGGGACACCCGGCCGATACCGACACCTCATCCGCCGCCGCCAGGTCTTTCGCATCCAGCATCGCCACGCGAAGTCGATTCCCCGCGAACGCGAACGGCACGACACGAAGGCGCACGGCCTGTTCGGCGGTGAGTTTCGCCACGGCCTCGGGAACGAAGTCCGGCCGTTGGGTCATCGTCTCGACATGGGCCTTGCCATTCGATGTCGCCGGCGCGTTGATGGACACCAACGGATCAGAATCTGTCAAAGGTTGGGGCCGAGCCAAAGTCACGATGGACAACTCCCTGCGGGATCCCCCGATACGACCGCGCGGCCGGGGAAACGGTGTGCAACCAGCGATGCCAGCGCTGGGGAAACAGTAGAAGCCTGCGTCTCAAGCGGACGGCCGGGGCGGCTACGGGCGAAATGGACGGTGATCCAGCAAACCTCCTTGCATGCCAGGAACGATTCGATGGGCCTAACGCCCGATGCAGCCTCCGCTTGCATGGGCGAGTCGCCCTGAGCCCACGCCCCCGTTCTGCGTCGAAACAACGAAAGCCCCCGCAGGGAGGCTTTGATGTGGGTTCGAAGGCTGGTCTAACGGTCGCCCGAACCGCGGATGATGACGGCCTCGCTTGCTTGGAAGACCGGAATCCCACCGACGGCGTTCTCGGCGCCCGGCTTGGGGAGGCGTTCGCGCTGGGCCTCGGTCAGAGCCGCGGCGAGGCGTTCCTGCGTTCGCTCATCAAGTTCGCGCCGCGCCGTCCGCGCTGTGCGCAGCGCCTCAGGCTCATCGCCCATCTGCATCGACACCACCATCCCGCCGAAGGCCATCGCCCCGGTGCTGCCGGATGCTTCGTGCTCGGCCACCGCGGCGGCCCAGCGATCGTTGATGGACGCGGCCTCGCGAGCGTAAGACGCCATGAGTTCCTCGATCGTCCGACGCTGGTCAGACGTCAGATCACTGAACCCCTTGGCCGCGCCGAGGCTCTTGACGACGTGCGGCTCGCGGTAGACCTGCGAGAAACTGCGCCGCTTGACTTCCTCGGCGAACTTCGCGGCCAGTTCCTCGGGCAACTGCGATTCGATGAGGCGAGCGTACTGACGATTGATGTCCCGCACGCGACTCGCGGCCTCGCGCGTCTTTTCGCGCATCTCGGCCATGCGTTCGAGCGCCTCGGGGCCGATGGTCGTCGTCGGGCCGCGATTCAGGCCGCCGAAGGCCTCCTCGAACACGTCGGCGCGTTCCTTCAGCGCCCGATCCATCGCGAGTTCATACTGCTCGATGGGTTCGGCCAGGTTCTGCGCGGCGTCGGCGGGGACCGTGAGCGAACTGACGATGTCGGTCAGATCCACCCCTTCACCGCTGAGCGTGGCGCGGGTCAGCCCGACTTCGCGCCGGCGCAGGCGGTCAACACGTTCGAAACTCGCTTCCTGATCCGTCGTGAGAATTGCGCGAAGGTCGCCGAAGAAGTCCTTTTCAAGTTTCTCCGTGCGCTCGGCGAACTCGCGCTGAATCTCGGGCATCTTCTCGGCGAGCAGCGAATGATCCTGCGTGTCCTGGAAGGAACGCATGATCGCCTGCGTGCGCTCGCGGCGTTCCGTCGCCATCGCCTGATAGGACTCGTTGTATCCATCAAAGAGCAGTTTCGCCACGTCGCGCTGCTCGGGCGTGAGCCTCAGCACTTCCGCGTAGCGGTCCACGTTGCGATTCGACAGCCGTGAGGTGCGCATCCCCATCCCGCCCATGCTGCCGTCGGTCACCATCACGCGGGTCTGCATGCCTTCCTGTGCCACGGCAAACTCAACCGGCGCCAGTAGCGCAAGACCGGCCATTGCCATCAGAGTTGCGGATCGTCGTCCCAGTCGCGTCGAGAGATTCGAGAACATGATGTGCCTCCATGTGGCCCGGGTGCGGTGTCGGCCGCGTAACCGCGGACATGACTCTATGGATGCGCCCGCCGGGAGATTCCTTCACGGGTGGTGCATTGCCGAATCGTCCACGCCAATTGTGACACGACTCCCCGGCTGGGCGGAGAGTCGTCTCACATCGCCTACCTGGCCGTGGATTACGTTGGGGGATTGCGCTGCGGCCCGCGGCGTTCGCCACCTCCGCCGTCGCGCCCGCGATTCTCATCGCGCCGCGGCAGGCGCTCGGCCTGTTCGGCTGAGAGAACTTCGCGGAGTCGTTCGAGGGATGAGCGATCCAAGTCCCGCTTTTCCCGGCGAAGTTCGGCATCCTGACCCTCTTCACCGCCAAAGCCGCGGCGGAACATCTGCTGCACGGTCATCGTCATTTCCGCTTGCTCGGTCGCTTCCGCAAGGCGGCGGTTGAGCACGGCCGTGTCGCGATTGAACGAGTCTCGAAGCGCCGTGATGCGGGCTTGCTGGTCCGCGGTGAGGTCATTGAAACCGATGGCCGCGTCAAGCGCCCGACCCGTGTACGACGGGCGATAGATATCGGGGAAACTGACGCGGGCGACCTGATCGGCGAACGCCGCGCGAGGTTCATCCGGGAGCATCGCCTCAACCTGCCGTGCGTATCGCTTGTTGATGTCCTTGACGGCCACGCTGTATTGCCGCCCCTCTTCGAGGAGTTTCTGGGCGGTGTCCATGTCGCCGGTGCGCATGATCTCGCCCATCTTCTGCATCGCCTCATCCTGGAACTCGTTTCGCTTGATCAGCGCGCGATCAAGATCCATGGCGTACTGGGCGAGCACGGGCTGCAGGTTGCCCTTGACATCATCAGGCAGTTCGGCCTCCTCGACGAGACGAATCACGTCGAGGCGTTCGCCGCTCATCATGCCGCGACGGATCGTGCGGTCACGACGCATCGTTCGTTCAAGTTCCGGCCATTTTTCGGCCTGTTCCGCGGTGAGGATCGCCTGCACATCGCCCAGCAGCGCCTTTTCGGTCTCGAGGCGGAAGTCCCGGAACTCCTCCATCATGCCCTGCATGCCTTCCCAGACCGAAGGGTCGCGATACTCGCGGAACTCTTCGCGGATCTGGTCCATCTTGTCGCGGATGGTGCGGGCGCGAGTCTGATAGGCGTCGACCTGCGCCTCAACCAACATGCGGACGACTTCCTTCTGCTCCTGTGTGAGGGCGAGGAAGTCGCCGTAGCGCTCCATCTCGCGAGTGGAGAACGGCGCGGAGAACAAGTCTCGCCCCATGGCCCCCATGCCTCCGCCGAAGCCGCCGGGCTGCGCCTGGGTTGGCGTGGCGAGCATGGAAACAGCGGCAAGGGCCATGACCGTGGCCGCGCCGAGGCGCCTGACGAATCCTCGAGTTGTGTGTGTTGCTGGCATCGGTGCGTTCCTGTCTGTTGCGGATGAAAACGCGCGCGGCATCACCGCGCTGTCGCTGAGCCTAACGCCCGAAGGCGTGACTATTGCATCGGTTCGATTAGTTCTTCCCCCCACCACCCCTGCCACCACCCAAGATGTCGCCAATGATACCCTTGGCCTTCTCTTCGACCTGTTCCTGAACCTTTTGCGTCGCCTCGTCGACTTTGCCGCGGACTTCGGACGCGAGTTGGTTCGCGCCGGCCTTGGCCAGGGCGTCGGCGAGGGCCTCCCCATCAATGCGAATACGCGGCTGCGACAGACGACCACGGATGCCGATCGGCAACGAGAAGTTCGCCACCTTCGCGGCACGGCCGGCGGCGAGCGTGATCGTGGAGTCGTGCAACGTGACGAGGAGGTTTGAGTCCAGCGCTCCGCTCGCGGCCGCGACGAGCGAACCTGTGAACGACGCATCGAGCGTTCCACCCTGCACGGGCCGTACTCCCGCGACGCTCAGTTCGCCAAGCGTGTCATCGACGGGCTGGCCATTGGCCGTGAACTCGAACGTTGCGGGTGACTGCGACTGGCGGGCGGGCGCGGAGATTCGCACGTTGACCGCGCCGTCGGCGGAGACGGCCTGAATCGAGGCAGGCTCATTGAGGAGCGCGGGCTGCGTGGAGAGGTTCGCGCCTTGCAGGTTGTACGGACGATCCGCGTCAAGCGAGGTCTTGACGCCGTTGGCTTCGATGGAGCGAATGACGAGCGTTGGCGCGCCTTCGATGAGATGTGAGGCGAAGACACGCGCGTAGCCCTTGGCTTCAACTTCGCGGCGCAGACGCTCGGCGAGGGTCTCCTGTCGCGGGGGCTGGCCGGGAGTCGTGGTCGGGTCTGGCTCGCGCTCGATGAGGTCGCCGATGCGATCGAGCACCTGCTGGGCCTGATCGAGTTTTTTCTTCCATTTTTCAGCATCGGCGAGATAGTCTTCGAGTGTCTTCTCGCCGGGGGCGGGCTGAGGGGGGGAGGGGGGGGCCGGTGGGCGTGGGCCGATGTGGCGTCCGGGCGTGGCGCGCGGCTGGCCGTGCGCCCCGTCATCAATCACCAGCGCCGCGATTTCGATGCGTTTTCGCAGGAGATCGCGTCCTGTGATCGTGCCTGAGAGTTTCGACGCGCGGAAGATGTCGCGTGACAGTTCGCCGGGATCGGCCATTGCGAGATTGGTGAGCGTGATGCGTCCGGCCTTTGGCTCAATGAGCGCGCTGTCCAGATCGACGGTGGCGCCCGTCGTGCGTTCAAGGGCGCGCCGCGTCATCGTCGTCGTGATCGGCTCGGACAGGAACTGAAGCGCCACCCATCCCAGCACTGCAAGCAGCAGCACGGCCACCACGCCCAGGATGCGGATCGGATTGCCGAATTTCTTCTTCGCGAGCTGGGCATATGTGGCCTTGCCGTGGCCCTTGCCGATGAGGATGTACGTCAGCAGCCGTGCCCACCATGCCTTGGCGAGTTTCTTGTAGAGTTCGGAGCCTTCTTCCAGTTTCGCCATGCGCATCCTGAACGTTCCGACGATGGAGATGACGACCAGCGCAGCCGCGAGCCCAAGAATCGCGCCGATGAGCAGGCCTCCCGTGACGACGTAGGACTCAAAGCCGAGCAGCGCGCCCACCGGCGCGTTGATGATCGAACGGAACAGGCCGGTCGTTGGACCATCCAGCAGAACCCGCCCGGCCTGAAACGACATCGGCATGAGGATCAGTGCGGCGAGTTTGCCCCCGGCCAGCGCCAGACCCGCAAGCATGAGGTTGGCATTGAGGACCACCAGCAGCGCGATCAGGGCGAAGGTGATGCCGAGCGCTCCCGGGAGTCCGATGACAAACCCGAGCATCGCGCCGAGAATGCATGCGAAGGTGATCTGAAGCGGCGTGGCCTTACCGCGCAGGATCTTCGCGATTTGCTTGTATGCCATGTGTGGTCTCCGGGAGAGGAACTTCCGCGAGATGGTAGGAGCAGGGCGTGGGTCGCCGATAACCCGCGCGAGTCCCTTGGGAAGATCTATGGCGTGGAGGGGCGGCTCAGGTCCGCCCGCGATTGGCCGATATCAGCGTCAGGATCCGCACGAACGCGCACCTGTGGGGTGATATCGGGCCATGGAGAAGCAACACGAATCCAACACCACGACTCCCGTGAAGGGCCGCCCGCGCTTGCCATTGATGTGGCCGGTGCTGGCGATGACGGCGCTGCTGCCCGTGATCGTGGCGGTCAGCGCGTGGTGGGCCGCGCGCACGGGGCCAGGTGGACAACTCGCGCAGGGCGAGTTAGTCATCGGCGGGATCGCGATTGCGGCCGTGGGCGCATTGGCGTGGATCATGCATCGAATGCTGCGTCCGTTGGCGGCCGTGCGAGATGCGATGGCGGCGTTGTGTGAGGGTGAGCCATCGACGGGTGCGTTGCTGGTTGATCCGCGGCTGGGTCCGATCGCGGAAGCGTGGAACAAGCACCTGTCGCGAGTGGATCAGACGCGGTGTGACCTGGCCGTGCAATCAGTCGAGACGCGTTCGACTCCCGGCAAGGGGGGATCATCGCTGGTCGAGCGTGTGTGTGATTCGCTGTGGCAGGGTCTGGTGGTGATCGACTCTGGTCGTCGCGTGTCGTATGTGAATCCGTCGGCCTGTGCGATGCTGGGGAAGGCCGCGGACGCGGTTTTTGGGCGGCCGGTCAATGACATATTCGAGGATGAGGGCCTTCGCAAGGCGTTGGGCGATGCGGCGGCGGGGCACGGCCCGACTCGCGCGATCCTCGAAGTTCGGCGCGAAGCCGGGGCCGCGAATGGGGAACAGACGCATGTACTTCGCTACAACGTGTGTCGATCGAGCCTGAGCGCGGGGGGGGGCGGCACGCCGGCCGTGGCGATCGTCATCGAAGACCTGACGCAGCAGCGCGAGTCCGACCGGGTGCGCGACGCATTCGTGGCGCAGACGGCGCATGAACTGCGAACGCCGCTGACGAACATCCGTCTGTACGTCGAGCGGGCGCAGGATGAGGGTCAGGATGACCCGGCGATCCAGCGCGAGAGCCTCAACGCGATCAATCAGGAGTCGCGCCGCCTGGAGCGCATCGTGGGCGACATGCTGTCGGTCAGCGAGATCGAAGCGGGCCACTGGAAACTGTCGCGCGGCGACGTGCGTCTGGACACGGTGTTCGACGAACTGCGGCTGGGGCACGAGGCGTCGGCGAGCGAGAAGGAGATCACGCTGAGTTTCTCATTGCCGCCGAAGTTGCCGGTGATCTCGGGAGATCGTGACAAGATCCTGCTGGCGCTGCACAATCTCGTGGGCAACGCGATCAAGTACACGCTGCCCGGGGGCGAGGTGACGGTGGATGTGGAGGTTGAGGGCAACACGCTGGTGGTGGCCGTGCGCGACACGGGCATCGGCATTGCCGCGCATGAAACGGAGAAGGTGTTTGAGAAGTTTCATCGCGCGCAGGATGCGCGGGTGGCGAACGTCACGGGCACGGGCCTGGGCCTGACGCTTGCGCGTGATGTGATTCGAATGCACGGCGGGGACATCCGCGTGCAGTCGCAACTGAACAAGGGCAGCACGTTCACGGTCACGCTGCCGGCGCCGGCGGTCCCGTCCACGGTGGGATCGGTGGGTCAAAGCGGCGCGGCGGCGGCATGAGAAGGACACTCTCGTGGAGATTCAGGAATCACGACATGGCGCGGTGACGGTGGTGCGGCCGGTGGGTCCGATCGTTGGACCCGACGCGGCGCAGTTGCACAGTCGTCTTGAGGTGGTGGCGTCGCGCTCGCTGGGTCGGTTTGTGATCGACGCGGGTGCGATCGCGTTCGTGGACAGCGCGGGGCTTGAGGCGATTGTGGATGCGGCGCAGCGTCAGTCGCGCACGGGCCAGACGCTCAAGATGTGCTGCACGAACGAGACGATCCGCGAAGTGATGGAACTGACGGACGTGGCGGACCTGTTTGAACAGTTTGCGGATGTGACGGATGCGGCGCGGAGTTTCCTGTAGTCGCGGAGCGATCAGACGTGATGCAGAGCGCGAACAACCCGACGCCGCCCCCCCCCTCGCCGCCGGCGGGCGCCCCCGCGCCCAAGGCCGTGCGCGTGGGCGAGGTGCTGCTCGAAGAGGGGCTGCTGACGCGCGACGAACTCGAACGGGCGCTGCAGGATCCGCGCCGCTCGGGACGACTCCTCGGCGAGTTTCTGGTCGAACAGGGCATCGTGCAGCCCAATGTGCTCGTCCGCGCCCTGGCCAAGCGACTTGGCGTGCGCGGGTGTCAGTTGCGCCACGGCCTGATGGACCCGGCCCTGCTCAAACTCATCGGCCCGGAGGAGGCCGAGCGCCTCAACGTCATGCCGATGTTCCGCCTGCATGACACGCTGACGGTGGCGATGGCCGAGCCGCAGAGCCTGCCGACGATTGACCGCCTCAAGTCACTGACAGGGTGCAAGATTCGGCCCGTGCTGGCGCTGCGGGCGAACATCATCGAGTATGTGAAGAAGTACGCGGCGGGCAACGTTGATGTCGATGCCTTCCTCACGTCGTTGGCTGAATCCAACGTGCAGGTGGTCGAGCGCGAGGCCGTGGATGAAACCCCCACGACCGACCTGGACAAGATGGTCGCGGGCAGCCCGATCGTGAATCTTGTGAATCTTGCGTTGTTGACGGCCGTGAAGGATGGCGCGAGCGACATTCACGTCGAGCCTGACAAGCGTGGGACGCGGATTCGCTATCGCATCGACGGGATGCTGCGTGACTTGATGAAGCCGCCGCCTGGGATGCACGCGGCGATTGTGTCGCGCTTGAAGGTCATCGGCAAGATGGACATCGCGGAGAAGCGCCTGCCGCAGGAAGGGCGCGTGCACATCGTCGCCGAAGGGCGCGAGATCGACCTTCGCGTGTCGAGCATGCCGACGTTGCTCGGCGAGAAACTCGTGCTGCGCGTACTCGACAAGGCGAATCTGAAGGTGAAACTCGAGGCTCTGGGTCTGCGGCCCGAGGCGATGGTGCGGTTCAAGCGCATTCTCGATCGACCGCACGGGCTGGTCCTGGTCACCGGCCCCACGGGCAGCGGCAAGACGACGACGCTGTATTCCGCCCTTGACCTGCTGCGCAATCCCGAGACGAACGTGGTGACGGTCGAGGATCCCGTCGAGTATCAACTTGAACTGGTGAATCAGATTCAGGTGCAGGAGCAGATCGGGCTGACGTTCGCGCGTGTGCTGCGCAGCGTGCTGCGGCAGGATCCCGATGTGGTGATGGTGGGTGAGATCCGTGATGAGGAGACGGCGCGCGTGGCCGTGCAGGCGGCCCTGACGGGGCATCTGGTGCTTGCGACGCTGCACACGAACGACTCGCCCGGCGCGGTGGCGCGGCTGAACGACATGGGGATCGAGTCGTATCTGCTGAGCAGTGCGATTCAGGGCGTGATCGCGCAGCGCCTGGCCCGGACCAACTGCCCCTCATGCGAGACGAACTATTACCCTGGCGAAGGGCCGCTGCTTGATGCGGGACTTGAGCCGCGCGAGAGCCAGTCGTTCCGCAAGGGCACGGGATGTCGGCAATGTCACGATTCGGGTTTCCAGGGACGACTGGGCATCTATGAAGTGCTGGAGATCACGCCGGAACTTCGGCGGATGATCCATGCTGGTTCGCCGGTGCATGACATTCGGGCGGCGATGCGTCGGTATGGCTGGTTGTCGCTGCGGGAAGAAGGCGTGCTGCTGGCGATGGCGGGGAAGACGAGCCTGGAGGAAGTGCTTCGCGTCACGCACAACGAAGATGATGAGCGTGTGGAGAAGATCGCCGCTCCCGCGAAGATTGACCCGGCGCAAGCGGCGCTGCTCAAGGCGAAGAAGTCGCCGGCCAGGCGCGAAGCGCGATCCTCGGCCGGTGGCCAGTCGGCCGCAAGTGAACCGCCGGGTTCTCAGGAGCGAGCGGCATGAAACTCGCCTACGAAGCCTATGACATTCGCGGGCGCGTGGTGCGCGACACGATCGACGCGACCAACGCGGCCGAGGCGATGGAACTGCTGCGCCGGCGCGGGTTGTTCGTCACGAAAGTCGGTGGCGAATCCTCGACCAGCAGCGAGGCGAAGGCGGTCGGGAATCGCCACGGCCTGACACTCAAGCGCAAGCGCGCGGGGGGATCGCTTCGCGAACTTTCGGTCTTCACGCGACAACTGGCGATCATGCTCGGCACGGGCACGCCGCTGGTCGAAGCGATTCACGCGGTGGAACGGCAGATGCCCGCCGGGCCGTGGCGCGAGGCGATCGAGGATGTGCGGGGGCGGGTTGAAGAGGGCGCGACGCTGGCGTCGGCGATGGAAGCGCATCCGAAGCAGTTCGACGCGATCTGCCGGAGTCTGGTGGCCGCGGGGGAGAGCAGCGGACAACTCAAGGCGATGCTCGATCGTCTTTCGGCGATGACGCGCCGGCAGGTCAAGGCGCGCAGCGCGATCAAGGGGGCGATGACGTATCCCGTCATGCTGTTGTTCATTTCGATCGCGGTGATCGGATTGATGATCGGGTTTGTGATGCCGCGGTTCACGGGGTTGTTCGGGACGCTCAACGTGCCGATTCCCGCGTCGACGCAGGCGCTGCTTGACCTGTCGGACATCTTGAAGGCGTATTGGTGGGCGGTGCTGGCGGCGCTGATCGGGTGCGGCGTGGGTGGGTGGATGTGGTCGCGAACGCCGGGCGGGCGCCTGGCCGTGGACAAGTTCGCGGTGCGTGCGCCGGTGATCGGCAAACTGATGCGTGGTTTCGTGGGTGCGCGGGTGGCGCGAATGCTCGGGGTGCTGCTTGAGAGTCGCGTGCCGATGCTTGATGCGCTGGTGTTGACAAAGGCGGCGGCGGGGAATGCGTTGTACGCCCAGGCGGTGGCGGCGGCCGAGGATGCCGTGACGCGCGGCGACGCAATGAGCCACGCGCTGCGTCAGTCGGGTTTGTTCCAGAGTACCTTCGTGGAAGCGGTGCAGACGGGGGAGCGCGCCGGGCGCGTGGGACCGGTTCTGGTGAACCTCGCTGACGTCATGGATGAGGACAACGAAGTGATCATCCGTTCGCTGACGTCGATCATCGAGCCGACGATCCTGATTGTTCTGGGCGGGATCGTCGGGTTCGTGGCGCTGAGCATGTTCATGCCGCTGCTGGACCTCACGTCGTTGACACAGGGGGGACCGTGATGCTGCGACATCGTTCGCCCATCGGGTTGGACATTGGCGCCTCGCGCATCAAGGCCGTGCAACTCGGCAGCGGCGCAAGCGTTTCGCCGCGCGGTTCGGCTTCGGGCGTGTCTCTCGGTTTGCCGTGGCGCGGTTGGCAGATCGTGGCCACGGCGTGCTTTGACCGCCTGGCGTCGGATCGCGATGGGGGCGTGCCGGACGAGAAGGAAATGCGGCGGATGGTTGACGTGCTGCATCGTCGCGGGTTCACGGGGCGTCGTGTGGTCGCGGCCGTGCCCGATTCGAGCGTTTTGACTGCGACGGCTGAACTTCCGCCGCGCAGTTCCGGCGCCCCGCTTGAGCAACTGGCGCGGGTCGAGCTGGCGCGGGCGCATGGGAAACTGCCCGATGAGCTCGAGGCGGGTTGTTGGGACTTGCCCGCGCCCTCGCGCGGCACATCGGCAACGAGTGTGATGACCGTCGGGTGCGCCCACGAGGATGCGCAGGCGATGCTGGATGTGCTTGACGCGGCGGGCCTGGACACGGTCGCGCTCGAACCGCGGCTGGTCTCGAGCGTTCGCGCGGCGACCACCTCCAGCGCCCCGGCATCGCCCGGCGCAAAAGGGGGGGGGATCACGGTGCTGATCGATCTCGGCCATGCCTCGGCGAGCATTACCGTGCTGGTCGCCAACGCGGTGGTCTATGCCCGCGAGGTGCAAGAGTGCGGCGTGTGGTCCGCGGTCGCATCGCTGGGTGATCGGCTGTGCATCGCGCAGGAGGATGCTTCGTTGCTGTTCGGTGCGTGGGGCGGGGACAGCGGGGGCGGCGCCATTCGCGGCGAGCGCATCGCACGCGAACTCGAGGCCGCGTGCGATGACTTCGGCGCCCGCATCTGCGCTGAAGTCTCCACGGCCCTGGATTACGCCAAATATCGCTACAGCGATCGCGAAGTCGACGGCCTGATGCTCTATGGCGGCGCGGCGGCGATCGATCACATCGAACGATCCGTCGCGTCCGCCAGCCACCTTCCGGTCCGGGTCTTGCATCCAACCGACGTGCTGCCCTGCGCCAAGTCCATCGCGAAAGAAGCGGCGCATCCGTGCCTGATCACGGCTGCGGGGCTGGCGATGTATCTGGAGTCCGCGGCATGACTTTGGCGATCAATGTGATTCCCGCTCGTCGCGTGATGGCGCATCGACGACGACAACGCCTGATGCTGTGGGCGTGGGTTTGCGGGGTGTACGCGGCCGCGATCGCCGTGAGCGTCATCGCCAGCGGCATCGCCCGCCACGCGGATCACTCTGCGGTCAGCGGACGACTGACGGCGGCGCGAACCGCCAACGATGCGCACCGCGCGGAGATTTCGGCGATGGCCGCTCGCGTCAGCCTCGCTCGGCGCATGATCGCCGTGCATGAAGAAGTGGCGCGGCAGCCGGACTTCAGCGTCCTGCTCGCCATGATCGCCACGTTCGTGTCCGATGATGTGACGCTTACTCGCCTCGATCTCTCGCCGGTGATGTCAACCCCAAGCCCCACAACCGCCACGTCGTCAAAGAGTTCGAAGTCGGCGTCCGACGCGGCGAAACCCCGCGAGACGACGTTGACGGCGTATCGCGTGGACGTGGTTGGACTGGGGCGAACGCTCGCGGATGTCAATGCGTTCGTGTTGCGCCTGGAGGGATCGGGACTGTTCGATCGCGTTGAACTCCTCGGCACGCAGCGCGAGGTTCGCGCGGGGCAGGAACTCGTGTCGTTTCAACTTCGCGGCACGCTCGGATCAAGGGGATGAGGATGAATCTCTCGCGAGACACATCGTGGATGAGGTTTGACATCATCGGGCTCTGCACGATCGCGGGGTTGACGGCCCTGGCCTGGATGCTCGCGGTCGAGCCGTATCAGCGCGCGGTAACCACGCGCCAGAGCCTCGAGGCCCAGCTTGAAACCGAACTCTCACAGGCCGGCGACCTTCGGCGCAGCGCTGAAAGCGCACGACTGGCCGCCGAGGAGTTCGAGTCGCGGCAACATGCCTCGGCCATTCAACTTCAACCCGCCACGCAGTTCAACTCTCGCCTGGCGGCCCTTTCAGCCCTGGCCGCCGAGCACATGCTTCAGATCAACACCATGTCGCCGGGCGAGATGGCGCTGCGGGCGCATCGTGGAGACATCCCGATTCGCATCGAAGGACGCGGGCGATATCCGGACCTCTCGACCTTCCTCGCGACACTGCACGCGACGCATCGCGACACGGCCGTGCGAAGCCTGCTGATGGTCGCGGATCCCAATGCCGGCGTGCCGACGTTCTCGCTGGAGTTGATCTGGGCGGTGGCGCAACCGCCAAAGTCGTGAGCGAAATCTCGGGCGCGTGTTGCATGAGTGGCGCACGTTTTGTCTACTTCTGTTGCCATGAGCAACGCAAAGGGACGACAAGCGTGTGTGGGACTTCTCGGGCTGGCGCTGGCCGCACTCGCGGTTGATCGCCTGTTTCTCGGGGGGGAGGTTTCCGGACCATCGTCGGCTTCGGCTTCAGCGCCATCGCTTGAAGCGGCGGACCAGTCGACGCCGACGACATCCGAAGCGCCTGAGACGGTGGCCGCGATGATCGCGCTTCGATTGGACACGATGCGTGGTGAGGTGGCGGCGACGCCGACGCGAGACGCCTTTGCGGCGATTTTCGCACCCGCTGCGGTGCAGGTTTCCACGGAAGCGGAAGTCGAGCTCGCCCCGGCGGAGCGTCAGGCGGCGGAGGAAGCGGCCAAGGAGTTCCAGAAGGCGCATCGCCTTCAGGCGGTTCTCGTGCCGAAGGATGGGGGAGCGCCGCGTGCGATGGTTGATGGCGCACTGCTTGTTATCGGCGAGCCGTTCAAGAACGCGCGACTTGTGGAAATTTGGGACAAGTCCGTGATCTTTGAAGTCCAGGGTGTTCGTGTGGAGCTTGCGCTTCGTCATGGTCAAACCGGCACGTCCCGCTAATGCCGCGCTTCGCAAGCGCCGATAGGGATGGCTGTGCGGGGGCAGGGCCCTCCAACATGGCTACGGAAGGCCATGCCACACGGAGACCACATGATGAACGCATTGGCACGCAGGCAACTCAAGGGCTTCAGCCTTATCGAACTGGTGATCGTGGTTGTGATCATCGGCATTATCGGCGCCATCGCCATTCCGCGGCTCAGTCGCGGCAGCGCAGGCGCCGCCGAAAACTCGCTTCGCGGGAACCTCGCCGTGCTTCGCAGCGCGATCGAGTTGTACGCGGCGGAACACGACGGCGAGTTTCCCGCGGCCGGCACCATCGCCGCCCAACTCACGCAGTACACAGACTTCGAGGGCAACACGAACGCCTCAAAGACCACGGTGTTCATCTACGGCCCGTACATCCAGTCCGTCCCCCCCCTGCCCGTCGGCTCTAACAAGGGCGGGACGTTGATCGCCGCGGCGGATGCGGCCAACGTCGGCTGGATCTATGACGAGGACACAGGGAAGATCCGCGCCAACACCGAGGCCGGCGAAGTTGACGCCCGCGGCGTGCTCTTCAGCGACTATTGATCCGACATCACCACGCGACATGATCGCGGGGAGCGTGGACTTGTTGCGGCGGGATGTTCGTCCGTCGCGTGAGTCCGTGCTCCCCGCGTGTCTTTGCGCCGAAGTCTCCTGACCCTTCCGTCCGTGTGTGCCACCGGCCGGCGGAGTCTTCGCAGCCGGTCGGTGCGATTACGGCAACGACTCACGATCACTCAACACAAGACCTCCCTGCGCCCAACGAACCGACCGCGAAGCGCGGTCGGTGGCACATCAGGTCACGCATCAAGATGCTCGCGATGGGCCGTACACGGCCGTCGCGCCGAGTTCATCCGCGATGCGCAGCAGTTGGTTGTACTTCGCGGTGCGATCGCTGCGACAGGGCGCACCGGTCTTGATCTGCCCGCAGTTTGTCGCCACGGCCAGGTCGGCGATGGTCACATCTTCCGTTTCGCCGGAGCGATGGCTCATCACCACGCCAAAGCCGTGGCGCGTGGCGAGGTTCACCGTTTCGAGCGTTTCGCTGATCGTGCCGATCTGATTGACCTTCACGAGGATCGCGTTGCAGGACTTCTCGTCAATACCGCGCTGCAGAAATCGCGGGTTGGTCACGAAAAGATCATCGCCGACGAGTTGGATGTCGCCGCCGAGCCTGGCCGTGAGTTTTCGCCAGCCGTCCCAGTCGTGTTCCGCGAGGCCGTCTTCGATCGAGCGAATCGGATAGTTCTTTCGCAGTGCATCCCACAGCGCGATCATGTCATCGGACGAGAGCACATCGCGCGTGGATTTGAAGAGCAGGTAGCCCTGTTTGCCCGCATCCTTTGCGGCGTTCCAGAGTTCGCTCGTGGCGGGGTCGAGCGCGACGACGATCTGTTTGCCCCACGAGTATCCCGCCTTCTTCGTCGCCTGTTCGATGAGGTCCAGCGCGGCCTTTGCATCCGCGAGATCCGGCGCGAAGCCGCCTTCATCCCCCACGGCCGTCGAAAGATGTTTGTCGTGCAGCACCTTTCGCAAGGCGTGATAGATCTCCACGCCCGCGCGAAGGGCCTCGCCGAAGTCATCAAACCCGAGCGGCTGAATCATGAACTCCTGAAAGTCCACGTTGTTGTCGGCGTGGCGACCGCCGTTGAGGATGTTGAACATCGGCGCGGGGAGCGTGCGCGCTGCCGAACCGCCGAGATAGCGATACAACGGCTGCGAACACGCCTCGGCCGCGGCCTTCGCCACGGCCATCGACACACCCAGCATCGCGTTTGCGCCGAGGTTCGCCTTGTTCGGCGTGCCATCCATCGAGATCATCAGTCGATCTATGGTTTCCTGTTCGCGAACGTCAAGGCCCTCAAGTTCGATCGCGATGTGCTCGTTGACGTTGGCAATGGCCTTGCGCACGCCCTTGCCGCCATAGACCTTCGCATCGCCATCGCGAAGTTCGAGAGCCTCGTTGTCACCGGTGGATGCGCCGGAGGGCACGGCCGCACGCCCGACGATGCCGGACTCCAGGCCGACTTCGACTTCGACGGTGGGATTGCCGCGTGAATCGAGAATCTGCCTGGCGTGAACGAATTCGATGAGGTAGGTCATTGGGGCATCCTGTGAGGGCGATGGGTCGATGATATCGCGCGGAATCGTGTGGCATCCGCAAGCGCCAGCTTGCCCGTGCTTCGCGCTATTGCGAGAGAAACGCCTCAATCAGCGCCCCCACCGCTTCATCACACGCACGCGGCGCGGGTTCACCGCCCATGTTGCTCACGGCCAGCACGGCGAAGTCACGCTCGGGCGCGATCCAGACCACCGCGAACCACATCGTGTTGCTCCCCGAGTGCGTCAGGATCGTGCCGGTCGCGCCGGGGTGCGACCCCTTCGCCCAGGGGCGCGTGCCGGTGACCCACCCGCACGCGTATGAGTTCGACGGGCCATCGGGTACGGTGTGAAGCATGTCAAAGGCCTCGGCGGAAATCAGACGCGGGGCGCGGTTGGGATTGGCCTTGTGCCCGCGAAGATGGACCGCGATGTACTTCGCCCAGTCTTCGATGGAAGCGTGAACGGTCCCGCCGGGACCGATGGCTGCGGGGTTGTCAGCGCCCTTGCCGGGTTGAACGGGTCTGTTCGCCTGCGGATGTCCGCGAGGTTGATCCGGCGGTGAACCGGCTTTGCCCGGCGCACCGAAACCCGCCGAAGTCATGCCCAGGGGTTCAAAGATGTGGCGTCGCATGAGTTCCTCCCACGGCGTGCCGGTTCTGGTCTCGGCGATATGACCCGCGATGGCGTATCCGGCGTTCGAGTACAGGTGCCTGGAGCCGGGCGCATGCGCGGGTGGTTTCGCGAGTACGGCCGTGGTCAGGTCGCGCCGCTGTTCGACGGGCGTGCCCGTGTGGTCCCAAAGCCGCTGCCACAATCCACCGGATCGCAGGTCGGCCGGGACGCCGGCATTGTGCGTCACGAGTTGGTGCAGCGTGACGCGCTTCCAATCGTCGTGGATTGTCATGTCGGGGAACGATTCGCCGATTGTCGTGTTCCACGACAACACGCCATCTTCGATGAGAATCGCCAGAAGCAGCGACGTCATCGCCTTGGTACACGAGCCGATGTGAAAGCGGTCATCGGGCAGGACGGGCGAGGCGACCCCGGCCGCACGCACGCCCGTGACGCCGTGGGCGAGGAGTTGATCGCCCTTGATGATCGCGCCGCCGAGGGCGGGGAGTTTGGCCTTGGCGCGGATGGGTTCGAGGATCGCGGCGATGTCGATGTCGACGCGATCCTGAGCGGAAGATTGGACGGTGGTGATGAGCAGCAGCAAGACCGCGAGCCAACGTGTACACATGACATGAGTCTCCGAGGGTTGGTCAATCTTTGCCCAGATCAACCGCGCCGACAAGGTCGGCGATGGACGTTCGTTTCTGCGATGTGACCCACCGGGCCAGACCGCGCGCGACGCGAAGCGGGATTCGCGGGTCTGCGAAGAGTCCGGTGCCGATCTGCACGGCCGACGCGCCGGCGAGGATGAACTCGGCCGCATCTTGCCATCGCATCACGCCGCCGGAGCCGATGATGGGCGTGCGCATCTCGCGGGCGAGTTTCTGGTGGACATCGTGGACGAGTCTGACGGCGATGGGATGCACGCCCGGGCCTGAGAGTCCGCCGGTGGTGTTGCCGAGTCTCGGGCGGCGCGACCGCACGTCGATGGCCATGGCGGGGGTTGTGTTGGCGATGGTGAGGGCGTCGGCGCCGCGCGGGCCGTCCGCCCCGCGTGGGTGAATCGCGGCGCGGGCCGCATCGAGCATCGTGAATCCCGGCGTGGCGATGGCGATGGGGCTGAGTTTGACGATGAGCGGCTTTCGTGTGACGACCTCGCGAAGGCGCGTGACGAGTTCGGCCAGCGCGGGCGGATCCACGCCGAACTCGACGCCCCCGCGAACATTCGGGCACGAGACATTGATCTCGATCGCGGCCAGCGCGTCAATGTCATCGAACGAACCCGCGACGAGGACATAGTCCTCGATCGAAAAGCCGGCAACGGACGCGATGACGCGAGTGGGCACGCTTGCGATGCGCGGGGCCGTGTGTTCGAGAAAGTGGTCGAGGCCGACGTTGGCCAGTCCGATGGCGTTGATCATGCCGCCGCGAAGGGGTGCGACGCGCCAGGCGGGATTGCCATCACGCGGCATCGGGGTGATGGATTTGGTGATGATCGCGCCCACGCGCGACAGGTCGAGCACGTCGGCCATCTCATCGAGCGTGCCGCAGGTTCCGGCCGAGAGGATGATGGGGTTGCGCAGGGTGAGGCCGAGCAGGTTCGTGTGCAGGCGTGGGTCGTCTGATGGCACGGACGATGGTAGGAACATGAAGCGCGGTTGGTTACTTCTGCTTGCCCTCGCGCACGCGAGGCGTCTCGGCGAGCGTGAAGATGACCATCTCTTCGCCGGTGTTCGTGCTGATGTCGTGGTGCAGGCTCAGGATCGCGACCTGCGTGATCTCGAGCATCATCGCTTCCATATGCGGCCGGGCGGTTTCGATGAGGTGGGTGCGGACCTGCTTGAGCAGGTCACGGCCGCGCTCGACAGGTTGGGATTTGACCAGATGCTGCTCGGCGGCGGTGAGGACGCCCTGAAGGCGAACAATGATCTGCTCGCCGATGAGATAGGCATGAATGTCCTTCGGCCCGCGACCCATGAACTCCCGTTCGAACCGAGCCATGGCATCGCAGACGGCCGCCTCGATTTCTCCGCGTGACTTCATGGTCCTCTCCATGATCCATCGACCGACGGGCGACACCGCGTATGCCGTCCGTCGCGTGAATGTGGTCGCAAGCCTTGTATGACGGGAGAAGGCTATTTCGGATCATTCATCGTTTCCACCTCGCATTCGGGCAGGAGTTGGGGATTGATCAGTCCACAATGCGAGACCGAAACGCGGGGGGGGATGGATCACCGCGATTTGATTCGCATCAACGCGTGAAGGCCAAGGGTCTTGACATCGAAGGTGTACGGACTATAGTGTTGGCAGATGGAGCCGATGGATTCGTGCATAGGTGGCTCCCGCTCGGATGACTGAATGTAGGGTAAGCCGGGACTCCGGTGGACCCGAGATTGGTAAGCCGACTCGAATCAGCACTTTTATGGTGCGAAACGGGTCGGCTTGTTGTTTTTTGACCTCCGCAACGGCGCGGAAGCCAAGGAGGTGTCCATTGGCTGAATCAAACTTGACAATGGCGCAGCGCGTGGCCGAGGCCGCCGTTGCGTTTCAACGGGAGCGAACAGGACATGTGCCCGAGGCGGTCACGGTGGTATTGAGCGAGAACACGTTGGTCATCACGCTGCACGGCGCATTGACGCCCGCGGAACGTGCGATGTCGGCGGATGCGGACGGCGCGGCACGCGTGCAGGAGTTTCATCGACAACTGTTCGCCAGCTCGGTGGAAACGCTTCGACAGGAAATCAAACGGATCACGGGTGTGGAAGTCAGGGAAGCGGCGGCGGAAGTGGAGACCGCAACGGGCACGGTCGTCCAGGCATTCACAAGCGGAACCATGGTGCAGGTGTTCATGCTCACACACCCCCTCTCGCAGGAACAGTGGCACGCCCGGACACCGAAGTTCGGATCATGAAGATGGCGTCGCCCGTCGGCACACGACCAGGGCGTGAAGACAAGGAAATCGGTTGATGACTTCGTTGGTCACGAATCGCGACGAGACGACACACAGAGGAGATGCCATGGATGGATTCACTCGACAACCGACGGCTTTGCATGACGAGTCGCACTCGACCCTGATGCACACCGACGCGCCGGATACGACGGCACCGACGGAATCCACGGCGGATGATCTGGAGCGCCGCGCGTACAACATCTTCGTTCGCAACGCGTCCGGCCGAGTTCCATGCGACCAGTGCCTGCGCGAGGCCGAGCGGGAAATTGCGGAAGATCGGCAGCGGGCGTCAAGAACGATGGTCAGCGCCAACGGGCATTCGTCGCCCGTTGGGGATGGACGAGATGGTGCTCGCGGCGCGATGCGTCAAGGCGCATCGCAGAAAGCCGGAGATAGCAGGCCGACCAACGGTCGGACCTTGACCCGCGTGCGGAGGTCCGCGCGTGATGGAGGATTGTGAAAACTCGTGCGGGGCGAGGCGCTGGCCGTGTGGAGGAGCACGGCCCGCGCACCCTCCGCCTTGCGGGAAGTCGTGAAGAAAGGAATGCTCGATGGGCCTGATATTACTGATTGTTGTCGTGCTTCTGTTGGTGGGCGCGCTGCCTCGATGGGGATACAGCAAGAGCTGGGGGTACCTGCCCTCCGGCGGGCTGGGGCTGGTGCTGCTGATCCTGCTGATTCTGCTGCTGATGGGGCACTTGCCGTATCGGTTGTGATACACGCGAGTTTGACATGGTCTGATTCTGGACAATGACTTCGGAGTCTCTGAGCGGCCCGGTGGCTGACACTTAGGCCGGCGCGGAATCCCCTGTTCCCGGCGCCCGCGGAGCACCCACTCCCCCGGGTCCGGGCTGCTCGGAGACTCCATTCTGGAGATGCATGTGAATGCCGTACTGATCGTTGTGGCGATGGTGGCGTTCGGTGGAATAGCACTTGCGGTGTATTTCGGGTTGTTCAAACTGCGGGCGAAGCGATCAACAGCACTGCGGGGCGCTTCAGTGGAGGATGCATTCGACCAGGACTTGGGAATCACGAGATCGACCAGCGCCCGGCGATTCTGGAAGTCCTCTCGAATGGGCGCATTGGAAGATTCCACCCGAGTGTTCGGGTGGAAGGAGTCACGGCGACGTCGCGAGGCGATGAACGTCGAAGCACACGAGGCCGACCAGCGTGGATCGGTCGCAACCCGGGGCACAACGGTGAAATCCGGATAGAAATGACGTGATAAGCGATGAGTACGACACTGCACGACATGTGGGAAGCGACTGATCCGCCGGAGCCTGGCGTGAATCATCGGCCCCTGCGAACCTACGACGCGATTGCTTCGATTCTCGCCGAACGCGAGGGGCACCGTGTGAGTCGTGCTCGGGTGGAACAGATCTGCCGCAACGCGGAGAAGAAGATCCGGCGTGCGCTGCGAAACGACCCGGTGATCCTCGAGTGGTTGCGGAAAGCACGGCGGGGCGAAAGCACCACGCGCGACGCCAGCGCGGATCAGAATGGGACCGTGCGGCGAAGATCGCCGACGGGAACGATCAAGAGTGACAGTCACGAGTGGGCGCGAGATGCGCACGCTCGACGGAGCGAAACATGAGTCCTCAACGAATTGCCGGTATCGCGCTGCTGATCGTCGGGATCATCCTGTTCATCATGGGCGTGACTGCGGCCGACTCACTGTCGGACCGCTTCAGCAAGTTCTTCACGGGACACCTGACCGACAGGACCATGTGGTACCTCATCCTGGGGGTGATCTCCGCCATCGTCGGCGCGGGTTTGATGATGGTTGGCGGCCGAAAGAGCCTGCGATAGGCTCGCGGCCAGGCGTGGAATGGAAGAAGCGCGTCGCCCAGTCGTGCCGGGCGGCGATGTCTGGAAGGGTCGGTGGCGCATGTGCGCTCGACCACAAACACTGGTGCGACAAGGGAGAAGCAACATGAGAACGGAACGTACGCGATCCGCTTATCGAATGATGGTTGTGCTGGTGTTGGCGTCGGCGATGGCGGCGATGGCGAGTTGCAACACATGGCGAGGCGCGGGCAAGGATGTCGAGAGGACAGGCGAAGCGATCCAGGGCGAGTAAGTCGGGCCTTGCGACGGTCGCTCGAACGGATTGAGCAACGGAGGTGCTTTATGCTTCGATGGGTGTTTGTGTTTCTGGTGGTGGCATTGATCGCGGGCGTGCTTGGATATTCCGGCATCGCGGGCGATTTTATGTACCTCGCGAAGATCCTGTTCTATGTCTTCGTGGTGGTGTTCCTTGCGAGCCTGATCTATGGGCTGATCGCACGCCGTCATACCCTGCGGTGATGACACGGCCTTGAGCCGGCATGAAAAAGCCCCCGCGCGAGGCGGGGGCTTGGGGTCAACACTTCAGATCGGCGATGATCGTTACGGCTGTTCCGGCGTGGGGAACTGGGGCGCATCGGGCGCGCTCCACGGCTCGTCGGACACGATGACCTGCGGGTCGCGGAAGAACATGAAGGGCAGCGAGCCCATGCCCGCGTTCTGGTTGTAGACATACTGCGCGTCGAGAACCTTGTCGATGCGAAGTTTGGCCTCGGAGAGGTGGGCGCGGGTGTAGGGATCGACACGGTTGGCCGCGGAGCCTTCCGTGATCTTGCCGATGCGCTCGGAGAGTTGCCGCAGTTGCATCACGGCGATGTTGGAGATGGGCTTATAAGCCGCGCTGAACTGGTTGCCCGGCCCGGCCAGGTCAAAGAGCCGCTCCATGTGCGAGCGCTGGAGATTTCGCCGCAGGCTTGAGATCAGCGGTTGACGCGCGGTGAACGACCCGCTGGGAACGGCGTTGACCTCTGTCCACACCGCCGACGTGATCGCGTCCATCAGTTCCGGCAACGTCAGGGCGTCCTGATCCGTCGGCGTCATGATCTCATTGTCATAGACGCCGCGAAGCGTGGTCGGATTGAGCAACAGCGTCAGCACCGATCCCTGGAAGCCCATGATGCGATCATGGACGGGGAAGGCGTGGTCTGCGGAGAAACTCGAAGTCCAGGTGTCGCGCGCCATGAACTGAAGGAGTTCGGGCGTGAGGCCGTAGGCTTCATCGCGGAAAGCGTGCTCGACGACGAAATCGAGGGCTTCGCGTTGTTTCTGTGCATCGACGGGTGTGACGGGCGGGCGGGCATTTGGATCGCCCTTGCGATCGCGCGTGATGTAAGAGCCGCCGATCCAGTCGGTCATCATCGAGACCGCGCTGCTGTGAATGAAGAACGTGATGTTGTAGCCGCGGCGAGCGCGAGACCACGAATCGCCTTCCTTCACGAACTTGTCGAGGATGCGCCCGCGAAGCGTCTTGGCCAATTCGACCTGGCTCTTGGCGTAGTCCATCGGATTGGCGGAGAAGTCATACGGCCGCGTCAGCGGGTCCGGTCCCCACGTGTCCTCATCCGTGCCATAGGCGAGTTCAGGCTCGGCGACGCGGGCGAGAATCTTGTCCAGCGAGCGTTCATCGGTGGTGTAGCCGTATTCGATGACCCAGCGGTCATACGGCCCGATGTCGATCATCGAGAAGTCGCCCTGGATGGCGCCTTCCTTGTCCATGTTGAAGTTGACGGGGTTGTAGTCCATCACCGAGCCGGTGAAGGGCTTTTTGCCCTTGAACTCTTCGCTGTTGATCTGGGCGAGCGTGTAGATGCTGGAGGCCTTGAAGTTGTGGCGCAGTCCGAGCGTGTGCCCGACTTCGTGCGCGACCAGATCGGCCAGCAGCGGGCCGACGAACCAGTCGGGAATGCCATCGAGCGTGTCGCCTTCGGGCTTCTTGGGCTCTTCGGGTTTGGGTTCATCGGCTTTTGGCTCGTCGGTTTCGGGGGTTTCAGGCTGGCCGTCATCGCCGGGCTGGAGAAGATCGAAAACCTGCATGAGCATGCCTGCGCGGGCCATGTCCATGGCCTTGCCAAGCGGGGCCATGCACATGCCGTTGCGCTGAATGTGCGTGTCGAACAGGCCGTCATAGCGGTCATCGCCCATGAGCGTGTTGTCCACGGCGGCGGCGGGGTGTCCGCCGAAGCGTTGGATGCCGCGCTGGGCTCGTTCGGCGAGCAGGCGCGGGCGCTCGGCAGGCGCGGCCAGAAGCACGCGCGGATCCCACTGCGGGCGAGTCTCGAGCCAGGTCAGCGTCTCGGGCGTCAACTTCGAGGCGATCACTTCGGGCATGAGTTCGTTGAACTGATACCAGAAGTACCGAATCCAGCCGTCGGTGAGCACCACATCGGCGTCGAGAATCTGACCCGTGAGTGGATGCACGCGGCTTGGTCCCACGGCCGTGCCCTGATCGTTGCTCAGCCAGAGGATGAAGTTGTACCGCACATCCGCGGGATCCTTCTCCATGTGGGCGCCGGTTTCCTTGTCCTGATAGTGAACCTGGATCGCTTCGTCGATGCCAACCTGGCGGAAGGCGTCGTTCCAGTATTCGATGCCCTGCTTGACCCATCGTCGATAGCGCACGGGGACGGTGTGCTCGACGTAGAAGATGATGGGTTCCTTCGGCGGCGAGAGTTTGAGCGATGGATCGCGTTTCTCAAGTTTCCAGCGGTTGATGTAGCGAATGGGGACTTCATCATCGCGGAACTTGCCGAGATCGCGGAACTCGGTGGTGAAGTATCCGAGGCGTTCATCGGCCTTGCGCGGGCGATAGCCCGTGTTGTCGGGGATAAGGCTGATGGAGTAGTGATAGGTCAGGAGTTGTCCGCCCATCGCGGGGGCTTCAAAGGTGATCTCGACGTTCTGCGGGAAGGCCTTGACCTGCTTGATGGTGGCCAGGCGCGGGTTGATGCCGCTGGCGGCCGTGCCAAAGAACCGCTGCGCGCCGCTGATGAGCAGTTCGTCGAAGTCGATGACAGGTGAACCGCTCGGACCCATGCAGACGATGGGCACATCGAGCAGCACGCGATCGGTGAAGTGTCGGGCGATGCCGGATTTGCTCTCGGCGTCGCCGGTTGAACGCACATAGGTCTGCGGCGCAATCATCGCGATGCGATTGTCATACTGCTTCCAGTAGAAGTAGCGATCGGCGAGGGAGTAGAAGTATCCGCTGTGCAGGCCGGCCCACGGGTGGCCCCCGGCCAGCGTGCCGGCGATGAAGTGCTTCTGCCCCTGCCACCCGCGCGGCAGTTCGGCGAGAATCTGCCCGTCGCGCTTGCGAACCCACAGCGTGTAGAAACTCTGACCGTCAACGGTTGATACGACTTTCTCGTATCCCTCCGAGACCGTGTTGAAGGGCGGATATTCCGGTCGTCCCCCGCGGCCTTCTCCCTGGGCAAAGGCGGCGGCGGCGCACAGCAACGCGGCCGTGGCTGACGCAATTCCGAGGCGATGAGTATTCATTGGTTCTCCTTTGGAGCCAAAGTGGCTCCCCCTTCCCGGACTGGCCGGGTGATCCCGCTCGCGTGCCGGCACACACATGCCCGGCCAACGCATCGTATTCCATCATGGCGCGCCGCCCCCAAACCGCGACGCGGCGAAGAGCGCGGCCATGATACAGCCAAAGACGGCCACCGCCGCCTGAAACCCCCGGTCACGCGCCGCGAGTTCCGTCGGATCGTCGTACCGCCCCGCTTCCAGCAGCACAATACAGCGAAGCATCCCAAAGGTTGCCGGAAGCATCGTCAGCCACAAGAGATTGAACCCCCACGTGTCCGCCCCAAGCAACCCCAGATAATCCGCTTCCTTCGCCTGCACATATCCGGCATACGTAATGAGCGCCCCCACCGCCGTCACCACCACCACCATGCGAAGCAGATCGTCGGTATAGACCGACTGCACGCCGCGCACCGCCGAAGCGTCCGCGCCCACTCCCGTCATCGTCCGCCGTTCGCCCAGACGCTTCCCGAATGCCAGGAACATCGACACGAAGAATGTGCAGTTGAGCAGCCAGGTACTCGGCTCAACACCCGCGGCCGCGCACCCGCCGAGCACGCGAAGCACAAACCCCACGGCCAGGCTGATGACATCGAGAATGATGAACCGCTTCACGCCCAGGCTGTAGATCGTGGTGTTGATGAAGTAGATGGCGACGATCAGGCCGAGCCACGCGGCGGCCGCGAAACTCTGTTGGAGCACCAGCCCCACGCTTGCAGCGGCGGCAATGACGAGGATCACGGCCCATTTCGCGGCCGCGTTGACGGAAACCTCGCCCGCGGCGATCGGCCTGTGCATCTTTCGTGGATGTCTGCGGTCTTCGTCGCGGTCCCGGATGTCGTTGATGACGTAGCAGGCGCTGGATGCGAATCCGAACGCAAGCACCGCGCCCAGCAGCGCCCAGATGTTCACACTTTCGCGATCCATCAGGGCGTACAGCGGCCCGACGATGACAAACGCGCTCTTCGCCCATTGGCGAGGTCGCGCGAGCCTGACGAACGGTTCGGGGCGCAGACCCGAAGCGGCGCGGGATGACGACATCCCGGCAGTGGTGGCTTGGTCTGGCGAATCCATCCTCGTGTCATCCATCTGGGGGCAACGGATCCTGCGCCTCGTTCGCGCACGGCCACTCCCGGTGCGGAGTTCTACGTCCCCCGCCGCCGGGCGTTCGGGTTATTCGACCCCATGATCGGCTCTCGACCTCAAAAGTCGGGAGTTGTGGCGTCGATGTTTGCGCTGCGTCATGGGAGCGCAGCGAGCAGACCATCGACCTCGGAGGCCGTGATGAACGCATCATCGCCGCCCGCCTGACCCGTCAGGCGAATGCCCGAGGCAGCCATGACCCCGGGAAGTTGCCAGTCGATGATTTGGAATGGGCGCTTTGCGTCCAAGGGTTCCAATTGCACAGCCCCGCCTTTGCCGCCGATGGTGATCGGCGTCCAAACGCCGCCGATGCGAAGTTCGAGCGACAGATCCTCGAACCATCCGCCGTGGCCGAAGGCGTCGGTGAAGTGGTCGCCTTCGATGAAACGCACACCGCGAAGTTCGACCTCGCGGTCATAGGTGATGGTCAGCGTGATCTGTCCGCCCGGCAGCGTCGCCCCCTGTGACGTGTAGTACCAGCGCATCGAGTCATCGAGCGTCTCGCGCCCCGAGAAGTCGGCTTCGAGTCCATCGGCGAATCGCGCGGGCTGCGCACGGCCGCGCTGGCTCGGCGGGCTTGCGCCTGTGGCCGAGGAGTGCGCGGTCACGGCGCCGCCGAAGCGGCGCACCATGTTGTTCGCGCTGGACTGCCAATGCCACACGAGCGGGTTCGTCGAAAGCGGCAGCGAGAAGTTAATCGGAATCAGCCAGTGTCCCGACGGCAAAATCGCACCGCCGGCATCGAGAATCTCACGCTCGACGATGGGGATCATGCGTGCGGCCATCATCGCGAACGTGTCTTCCGCCTCGGGATCAAGCGGCAGATAGTCGGGCAGATCGTCGCGCGTGCGTGTGATCCAGAATCGGTCGGAGAACTGCACTTCGGGAAACTGCGCGATGAGTTCGTCATGGCCGAGGATCAAGCCCAGCAGTGCACCCATCGTGGCCGTGGGGTTGTCGGAATCCCAGCCGGAGAGCGTGCCGATGCGGATGGTTGTGCGATAGTCGCCCTGGCCGTAGAGCAGGGCGATGATGCCCGAGGCGAAGTTGACGGAGGATTCAGTCCACGCGCGGAATCGGAAGCCGTTGAGCGCGGCGTCTCGCTGATAGCGTTCATAGACGCGATCGCGTGTGCGTTCCCAGTCGGACTTGTCGGGGTTGGCGACGAAGTCGGCGAGGATGAAGTCGATGATGTCCGCGGCCTTTGATTCGTCGGGGATATAGGCGCGGGCCTGCCGGACGAGTTGCACGACACGGGCCGACGGCACGAGATCATCATTGGTCGTGATGAACGCGAGCGAATGCAGCAGCACGAACACTTGTGAGGCGTGAGCGGCGTGCCCGCGGGCGGTGGTGAGGATCGGCAGTTCGCTCATCTCCAGCGCGCGGGCGGGCATGGCCGGACACATCGCGCCGAAGAACTCGGTGGTGAGTTGCGCATCAATCTTGAGCCAGAAGCGGTTGGCGGCGGGAATGCTCGTGGCGGGTGGCCGTACGCCGCGGTCCATCAGCAGGCGCGCCTCGGCGTTGGACACCCAGATGAACCGGTTGATGTGTTGGACCCAGCCGTCAGCGATCTGCTCCGGCGTGAGCCGGTTGGTGTTGTGCTGGGACATGAGGTGGAGATAGACATACTCGATATCCGTGTCGTCGTCCGCGCCCCAGGGGTCCTCTTCGAGGACATACGTCACCAGGCCACGGCCAAGATCGATCACGCCCCAGTCCGCGTCGGTCAGGAACGGAGGCTGGGTCACACGGCCCTCGGTGCGCAGGCCGGTCCAGTTGGCGATGGCCTGACCGAGCCACATGGCGCGAAGGCGATCTTCGTACTCATCGCGATGAATGACGGTGAGTTGGCCATGGGCCGGGATCGCCGTCAGGGCGATGGCCACCAGGGCTAACCAGGCGAAAGGTCGAGATGACGCGGTTGTGTTCATGGCAGCCCCAAAGGGGGTCGGGCGTGATGCGCACGGCCCAACGGGTATGATACCGAGTATTCGTGCGATTTGGGCGGTTCATTGAGCCGGTTTATTCGTCGGGCGGTCACAAGGCGAAACGATGGTCGAAGGCGCTGGCCGCCGGTGGGGTTGATTGGCGCACGCAGACACGTTGGCATGAGTGAAGAACGTGCGGATAACCCGGTTGGGGATCGACGGCGAGCGGCTGGCCGGCTGACGGCGGCGCTGGTGCTGATGTCGCTGGCGCTGGTGGTCTGCGGGATGTTGGCCATCACGGGCGTGATGAAAGGCCGTGGCGCCCACGATCAACTGAACTTTCATGAGAAAGTGGTTCGGACGTTCGCGTCGCAGTGGCCGCGACCGGCGTTTGATGACTATCTCTCGGCGACGACGCCCGGGTATCACGTCGTATTGGCGTGGGCGGTCGAGCGGGGCGTGGACTCGACGACGGGCCTGCGGCTTGTGGGCCTGACGTTCACTCTGGGCTTGCTGGGGACGCTGGGGCTGTGGGTCGGCTGGCGGTTGGATCGAACGATGGCGTTGGCGGTGTGCCTGCCGATGGCCGTGTCTTTGTATGTGGTGCAGTCTGGCGCGTGGCTGCTGCCGGACAATCTTGGGTGGTGGGTGGCGCTTGTGGTGGTGATGCTGGCGCTGCGTCGGAAGTTTGATGCGTGGACGCTGTTGCTCGGCGGGGTGCTGCTGGCGCTGCTGGTGGTGTGTCGTCAGATTCATATCTGGGCGGCCGCGCCCCTGTGGGTGGCCGCGTGGCTCTCCGCCGATGTCGAGGACAACCCGGCCGTGTTCGAGAGTCCGGATGGTCGCGTGCGTCAGACGGGCCTTGAACTGATGACGAACATGGCCGTGCGATTGTTCCATGCGTTTCTGGCGTTGTTGGCCAGCGCGCCGGCGTTCGCGTTTCTGCTGCTGTTTCACGGGCTGTGGGGCGGACTGGTTCCGCCGACGTTTCAGGAGATGTATCGCGGTGAGACGGCCGCGGCTTCGCCGGTCCTCGCGTCGCCCGCGGCGCCAGCGTTCTTCCTGTCGATCTTCGGCGTGGTCAGCGTCTTCTTCGCCGGGTTTCTTGTGCAACCGATGCTGGTGATCTTGCGCAAGTGGTCGATTCTTGTGCCGATAGCGGCGGCCGTGGGCGTGATCCTCGCGCTGCTGCCTGAGACGACGTACAGCGAGCCGAATCGCACGTCGGGTATCTGGAACGCGGTGAAGGCGATGCCGGTGCTGTGGGGTCGAACATCGTTGGTGATGCTGGTGCTGGCGCCGCTGGGTGCGGTGGCACTGGTGACGTGGGCGTGGGCGTTGTCACATCGGTCGCGGTGGATCGTGCTGTCGGCGGTGGCGGGTTTTGTCGCGGCGCAGTGCGTCAGTGCGCAGTTGTGGCAGCGGTACACCGAGCCGTTCGTGCTGATGCTCGTGGCGCTGATGGCCGCGGAAGTCGGCATCGGCCGTGGCGCGAGGTTGGCGCGGATCATCGGGCCGGTGGCGCTGGCCGTGATCCTCGCGAGCGTGACGACGGTGAAGCTCGCGACGGGGCCGGAGGCGACGGATCGCGGGCGGAAAACGCTGCGCGAGCAGACACAGTCGCCGCGCGAGCGCATTGAGCCGACGCCCATCGCACCGGAACTCTCACCGCCGCCGGAAGACTCACTCCCCGAAGAGTCACCGCCCGAAGCACTGAACGATCCGCCGCCGCCGGGCCTCTGACCTGCTACGGCCGGGCTTGCTCACGCACCAGATCCAGCACGAGCATGCGATGGTTGCCCGTGCCGGGATTGGCGACGGAGTATCCGATGGCCCGCCACGGCGCGGCCGTGAAGGCGTGATCAATGTGGAGAATCGGGCCGATGCGTGGCCATGTGGCGGTATAGCCGCGTCCGGCCTGGGCATAGGCATCCTTGAGATCGCCGACGAGCGTCTGCATGGCGAACGATCCCCGGGTCATGTTGAAATCGCCGACGATCAGGTCTGGGGGGGGGAATCCGCGGCCGTCGCCATCGCGCCAGGCGTCGATGGCTGCGCGAGCCTTGCTCGCGATGTTGCGGCGCGACATGGTGATGTCGGAGGGCAGGTCGATCGTCCAGACGACCAGCGGGCCGTGCGGCGTGTCAAACTCCATGAACACGGCCCAGCCGGGATCGTTCGAATATCGCGGCATGTCGGGCTTGTGTCGACGCGGGTGGGGCACGCGGCCCGACAGGCCCAGCGTCGTGCCGCCGCGACGAATGACTGGCCAACATGAGACAACGTGAAACCGTCCGACGAAGACGACGGTGCGCTCGGCGTGGTCGGCCTCGATGAGTCGACGCCAGCGCACACCGGCCGGGGCGTTGGCGACGATCGCAATGTCCGGCGCGAACGGCATCAGCGCTTCGACCGTACCCTGGCGGACCCAACTCGACGGGTTCCAGAAGACCACGCGCGCCTGTCGCGGCGTCGTCTCGGACGGAGATGACGCGAGTACACGGCACTCGATGAGGGTGAAGTACGTCGTGACGCCGAGCAAGGCCAGCAGCAGTGCGATCGTGCAAAGTCTGGCCGTGGACGAACGACGGCGATTTCGGGGCGGTGCAACACCGCGAAGGATGGCGGCAACGATCGTCAAGACGCATGCGCTGACGATCGCCGCGAGCGTCGGCAACCAGAAGAGGAACTGCGACCACAGCCAGCGGTCGCTCACGACCCGCCCAAGGAGCCACGCCATCAGCACGACCCACGCGAGCAGCGTACAAAGGGCGGCGAGCAGTCGCAGGAGGCAGAGGAGCAGGGTTTCGAGTCGTTGGGCGAGCATGAGCGGGAAGGTTATGGGGGTGGGGCGCTCGATGTGGTGCGAGGATGGGAGTGGACCGCTCACTGCGTGAGTGGTTTGTGTGGAAGCGATTTGAGTTCGGGCGCCCTGCGGGCGAAGAGGGGCGGGCGTCGGGCACTGGCGGGCAAGCCGCCAGTGGCACGCAAGCCAGTGGCACGCAAGCCAGTGGCACGCAAGTCGGGTGTATTCGAACTCCGCGTATGACACGCAACGGCACCGACCGCGAAGCGCGGTCGGTCACACACAACGTCATCACAGTGTTGCGTCATTCCAAGTTACAGACGCGCGGTGGCGAGGCTTGCGAGTTCGCTGCGTTCGCTCTTGGCCAGCGTGACGTGGCCGACGAAGCCCAGGCCCTTCATGCGTTCCACGGCATACGACAGGCCGTTGGATGATGAATCCAGATACGGGTTGTCGATCTGACCGATGTCGCCGGTGAGGATGAGTTTGGTTCCCTCGCCCACGCGCGAGACGATCGTCTTGATCTCGTGCGGCGTGAGGTTCTGCGCTTCATCCACGATCATGAACTGATGCGGAATGCTGCGGCCGCGGATGTATGTCAGCGGTTCAAGAACGAGTTTGCCGTCGGCCATGAGTTTCTGGATGCGCTGTTCGGTGGAGTGGCTTTCGGCGGCCTGAAGGTGCGCGCCGCGCGTGGAGAGCAGGTATGACAGGTTGTCGAAGATCGGCTGCATCCAGGCGGTGAGTTTCTCATCCTTGTCGCCGGGGAGATAGCCGATGTCTCGTCCGAGCGGCATGATGGGTCGCGCGACGAGGAGTTTGTCGAATCGTTCCTCCGTGAAGACCTTGGCCATGCCGGCGGCGATGGCCAGCAGCGTCTTGCCGGTCCCGGCCGAGCCGAGCAGCGTGACGAGTTTGATCTCATCATCAATGAGCAGATCGAGTGCCATGGTCTGCTGCACGTTGCGGGCCATGATGCCGAACGTCGGCTTGCGCGGGCCGGTGATCGGGATCACATGATCGGTGTCCGCGAGGCGGCGGGCCAGGCCCGTGTGGTTCTCGTCGTCGATGTCGCGCAGGATGATGAACTGGTTGCACACGACTTCGCGTTGGTATGGGCGTCCGTCGGCGGTCGTGGCCGTGAGCAGCGGTTCGAGCCGCGTCAACGGCAACATGCGTTGGCGATAGAGTTCGTCGATGAGGTCGCCCGGCGCGTCGAGGGCCGTGTATCCGGTGTAGAGATGATCGGCGTCAACCTTTTGATTTTCAAAGTCCTCGGTCTTGATGCCCAGCGAGTCGGACTTGATCCGCGCGGAGAGATCCTTCGACACAAAGACCGTGCGGATGCCGCGCTGCATCAGGTCATAGGCGACGGCGATGATGCGGTTGTCGGGAGACTCATCCGCGAGCACCAACGGACGCTTGTGCTCGGTCACGTCGATGCGGATCGTGCCCGTGAGGCCGTTGGAGGCTCCGCCCGCGCCCACGGCCGGGCTAACCCCGCCCCACGCCACGCCATCAGTCAAACTTCCCAGGTTTCGCAGGCGATCGAGATGGCGAATGCACTCTCGCGCGTTGCGGCCGAGGTCGTCATCGCGGCGCTTCATCGCGTCGAGTTCCTCGATCACAGGGAAGGGGATGACGACGTGATTGTCCTGGAAGACGAAGAGGGCGTTTGGATTATGCAGCAGGACGTTCGTATCGAGGACGAAGTGTTTGACATCGGTGGACATGGCAGAATCGGATGCGCGCTGGTCGCAGCTTTGATCGGCAGACGGCACACGGGGTGATGTTGGGGCAGGTCTGGGGGTGCCGCAGGCGTTCGCATCATGTGACCGCATCAGCACTGCGGATTGGGGCTGGCCTTCGTGAGACGACGCAGGTGATGGGCGATGGGGCATGTGGTGGGGGGATCTCCGCACGGGCGCGAGCCCGCGTAGTTGCATCGGTCATAATGATAGGAGACATCGACACCGGCAACAAGGCGAGAATTGCGCAAGATCGCGCGAAGCCGGATGGGTCATGCGGGTGTCCACAGCGTCCTCTCAGACAGTTTCCGCCGAATCTCGTCCAGAATGACGCTGAGTTCAACCTTGGCGTGGGCCTTGAGTCCGAGAGCAGCGGAAACACCTTGAGCGTCTGTGCTGTGCCGTTCGGCTAGTCGCAGGTTCATCGTTTGTTCGGTCGGATGGAAGGCGTAGGCGTGGAATTGCATGGCGTCACCGAGGCGAGGGGGCGTATTGATGTGCGCGAAGTCGAATTCTCGTTGCATGTAGTCCATCAGCCGATCTTGTACAACCAGCACCAGTCGCTTGGAGACATGCTCAAATGTCTCAACCTTGTGATGGAGCTGAACCAGGATGGTCTTCGCGGTCATCTTCCAGTTCATGCCGAAGGATTTGTTCGAGTTGACGTCCTGCCTTTCCACGGTGAGTCCGACGGATCGCAGGAAACGCTGCCTGGCGGGCCAGACAGTGCCGGTTGTGTCGAGCGTTTGCAGCTCGATACCGACGAAGTCGACCGGCCTTCCAGCGCGGACGGATACGAGGAAGTAATCAACGCTCCCACCCGGGACGGCGACCTCGGGAATGACATGGAGTTCGTTGCCGGGCTCATGGAGTGTGAGAAGGTGCAACGAATCGGTGAAGACCTGCCTGCGTTCAAGGAATCGAAACGGGCAGATGACAATCGGCTCGCGTGCGCGTCCCTGCCCCACCATGCATGTGCCGATCGAAATGTCAGGCCGGCTCTTGCGGACTTTGATGCAGGTCCGATCGAGAAATGGGCAGCGCTGCGTCTTGACGGCCCGACGCCAGAACTTCGGATCGGTGGTGTGAGTGGAGGCGCCGAAGAGTTCGACAATCTCGCTCATAGCAGCATCCCGCAGCGTTCCTCAGCCATGCGAATATAGTCCTGGGACGTGTCAATGCCAATGGACTTTCGGCCGAGTCGATGGGCGACATAGTTCGTGGTGCCTGTCCCACAGAACGGATCGAGCGCGACGCCTCCAGGCGGGCATGTGGCCAGAATCGGAAGTTTGCAGAGATCCTCGGGGTAGGGAGCAAAGTGGCCGTCGCGACGTTGAGTATCCTCCGGGATGATGTCCCAGACATCGCCAGGCTTGCACCCGTTGGGATGGTACTTCAGGAAATAAAACCCTCGCTGCGCGAGTTCGCGAGCCCGGCCCGAAACACGTTCGGAATCGGAGTGGGTCGATCGCTGTTGACCTCTGATAATCATGCGGAAATCGGCGATCTTCCCATCGCGGATCTCGTCGAGCATGGACTCGAGGGCGCGGAACGCCGCCTGCTTCTCGCCGCTCGACAGCGCCGTCGAAAGCTCGATCTGCCTGCGATACCGCACGCCGCTGACGCCCGTGGCGGAAACGACCGCCCCGTTGACAACCTGTGCCTTCTGAGGGGTCTTTCGAATCGCGTCCGCGTCGTAGTGATACCCCTTCGGCATCTTGACGAAATGGAATACGGATTCGTGAACGTTCCGCAACTTGTCCCCCGAGTTGTCCGGACCGCCCTTGACCTTGTTCCATACAACGCTGTTGCGAAGCACCCACCCTTGCCGGTCAATCATCGCGATCGCGATTCGCCACGGAAGTCCTAGCAGACATTTGTCCAGGTAGCCGTCGCCGATGTTCAGCCAGAACGAACCAGTCGGTTTGAGTACACGGCGCACTTCGACGAAGACCAAGAGCAACTGTTCGACGTACTCCCCATACGATGATTCAAGGCCAAGCCCCCCCCCTGCATACTGACGCTTTCCCCAGTACGGGGGACTCGTCATGGCGAAGTCGATTGAATCCGATGGAAACCGTCGCAATACTTCCACGGCATCGCCTTTGAAGAACATCGGACGAATCGACGGCTCGTCTAGATACCGCTTCACATCCCCCGGCACATTGAATCCTCGCTCATGACCGGCGGATGCCCATGCTGCTGGGGTGCTAGTGGTCAACGAATCTCTCCTAGGCCGTGGCCCCTAATCGACAAATCACTCATCTCGACACGCCGATTCTAGCCACGGGAGAGTGATTGATGGCAACGCTCGCGTGACACACGAGACAATCTGCCGATTGTGAACCTCGCTACGATTCCCCGATGTCCAGTTCGTCATTGAGCAGCGGCCGCCGGTATCGCGAGTATCGACGGCGGCGCAAGGGTGAGGGGCCGCCAGACCGCGCCGGCGCGGAGGGTGAATCGCAGAAACGACGACGAAGCCGATCCTTCATCCAACTGTTCGCCGAGTTCTGGCGACTCCTCGGCGGGTTCCGCATCTATGTCATCGCGGCACTCTGCACGGCCACGCTCGGCACCGGCCTGGCCCTGGTCATCCCGGCCCTGACCAAGTTCGCCATTGACTATGTGATCGTGCCAACGCCGGAGCGTCCGATGCCGCAGTGGCTGGGGCTGCCCGCGTGGCTGGCGGAGGATCGTCTGCTGCAACTCATCGGCGTGGGGGTCGTGACGATGGTCATCACGATCATCCGCATCATCGTCGGGATGTGGGGGCGGTATCAGATGACGCGACTGGTCAAGCGGGTGCAGGCGTCGCTGCGTCGGCGCGTGTTTGACCATGCCGTGCGTCTGCCGCTGCATCGCGTGTACTCGCTCAAGAGCGGGGGCGTGGCGAGCATCCTGCGTGAAGATGCCGGACAGGCCGCGGAACTGCTCTTCAACATCCTGTACAACCCGTGGCAGGCGATCGTTCAGTTGCTCGGCACGCTGGTGATCCTGGCCGTGATCGACTGGCGCATGCTGCTGGGGGCGTTGATTTTGCTGCCGCTGGTGTGGATGTCGCATCAGACGTGGATCTCGCGGATTCGCCCGATTCATCGCGACATTCGCGCGACGCGCACGGGCATCGATGCCCACGCGACCGAGGCCTTCGGCGGCATGCGCGTCGTGCGCGGGTTCAACAGACAGCAGGGCGAGGCCGGCCGATTCATCCGCGGCGGACACTTCATGGCACGACAGGAAATGCTCGCATGGTGGTGGTCACGCGCCATCGACATCCTCTGGAACCTCCTGTTGCCGCTGTCGAGCACGGCCGTGCTGGTCTATGGCGGCTGGCGCGTCATCGAGGGCGAACTGACGATCGGCAGCGTGATGATGTTCATCGCGTATGTGCTGATGCTGATGGGTCCGATGGAACTTCTCGCGGTCAGCGCGACCAACACGCAGACGCACCTGGCCGGCTTTGATCGCGTGCTTGACCTGCTGGCCGAGCCGCGAGAGTTTGAGGACACTCGGGCGGATGTGGTTGTTCAGCGAGAGACATCGCGCGGGCACATCGCGCTCGAACGCGTGACGTTCGCGTATCCGCTGATGGAGCGGATGCGTCGCGACGCCCGGGCGGAGAACAATGGACAGGTGCGCCGCGGCGAGGCCGTCCTGCGCGAGATCAATCTTGAGATCAAGCCCGGCGAGACGATCGCACTGGTCGGCCCGAGCGGCTCGGGCAAGACGACGCTGTGCAATCTTGTGGCGCGTTTCTATGACCCGGTCGAGGGGCGCGTGACGCTCGATGGCGTGGACGTGCGGCGGATCGAAGTCGGGAGTTATCGCCGTCTTCTGGGCATCGTCGAGCAGGATGTGTTCCTGTTCGATGGCAGCGTGGCCGAGAACATCGGCTATGGTCGGCGCGGGGCGTCGCGCGAGTCAATCGCGGAGGCGGCGCGACTCGCCAACGCGCACGAGTTCATTGAACACCTCGAACGCGGCTATGACACGATCATCGGCGAGCGCGGCGTGCGGCTCAGCGGGGGGCAAAAGCAGCGCATCGCCATCGCGCGGGCGATCCTCGCCGATCCGCTGATCCTCATCCTCGACGAAGCCACCAGCAACCTCGACACCGAGAGCGAAGTGCTGATTCAGCGCAGCCTGCGATCACTGATGAAGGGACGCACGTGCATCGTGATCGCGCATCGCCTGAGCACGGTGCGACATGCGAACCGAATCGTGGTGCTTCAGGAGGGCCGCATCATCGAGTCAGGCACGCATGAGGAACTGCTCGCGCGCGATGGGCGATACGCGGAGTTTCTGCGATTGCAGATCGAAGGCCACGCCGAGCAATCGCAGGAGACTGCGGCGGCGGACGCGACTCGCGCAGAGTGATCGCATCGCGCGAAGCCCGACAATGCGAAGCGCATCGTCGGGGCACGGCCGATCGGAGCACGGACTCTCGGGGGACGTTGAACTACGCTTGCCCGATGCGAACGGGGCATTGGCGAATCTGGATCGACACGGGGGGCACGTTCTCGGACTGCCTGGCCGTGGATCCGCATGGGCGCATCCATCGTCTTAAGGTGCTCAGCAGCGGGATCGTGCGTGCGCGAGTGCGCGAGGCGGACAGCGAGCGAGTTTGCCTGGAGATGGGAGGGCGTGATTGCACGTTTGCCGTCGGCATGATGTGCGTCGCGAGCGATGGCATGGTGAAGCGCCGAGTCGCGCGGGTTGACGGCGATGTGCTGGTGCTTGAGTCGCCGTGGCACGACGCGGCGCGGGCGATGCGCGAGGGTGTGTCGCTGGTGGCGGGCGAGGAAGCGCCGGTCCTGGCGGCGCGGATGCTCACGGGCACGCCGGTGGGCGGCGTGCTGCCGCCGATGGCCATGCGGCTGGCGACGACGCGCGGAACCAACGCGCTGCTCGAACGGGCAGGATCGCCCGTGGCCATGTTCGTCACGCGCGGGCATGGCGATGTCCTGCGCATCGGCACGCAGCAGCGACCCGATCTGTTCGCGCTCAATGTCGTCAGCCCCGAGCCGCTGCACGCGGCGGTCGTCGAAGTTGATGAACGACTCGCGGCCGATGGCGATATCGTGCGGGCGCTCGATGAGGCCGCCGTTCGCGAGGCCGCGCAGCGCGTGCTGGCCGGCGGCGTGCGGGCCGCGGCCGTCGCGCTCATGCACGCATGGGTGAATCCAGCGCACGAACATCGCGTCGCCGAGATTCTGCGCGAGATGGGCTTTGCGCATGTGTCGATGTCCAGCGATCTGTCGCCGACAATCGGCCTGCGAATGCGTGCGGAGACGGCCGTGGTCAATGCGTACCTGTCAGGTCCGCTTGATGCGTATCTGCGTGGGATTGAACGCGCGATGGATGGAAAAGCGCCGATCGCACAGGCGATCGAGTCTTCGCCATCGGTTGTTTCATGTGAAACGGATGGCGCTGATGACGACAAACCTTCGATCGCTTGCGCGATCGGCTCTTTGCATGTGCTCACGAGCGCGGGGGGGTTGGTTCGATCGCGGTCGTTTGCGCCGAAGGACAGTTTGCTCAGCGGGCCGGCGGGTGGCGTGATCGGCGCGGCCGCGGCGGGAAAGGCCTCGGGCCATGACCGCGTGATTTCGTTCGACATGGGCGGCACGAGTACGGATGTGGCGCGGATCGACGGCGAGCCGGCGTTGATGTTTGAACACGCGGTCGCGGGCGTGCATCTTGCGACGCCGGCCGTGGCCGTGCATAGCGTGGCGGCAGGCGGCGGATCGATCTGTCGATGCGAAAGAGACTCGATGCGCGTCGGCCCGGAGAGCGCGGGGGCGAATCCGGGTCCGGCGTGTTACGGCCAGGGCGGACCGATGACCATCACCGATGCAAACCTGCTGCTCGGGCGGTTCGATGCGGCGCTCGCATCGCTGCCAATCTCCGTGGCTGCGGCGGAAGCGGCGTGCGAGTCGCTTCGGCGCGACGTGTCACCGCAGAAGGGGTACGACGTGTCGCGCGATGATCTGCTGCACGGCCTGATCGACCTGGCCGATGAACGCATGGCCGAGGCGATTCGCGAGATCTCGATTCGCGAAGGGTATGACCCGGCCGAGTATGCGCTGGTGGCATTCGGCGGCGCGGGCGGGCAACATGCGTGCGGCGTGGCCGCGCGGCTGGGGATCAAGACCGTCATCGTGCCGCGCGATGCGGGATTGCTCAGCGCCGTCGGACTCGGCCGGGCGCATGTGGAGCGAGTGGCGGAGCGGCAGGTGCTACGGCCGTTGCATGATTTGGCCGCGCTGCGGGAGATCGTCGAGTCACTGGAGCGAGAGGCCGTGGCGGCGGTGGGCGCGGAGGACGAAGCAGAGGTGCGCATCGTTCGCCGGATCGCGTCGCTGCGTCTGGCCGGGCAGGAGACAAGTCTGGCGATCGAGTTCGCAGCGCTCGATGATCTTGGCGCGGCGTTTGATGCGCGGTATCGCGAGGTGTACGGGCACGAGAGACCGGCGCGCGAGGTTGAAGTGGAGTCACTGCGCACCGTGGCGCGGGCGGCGGGCGTTGCGCCGGATATCACTGCCCCGTCGCCGGATCACACCATCGCAAGTCCGCCGGCCGATATCGGCGACTCTCGCCCCGGCGCGATGCCCCGGCTCCATCGCGATGCCCTGCGCCCGGGCGAACGGATCAACGGGCCAGCGCTCATCGTCGAGCCGCATTGCACGACGTTCGTCGCCAAGGGCTGGCGCTGCGAGGTTGATTCAGCCGGGGCGATCGTGTTGACCTGTGAAGCGCCCGCATCCGCCGCGCTAAGGCCGGGCGTCGCTTCGGGCGATCTGATCGTCGCGCGTCTGGAGGCGATCGGTCGCGAGATGGGCGAGCAGTTGCGTCGTTCGGCCGTGTCTACGAACGTGAAGGAACGGCTGGATTATTCCTGCGCGATTCTCGATGCCCAGGGCACGCTGGTGATCAGCGCCCCGCATGTGCCGGTGCATCTGGGCGCGCTGGGCGAGTGCGTCCGCGCGGTGCGACGCGCGATCACGATGCGCCCTGGCGATGTGGTCGTCACCAATCACCCCGCGTTCGGCGGGTCGCATCTGCCGGACATCACGGTGATCACGCCGGTGTTCGATGACCAGTCGCGGTTGATCGCGCACGTCGCATCACGGGCGCATCACGCGGAGATCGGCGGCATCGCGCCCGGATCCATGCCCGCGCAGGCCGTGACGCTCGAAGAGGAGGGCGTGGTGATCCCGCCGATGCACCTCGTGCGCGGCGGCGTCGAGCAGTATGCCGCGCTGGAGCGCGTGCTGCGCAGCGCGCGGTGGCCCAGCCGACGCATCGGCGACAACCTCGCGGATGTGCACGCGGCCGTGGCGGCGAATCAGCGCGGGGCGCGGGCGATCGTGGCGCTGGCTGAGACAATCGGCGTCGAAGCGTTTTCCGCGACGATGTCGCACCTGCTGTCGCGGGCGGAGTTTAGAGTGCGCTTGTTGATCGCGGGCATGAACGATTGCGAAGCTCGCGACACCATGGATGATGGCTGGCCCCTGGCCGTGCGCATCACCGGCGGACGCCGGGTGACGTTTGACTTCACCGGTACCGACGGCGTGCATCCGCGGGGTTTCAACGCGACGCCGGCGATCGTCACGAGCGCGGTGATGTATATCCTGCGGCTGCTGATCGCGGAGCCGATGCCGCTCAACGAAGGGTTGACGCGATCGGTCAAGCTCATCATCCCACGCGGGATGCTCAATCCCGACTTCTCGTCATCCCCCGCGCCCGCCGTCGCCGCCGGGAACACCGAAACGAGCCAGCGACTCGTGAATCTCATGCTGCGTGCGCTTGGCATCACGGCCGAGAGCCAGGGAACGATGAACAACGTGCTCTTTGGCGATTCGACCTTTGGGTATTACGAAACGCTCGGAGGTGGGTGCGGCGCGGGGCCTTGGTTCAACGGCGCTTCGGGCGTGCATTCGCACATGACCAACACGCGCATCACCGACGCGGAGGTGCTGGAGCATCGATACCCCGTGCGCGTCGAGCGCTTCGCGATCCGGCGCGGCTCGGGGGGGGCGGGGCACTGGCGCGGCGGCGATGGACTCGTGCGGGAACTGCTGTTTCTACGGCCGGTGACCGTCTCAGTCATCACTCAGCGGCGCACGGCCGGGCCGCGCGGCATTGGTGATGCGAACGATGGCGCGCCGGGCGTGAATCGAATCGTTCGCGCGGATCGAACGAGCGAACTGTTCGATCATGCGGCCACGACCGACGTGGGCGCAGGCGATCGTCTGGTGATCGAGACGCCGGGTGGTGGCGGCGCGGGGCGCATCACGCCGTCGGCGTGAGACTCACCCCGGTGGCAGCGTCGCCGAACCTGGGTTCGCGGCGGCCTGGCCGTCGGGTGCGGGCGGTTGCGCGGCGGCTTTGGCGGCTTCTTCATCCAGTTCCGCATTTCGTTTGGCGAGAATCGCGGGCAATTCCGCGTTGGCCCATTCGTGCCACTTGCGCTGGTCCCAGCCGAGTTCGTCCGTCGGCTGGCCCCAGCCTGCGCTGCTCAGGCCGACAAGGGCGCGATGCACTTCAACACGATACGTCAGCACCACGGCATCGATCACGCGGAGAATCACGCCCTCGGTCAGCACGCTCAGCGTGGGATCAAACGCGACAGCGCTGTCGCCGACGACGGGTGTGAGGTCAGACACAAACGTCTGCTGCTTTCCGACGAGGATGTAGGCCAGCGCGCCTTCGCCCCCACCACCAACGCGAGCGCCGGTTCCCCCGCCGCCGATCTGCGCGTTGATCATCATCGGAATCGCTTCGTAGAGTTTCAGCACGCTTGCGAGATTCGCGGACGCCGAGAGTACCGAGTCTTTGCTCGATCGCAGGCCCTGCGCCACCACCGTCTGCACGCCCATGCTCACTTCTTCCTTGGCGAAGCGGTCCTTGAGCGTGTCCGAGGCAATCTGGCGCACGGCCTTGGACTCGTCATACACGGCCGTCCACGCCAGCGTCGCGTCGGCCTCATCGGTTTCCATGTCCGAGAGGTATCGCATGAGCGCCAGCCGCACATCCTCATCGTTGCGGAAGATTTCGAGCATGAGGGGGAACGAGGCGGGGTCGGTGTATTCGCGGAGTTTGTGAATCCCGGCCTGGCGAATCTCGACGTTGCGGATGCCGCGGATGTATTTGGAGCGAATGATGCGCAGTTCACGCTCCAGCGGCTTGGCCCGGCGCTGCATTTCCTTGAAGGCTTCGACCACGGGGTCGGGCGCGGGCGATGCGGCCGGCTCGGGCGTCGCGCGAATCTTCAGGTCCGCATCCTGCGCCAATGCCGGCGCAGCGACGAACATCAGGGCGACCGCGCTGGCAGCAGCGCATCGGGCGATTCTTCGGACGCTTGAGCGCGATGGTGTCATGGTCTGCTCCGTGGGCCGGGACATCGCGTCGGCGTGTGTGCCGCGCAAGGGCCATACGGCCTTGTGCATCGCCGATGCGGGGGCCTTTCGGCGGGCGACGCACTGACGGCGGACCCCGCGAGGCCGCCGCGACGACAGATTATACGCCCGAGTACACGATATGTTCCCCGTCCCCGGATCGCCCGTCGGACCCGTGGACGAATACTCTATCGGACCGTGGAAGCCCCAACCCTGACCCGGAGCCTGCTTTGAGCGTTCATTGGCCGATCATTCGTGCGTGCGTGCGGTCGCCCCGGCGCGTGGCGATCATCGACGATCAACGGCGATACAAGGCCGTGGAACTCCTCGTGGCCGCCATGCACGTCGCGTCGGAGATTGAGCGTCGTTGTACGACGCCGACGGTGGGCGTGTTGCTGCCCACGAGCGGCGCGTTTGCCATCGCGGCGCTGGCGGGGTGGATGGTGGGCAAGACGGTCGTGCCGCTGAACTTCCTGCTCAAACGCGATGAACTTCAGTTCGTCATCGACGATTGCGGGACGGACACGATCATCTCGGCCGGGGCGATGCTCGAGTATCTCGGCTATGAGCCGCGTGTGAAGTCGCTGTCGCGGATGGATCAGATCAACTTCAAGTCGATGCCTGACCTGCGCTGGCCGTCAAGTGCGAGCGATGATGATCTGGCCGTGCTGCTCTACACCTCGGGCACGAGCGGCAAGCCCAAGGGGGTGATGCTGACGCACGCGAATCTCACGGCGAACATCCGTCAGATTCAGCAGTGGGTGGGCTTCGGGCCTCGACACACGCTCATGGGCGTGCTGCCGCAGTTTCACTCGTTCGGGCTGACGGTGCTGACGCTGGTTCCGCTGACGCTCGGGTGCCGGATTGTGTATACGGCCAGGTTCGTGCCGGCGAAGATCGTCAAGTTGATCCGCGAGCATCGGCCGACGGCGTTCGTCGGCATCCCGTCGATGTACGGGGCGCTGCTTCAGGTCAAAGATGCCGGGCCGGAGGATTTCGCAAGCCTCGAGTTCGTCGTCTCCGGCGGCGAGCCGCTGCCCGATGACATTGCACGGCGATTTCACGAGCGATTCGGTGTACGCATCAATGAGGGCTATGGCCTGACCGAGACCGCGCCGGTGACCAACTGGTGTCGGCCGGAGGAATATCGCCCGCATTCCGTCGGAAGATCGCTGCCAGAGGTTGATGAGCGCATCATCGACATTGACTCTGGCCGTGCCCTGCCGCCGGGGCGCGATGGCGAAGTGCGGATCAAAGGTCCAAACGTGATGCGCGGGTACTACAACCGGGCCGAGGAATCCGCGGCCGCGTTTGACGCGGAAGGCTACTTTCGAACCGGGGACATGGGCCGTTTCGATGATGAGGGGCACTTGTTCATCACGGGGCGATTGAAAGAGATGCTGATCGTCGGGGGCGAGAACGTGTTCCCGCGGGAGATTGAAGAGGTGCTCAACGCGCATCCGTCGGTGGCCGCATCGGCGGTGGTCGGCCTGCGCGATCCGATTCGCGGGGAGATTCCGGTGGCGTTTATCGAACTCGCCGAGGGGGCGACATTTGATGAGAAGTCGCTGCAAGGCTGGTGTCGCGAGCGACTGGCGGGGTACAAAGTGCCGCGAGACCTGCATGTGCTCGAAGCGTTGCCGCGAAACCCGACGGGGAAGATTTTGAGGCGGGAACTGGCGGAGAAACTGAAGAGCATGGACACATGAAAGAGCCGATCGCGCAAGCGATCGAACGGATTCCGCCGTGCAGGAGGACCGTTGCATCGGCCGTGCGCGGGTGCGGGCGGGACGCCCGCACCACCGGGAGAGAAAGGGATGGGTGCAGGCGGGACGCCCGCACCATCGGAGAGAGATTGGATGAGTGCAGGCGGGCCGCCCGCACCACGGGATCCAGTCAGCACCACGTCAATGCCGAAGGCAGAATCACTCGCTTGCGCTTCGTGCTCTGATGGATCGCGGCGATTCGCGGGATTAGCATCTGGTCATGGCGCGACACTCGGATTCCGCGCACGCGCGACGGACCGCCACGGGCATCGTTCGCACGCTGCGCGACGCGGGACATGTCGCATTCTTCGCCGGCGGATGCGTGCGCGATGAACTCCTCGGACTCGAACCGACAGACTACGACGTCGCCACCGACGCCACCCCCGATCGCATTCGCTCGCTCTTTCCCCGCACGGCCGACGTGGGCGCATCCTTCGGCGTCATCCTCGTGCGGCAGGGACACGTGACGATCGAGGTCGCGACGTTTCGATCCGAAGGGCCATATACGGATCGCCGCCGCCCCGACGCCGTGACGTTTTCGGATGCGAAGCATGATGCACAGCGTCGCGACTTCACGATCAACGCGCTGTTTCTCGACCCGCTCGCATCGAGCGGTGGACAGGCAGGCGTGATCGACTTCGTGGGCGGTGTGGAAGATCTGCGTTCGCGGCTGCTGCGGGCCGTGGGCGATCCCGACGCGCGACTCGCCGAGGATCACCTGCGCGCGCTGCGCGCCGTCAGACTCGCCGCGAGACTCGGCTTCACGATCGACCCGGCCACGGCCGCGGCCATCCAACGACACGCCGCCGAACTCCAGGGCGTCAGCCGCGAACGCATCGGCGATGAACTGCGGCGGATTCTTGTGCATCCCTCGCGCGTGACGGGCGTGGCGCTGCTTGATGATCTTGGCCTGACGCCGCAGGTGTTGATGGATGGAGGTGAGGGTACAAACCGCGAAGTTCTCGGCCGTTTGCCGCCTGACGTGTCGTTCGCGTGTGCGCTGACCGCGTGGGCGACCGATCGCGCGGGTTCGGCGGGCGCGGTTGGTGCGCGGGTGGGTACATTGCGATCGGCGCTGTGTCTGAGCAACGACGAGTCCGAGGCCGTGCGTGGTATCGCGGCCGTCGCCGATTTCATCCTGGCGGGGTGGAGCGAAGCGGGCGTCGCCGGGCGAAAGCGTGCGGCGGCGGGCCGATGGTTCGCGGAGGGGATGGTGCTGGCGGCGGCGATCGACGCCGAGGTTGCGGCGAGCGTGAATCGCGACGTTGAACACCTGGAATCTGATGGAATTGGGGTTTTCCCGCAGGCATGGGTGACTGGGGATGACCTTGTGTCGCTTGGATTCGAGCCGGGGCCGGGATTTCGCCGAGCGTTGGAAAGCGTGTATGATGCTCAGTTGGAGGGCCGGGTGCGTTCCCGGGCCGAGGCGTTGGAACTTGCGAGGCGTCTGGGCGTCTAATTGGGCGAACCGGGCGTCGGTTGTCCGGTATCGAGCGGCGGCGCCGATTCCGGCGACGACAGATGGATGTGTCGAAGTGTGTGAAGTCGCGGCCATGTACGGCCGTGTGCGATGCATGGAGCGGGCGGGCGAACCACGGTATGGTTTGCGATCACAGCGATTTGAAGCGAGGACACGGATATGAAGATGAAACGATCAACGATGAGGCGCGTGCTCGGGGCGGCGTGTGTGGGCGCGGCGGCGGCGCTGACGTTCGCGGCTGGCGTCTCGCAGGCGGCGAGTTCGACCGCGGTGACACAGACCAGCAACGACATGCTCATCATGAAGTCCGGGCAGATCGTCGAAGGGACGTTCGTGTCTGAGACGGACACGCATGTGGTGTTCAAGGTTCGCGTGGCCGGGATCGAGGCCGAAGCGACTTATGCCAAGGCGGACATCCTCAAGGTCGAACGCGGCGTGCCCAAGGAAGAGGCGCCAAAGGAAGCGAAGGCCAACGTTGCGAAAGCGGCCGCGGCCGTGGATCCCGGCAGCAACGTCAAGTCCGTGTATGTGATGGAACTCAAGGGATGGTTCCCGACGGACATTTCGCAGACGCCGATCCGCGATGCGCTGCGTGATGCGCGTCGGATGCAGCCGGATTACCTGATCGTTGTGATGAACAATGACTGGTCGCTGTATGAGGGTCTGCAGGAACTGACCGACGACACGATGATCAACCTTTCTGACATGATGCGGGCGGGAGACATCGCGCCGATGTTCTTCCGCGACATCCCGCGCGAGTGGGAAAAGACGCCTGAGATCGTGTTCTGGGTGAAGAACGCGATGGGCGGCGGGGCGTTCATTCCGCTCTCGTGCCCGAACATCTACTTCCACAGCCGGGGCAAGATGGGCGGCCTCGGCGGACTCGATATCTACTACGGCAGTTTCGGCGACGAAGTCGTGCGGCAGAAGATGTACTCGCTGTTCGGCGCCACGGCCCGGGGCATGGCGATTCAGGGCGGGTATGACCCGAAGATCGTCAACGCGATGATGCTTCTGGAATACGTGCTGAGTTATTCGATGGACGGCGACACGCCGGTCTTCCATGAGCGACTCCCCGAGCCGGGCGAGTTTCTGCTCGCGGACAACGGGCGGCTTGAAGCGTTCGCCGACACGGTGCGGGAGCGCGTGACCGGCGAAGGCAACGACGTGTTGACGCTTCGTGCGGACCTGGCCGAGAAACTCAAGGTCTCCAAGGGCACGGTGGACACGCTGGAAGATCTGCTCTTTCGGCTTGGGATCGCGCGGAACCACACGATCCTCAACGGGCGGGCCGAGGCGATTCTGTCGCAGTGGCGTCAGGGAATCGCGATGTACGGCCGCGACCTTCGACGGATGTGGCAGGAGTTCGAAGAGATCCAGGTTGAGCCGCCGGGCGAGTATCGCGAGCGCACGCAGGCCCGCGGGCGTCAGCAGCGCAAGCTCGACGAGATCATCCGGCTGATCGAACGGTACGAAGAGTGCCTTGATCCGCGGGCGGAGGGCGTGCCGGACAAGAACACGCTCGAGATCATCAAGAAGCGGATTCAACTCGAACAGATGCAGGACAGGCGGTGATCGGAACACGACGACCTTCGCGTCAGGTTGCGAAGCGTTGAGATGAGAGGAATCGACCATGAAGATGCAAACCAGAATGTGGACGAAAGTACTCGCGGTGATCGCGGCGATGATGCTGGGCGTGGCCGGCGTGCGGGCCGAGGATGTCGTGACGTTGAACAACGGCACGGTGTATCGCGGCGCGATCGAGCGCGAGGTTGACGGTTGGTTGTGGATTCGGGTGAAGATCGCGGGGATCGAGACGGTGCAGGTGGTGGCGCCGGCCGACGTAAAGTCGGTTGAACGCGACGCGGCGAAGCCGGTGGCGGGGCCGGAGGCCGTCAAGCCCGCCGATCCCAAGCCTGCGACGCGTCGCCCCGGTGTGACGCGTGCGGCGGTGATCACGCTCGGCGAGGGCGGGGACAAGGACATGGTCGGCATGTACATGACGGCCGAGACGCTTCGCCGGGCGATTCCGGTTCTTGAACGCGATCAGGTTGACATCGTGGTCTTCCGGATCAACTCCGGCGGCGGCGCGCTGCTCGAGATCAAGCGTCTGTCCGACATCATCCACGAAGAGTTCAAGCCTCGCTTCCGCGTGGTGGCGTGGATCGAGTGGGCGATTTCCGCGGCCGCGATGACGGCGCACGCGATCCCCGAGATCTACTTCACGACCAAGGCGGCCTATGGCGGCTGCACCGGCTGGTCGGGGCCGATGACCGCCATGGCAGGTCGCGGCCTTGAAGAAGTGCTGTACATGATGGAGCAGATTTCCGCCCGCGGCGGGTATGACCCCAAGATCATGCGGTCGATGCAGATCCTTGAACCGCTTTCCGCGACGATCGACGCCAACGGCGATGTCACATGGTATCAGAACGAGGAAGGCGATCATCTGGTCAACCCAGGCGACAAGATTCTCACGTTCGATTCCACCCAGGCCGCGAAGTTCAAGTTCTCCAAGGGCACGGCCGACACGCTGCAGGAACTCGAAAAGCTGCTCAAGGTCGGAGAGATCGAATGGGTCGGTTCGCCGGTTCCGGGCATCATGTGGCCGGTTTCACAGGCGGAACAGATGCAGATGCAGTTCCGCGAAAAGACCTATGAGGATCAGATCAAACTTCAGGAATACTGGGATACCTACGCCACGTCGATTCAGGTTGCCCAGGGCATTCAGGATCGCCGCGAGCGGGCGCCGTTCGTCGGGCGTGCCCGGCGGGCGTTCGACCAGATCAAGGCGATGTGCAAGAACAATCCGAACCACAAGCTGCTCACGCTGGGCATGCTTGATTCCCAGTTCGACGAGTGGGTGGAACAGAACGAAAAACTGCTGCGTGATCTGATGCGATAACGCGGCGGTCCGGTGTTGCGAACTTCTCCAGCGCCCCGCGAGCCTCGCGGGGCGTTTTTCATGCGCGGGCGCGCGTATGATGCCCGTCAAGTCGGCGTGTCACCGGGGAACCACTCGGCTCAACCGGCACAGCGGACTGATGTATAACTGGAATCCGGTGCGCGACATGCGCGGCTCGCCGATCGCGCGGGAACTGCAAGGGAGTCTGATTCGATGACAGCACATGCCGACTCATTCGTGTCCGACGCGGTTGATGCGACATCATGGGACCATCTCGAGCCGCTGCTCGATGATCTCGCCGGGCGCGACATCGCCTCGCCCGCCGCCTTTGAGCGGTGGCTGCGCGATCGCAGCGATCTTGACGCCGCCACCAATGAGGCGGAAGCCAACCTGTACATCACGATGACCTGCCGCACCGACGACAAAGCGGCCCAGGCGGCGTACATGCGCTTCGTCGAAGAGATCCAGCCGCGGCTGAAGCCACGCGCTTTCGAACTCGACAAGCGACAGGCGGAACTCACCAGACAATTCCCGCTTGATGCACGGCGGTATGAAGTGCTCGCGCGGGACACGATCGCGGCCGTGGAACTCTTTCGACAGGAGAACGTGCCGATTCAGACGGAAGAGGAGAAACTCTCGACGGAGTATCAGCAGATCTGCGGGGCGATGACGGTGATGTATCAGGGCGAAGAGCGCACGCTGCCGCAGATGGGCAAGTATCAGGAATCGACGGATCGCACGGTGCGCGAAGAGACATGGCGACTCGTGGCCGACCGCCGGGCGAAGGATGCCGAGCGGATCGACGGCATTTTCGACCGGCTCGTGGGGCTTCGCGACACGATGGCGAGGAACGCGGGCTTTGCGACGTATGTCGAATACACGTTCAAGGCCAAGCGGCGGTTTGACTACACGCCCAGGGAGTGCGAGGCGTATCACGATTCGTGCGCCCGCGTGTTCGTGCCGCTGATGCGCCGGCTCAGCGAGCAGCGCAAGGCCGCGCTCGGCGTCGATGAACTTCGGCCGTGGGACATGGCGGTGGATGTCAAGGGTCGCGAGGCGCTCCGGCCGTTCGAGGGCGGCGTGGACCTTGTTCGCAAGTCCCGCGCCGTGTTCCGTCGTCTCGACGGGCGACTGGCGGGGCTGTTTGAAACGCTGGGCGACGGCTCGGAAGCGCGTGGCGCCGATGATGGCGCGATGCTTGATCTTGATTCGCGCCGGGGCAAGGCGCCCGGCGGGTATCTCTCCATGCGCGATCGGCAGCGCAAGCCGTTCATCTTCATGAACGCGGCCGGGCTGCACCGCGATGTCGAGACGATGGTGCATGAAGCCGGCCATGCGTTTCACGCGATGCTGTGCGCGGATGAGCCGCTGGTGCATTATCGCCACTCGCCGATTGAGTTCGCCGAAGTCGCCAGCATGTCGATGGAACTGCTCACGATGCGTCACTGGGGCGGGCGCGACGCGTTTTACCCCAGCGATGCGGACCACGCGCGGGCGCAGCGGCGGCATCTCGAATCTTCGATGGCCATCCTGCCGTGGATCGCGACAATCGACGCCTTTCAGCACTGGATGTATCGCCATCCAACGCACACGCGCGAGGAGCGCGTGCGGCACTGGATCTCGCTCGATGAGCGATTCGGTCCCGGTGTGTCGTGGAGCGGGATGGAGCGCCTGCGGGAGATCGCATGGCATCGCCAGCCGCACCTGTTCACCGCGCCGATGTATTACATCGAGTATGGCATCGCCCTGCTCGGCTCGCTGCAACTGTGGGTGCGGGCGCTGGAAGAGGGCGAGCGCACGGCCGTGGAGTCGTATCAGCGGGCGCTGTCGCTGGGCGGGAGTCGTCCGCTGCCGGAGTTGTTTGAGGCGGCGGGATTGAAGTTTGACTTCAGCGCGTCGATGATGTCGCGTCTGGCGGATCGCGTGCAGAAGGAACTGGACAAACTGCCGATCTGATCGGGCGTCAATGTCGCACGCCGGCGGGCGGTTGAGCGCGCACCGTGCCGCCGATGACCATCGCGGCGCCAAAGAGCATCAAGTCCTTGATGAGGAACTGGCCCTCGATGGTCGGCGCCCAGGGTGTCGATTGAAAGCACGCCTCGCGCATGATGACCAGCGCCAGCAGCGTGCCGACAAGGCGCACCGCCAGAAGCAAAATCGCTACGCGGACCAATGGCCGAACAATCAGGCACACGCCGATCACGGCCTCCCAGAGGCCGAGAATGGGCACGGTGGTTTGCGGCGAGCCGATGAAAACCGTGTGGGCGATGATGGATGTGGCGGTGGAGACGCCGACGAGTTTGAGCGTGCCGAACCAGATGAAGACGAGGCCGAGCGTGATGCGGTGGAGCAAGTGGCCGTAGCGCTCCATGGCCGTGGCGACCACATGATCAAAGCGATTCAGGGCGCGCTTGACGTGCATGTGTGCATCCTCCTGTTTCGGCGGTTGGTTCAGGCGCGTTCGCTCCACTGCGGCCGCGTGATGGCGAGCATCCACTCATCGCGCCACTGGCCGCGTTTGCAGACAGCGCGGCGCAGCGTGCCTTCATGGGCGAAACCGCACTTTTCAAGCACGCGCCGCGAGGCCACATTGTCGACAAAGACCGTCGCGAAGACGCGCTCGGCACGCCGGTTGCGAAAGCCGAAGTCGGTCAGCGCCCCCACCGCTTCGGTGGCGTAGCCGCGCCCGTGGAAGGGCTTTGCGAAGGCGTAGCCGATATCGATGATTTCGGGGTTGTTGTTCACGGGTCGCCAGCTGATGCCGCCGATCATCGCGCTCGAGGCGTTCTCTATGACGGCGAGGTTGAAGTGTTGCGTGAGGTCATCGACGGGCGTGTTGATGGCATGCTTCCAATAGTCGTGCAGGTCACCAGGACTCGTCGGACCATCCCAGATCAGCGTGTCGAAGATGTCGGTGCCGATGATGGCGTTGTAGTACCCGTCGATCTGCTCGGGCGCGGGCCAGGTGAGCGTGAGTCGCGGTGTCGAGATAAGCGGAGGCGCGGACATGGCTGCGGCGAGCGTATGCAGGCGGCGGGCACGAGGAGGAATCGCGCGAAGGGAGTCAGGTTTCGATCGCTTGCGCGATCGGCTCTTGCAAGCCAATGAGCCGATTGCGCAAGCAATCGAACGCACCCGTTCGACGCTGAAATTCGCGAACGCACCGCCCAGCACGCTTCCGAAACGAACAAACATCGATCGCTTGCGCGATCGGCTCCTTAGTCGAGCACATGAAGCACCGCGACGTTTTCGGTGGGATCGATCCCATCGCGCGAGGGGCGGCTGTAGATGGAAAACGCCCCGGCCGTGGTCGCGCCGAGACTCGCGGGCACGAACCGCAGAACGTCCAGTCCCGTGCCATTGACGCCGGGGACGCTGAATGAACCGAGCGTTGAGATGAGCAGATGTCCCTCGCGTGTGACGGCGATGGCGTCGATTTCCTCGGACGTGTTGGGCGACAGCCCGACCTGCGAACCCGTGAAAAATCGTGCAAACTCGCCCGCCGTCTTCGCGCCAAGTTTCCTGGGCGTGAACGCGACGATGTCCGAATCCGCGGCCGTCAGGCCCGGCACGCTCAGCGGACCCGCCGTTGACATCAGCAATCGTCCATCAGCCAGCACATGCAGCGCATCGATCGCTTCGGCAGCCGTGTCGAGTCCCACGCTCCGGCCATGAAAGTAAAAGATCGGCACGAGCTCGACGGGGCGTGGCGGAAGGCCCAGTCCCGGCGGGGGTTCAAACATGACGACGTCCGTCGGCTCGACGAGCGGGCCGTTGGGACCGCCGTAGAGGTCGGCGATTTCAACGTCCTCCGCAAAGGTGATGAGCATCTGTCCCGAGGGCAGCACGGCCAGCGCGCTGATTCGCGCCTTGGCCAGCCCCGCGATCGCGCCATCAAACACCAGCGACCACGCGGCCTTATCCTCATCGAAGCGCACGAGGTCACGCTCCGTCGTGATGCCTACACCGGGCACAATGGCGAGGCCGGAGAAACTCAGGATCGTCGGCGGATTGAACGGCGGCGGGACAGTGATGTCGGCAAAGACGAGGTAATGGTCCGAGGCGATCAGACTCGCGCCGGCCATCAGCGGCTTCCCGAACTTTGGCAGGCCGGGAATCGCTTCGTTCGCCGAGTTGTACACCTCTCCGACGGGAAGACGCCCGGTGATCGCGGGACTGGTGAAGATGTAGTCGAGTCTGCGGCCGGAACCGGGATATGTGATGAACGAGTTTGTGGTCTGCCGCGCGAAGAGCGCGGTCATGCCCGGGCCGGAGAGCGTGCTGAGGTGATGAAATGGATCGTTGATGATGCCGGTCGTCGAGAGCATCTGGGCCAGATCGCTGCCGAGTCGCCAGCCGGAGGGCATCCCCGAAGGAATGCTGAAGAAGGGGTTGGGCGTGCGCGGAACCGTGTGAATTTCTTCGTTGACATCCCCCATGACGATGTAGGCGTCGCGATCGACATCGAGACCATCGAGGGACTGGGCGATGCGGATGGACTCGACGGCACGCCGGAAAAAGTCGGTCGTGTTGCTGCTGGCCTTGAAGTGCTGCGTGATCAGGGTGAGATCGCGGGCCTCGCCGGGGACATCGACAGTGATCTCGACGTGATAGCGCGTGATGTCGTTGGCGAGCGGATCGCCCGAGAGCGCGGGCGCCGTGTGAATGGTCGAGGCCGTGAAGGGGAAACGGCTCATGAACCCGTTGCGCATGGTTCCCCACGGGTTGGTGGAGGGCACGATGCGATGTGGATAGCCGGCATCCTGTGCGAGCAGGAGGAAGTTCTGGATGTCGGTGTTGTTTGCGATCTCGTTTAGCCCGATCACGTCAGGCTCGAGTCGGCGGATGGTCATCAGCGCGGCGTTGTATTGGCTTGATCCGCGCGTGCCGACTTCGAGGATGTTCCACGTCGCGACGCGGACGGGGGTTTGGGCGTGGGCGGCCGAGCACGCCAAGACCGACAAGAGAAACCAGTGAATTCGCCGCATTCGATCCTTCTCCCTCTCTGCTGAAGTTGCGATGGATCATTGGCGCGCTGTGGGTCGATCGCGATTCAGGGTTGATTGTGAAGCAGGAAGTGTTCGCACAGGCGAGACGCCCGTGCCACCGGGCGTGAGTCGATCCACAGCGCGGCGGCACGGCTACGATGCGAATGCACCGGCCCTTCCCACTCGTTCCTGAGGGAGCGCCAAGCATCACTTGATAAGGACTTTTTCATGGTTGATCATGCAGCATTGGCCGAGACGGCGCGAAGGGCGGTGGCGGAGGCGTGCGCGGTGTGCCGACAGGTGCAGGCCGCGCTCGATGATGTGCGGGCCATCACCAAGGATGACAAGAGTCCCGTCACCGTTGCGGACTTCGCCTGTCAGGCGATCATCGCGCGGAGCCTTCGCGAGGCGCACGGCAAAGACATGATCCTCGTGGCCGAGGAGACAAGCCACTTTCTGCGCGATGAGGATCATGCGGCGCATCTTGAGGCGACGCTCGCGGCAGTCAAGGATTTCTGGCCGGATGTCACTGAGGCCTCGGTGCTCGACGCGATCGATGCGGGCGCGGGCGACACGAGGCACGCGGCGTTCTGGACGCTCGATCCGGTTGATGGGACCAAAGGCTTCCTGCGCGGGCAGCAGTATGCCATCGCGCTGGCGTATATCGACGGCGGGGAACCGATCATCGGCGTGCTTGGATGTCCGAATCTTCCGCGGGATTTTTCGCGCCCGCTGGATGAACCCGATGCCGAAGGTTGTCTGTACTACGCCGCACGCGGCCTGGGCGTGTATGAAACCACCGCCGACGGTTCCGCGGAACCCATTCGCATTCGACGCCTTGACCCCGCGCCGAATCAGCCAATTTCCGTTTGCGAATCCGTCGAATCCGGGCACAGCAAGCAGGACGACACGGCCGCGATTCTCGCGAAAGTTGGGCCCACGCGCGAGCCGGCGCGGTTGGATTCGCAGTGCAAGTATGCCGTCGTCGCGCGGGGTCAGGCGGATGCGTACCTGCGCATGCCGACGAAGAAGGATTATGTCGAGCGCATCTGGGATCACGCGGCCGGGGCGCTGATCGCGGCCGAGGCCGGCGCGTATACGACGGACATCGCGGGTCGCGATCTTGATTTTTCGCACGGGCGTGGGCTTGAGAAGAACAAGGGGATCGTGTGTGCCCCCCCGGCCGTGCACGGGCGACTGCTCGCGGCGATTCGCGACCTCAAACTTGCGTAGCGCTGGCCTCTTGGACGTGACGGGCGCCGGTTGTGTCGATGCTCGGCGCGGGCGTTTCGACGGTATCCTGTGCGGAGTCCGCCGTGGCGACTGCGGCTTCGGCCGTGGCAGGCGCTTCAACTTTCCATCCCTTGCTCGCGGAATGGTGGAACACCAGAATCGCCAGAAAGTACGCGACGGGTGCGAGCGTTTCCGCGAGTTCCTCAGTCGGCTGCGTCACGGACAACGGCACGCGATATCGAAGCAGATCATCGCACACGACACTGAAGACAAAGAGCAGGCCGACTGCGCCAAAGCACCACGCCATCGGCTCGCGGCGAACCACCGCGCGAATCAGCGGGCCGCGACTGAACCACAGCGGCACGAGGATCAGGGCCATGGCCGTGGCAGCGATCAGAAGCCAGCCGAGTTTGAGCATGAGACTGACTTCGGGGTCCAGCCACCATCGAGAGCGGAACCGCACGCCGAGGGGCCCGAGCGCTTCGGGGTTGAGATGCACATGGGCATCAAACTCGCGGGCGCACGCCGCGACGGCCAACACGGAAAACAAGATCATCGCGGCCAGATCCGGCCCGCGTGTCTGACGGATCGCGAGAAACATGGCGACGGCCGCGATGAGTCCCCACAGAATCGCCTGAAACTGTTCGAACGGTCCGGCTTCCACATAGATCGGAAAGCCCGCGCCGGCGATGAGGCCCGAAACCGCCGAAAACACCACCGTAATGATGAAGACCCGCACGAGCGGGCGTGAGCGACGAGGCGCTGTGCATGCGTCGGTTGCGTCAATGCCCGTTTGCGTGGGATGAGCCTGCACGTTTTCCTCGGTTGGAGTGCAGGTCGCGGGGTGTTCCATCTGCGCGAAGTGTATGCCGGGAGTGTTTGAAGGTGCGAAAGGCGTGTGCGAGACCACGGCAATCACATATTGCTCGCGCCTTCGACTGTCGGTTGTGCAATCGCCCGTCGGACACGCAAGGGAGGCGGGCGGGACGCCCGCCCCACCGGATCCAATGGACTTTGCGATTGCCCTGTGGGCAGGACCGCGGCCGCACGTGCGATTGCGGGGCGAGTTTCGGTAACTGGCCCGGATTGCTACGGTTGGCCATGCTGCTTGATGCGTACCGCGCGGGCTGGTTTCCGATGGCCGAGCCTGGCACGGGTGAGATTCACTGGTTCAGCCCTGATCCGCGTGCGATCATTCCGCTGGAGACGTTCCACGCGCCCAGATCGCTGATGCAGCGCGTGCGCAGCGGGCGCTTTCGCGTGACGAGCGATGAGGCGTTTGCCCGCGTGATTCGCGAGTGCGCTGCGCCGCGCGACGACGGCGACGGAACGTGGATCAGTTCGGAACTCATGCAGGCGTATGTCATGCTGCATCGCCAGGGGCGTGCCCACAGCGTCGAGGCGTGGATTGATGGCGAGAGTGGGCCGGTGCTGGTGGGTGGGTTGTATGGCGTGGCCGTGGGCGGGCTTTTCGCGGGCGAGTCGATGTTCTCGCGTCCCGCGCTTGGCGGGACGGATGCGAGCAAGGTGTGTCTTGTGCGTCTCGTCGAGCATCTGCGTCGGCGCGGGTTTACGCTGCTTGATGCGCAGTTCTCCAATCCGCATCTGGAGCGGTTCGGGTGTGTGGAAGTGTCGCGCGAGGCGTATCTTGCGATGCTGCGCGACGCGGTGGCGCGGGATGTGACGTGGGGGAAGTGGTGATCTTCAACGAGCCGATTGCGCAGGCAATCGATGATTTCTGCCTCGGAATTCAATGTTTCGCGCAGGATCCATCGCCGCGAGCGAAGCGCCGCTTCGATCGCTTGCGCGATCGGCTCTTTAGCGCGCGTTGAGCAGGCCGGGATCGGCGACGACGCGGATCGGGATCACGGCCTCGGCCTGCGATCCGCTCACCTTGTCGCGCACGATGACCTTGAGCACATACGCCCCGACTGTGAGCGTGCGCGGCAGTTCGATCGTGTGAACGAGATAGAAATCGCGGCGCGGACCGCGGAAGGTCTCAATCACGCGCTCTTCCGCACGACGCCACGCAAGGATCGGCGTGGGCGCATCGTGCCACAGGTTCAACTCCTGCGAGATTTCCACCGCCCATTCCGAAACGTCGGATTCCGTCGGCGCGATCGCGCGACGCGAGAAACGCTCGATCTCCGTATACAGGAACAGTTGATGCGAGCGGCCCGCGAGGAATGTCGTCGAATCTCGCGGCGTGAAACGCCCGAAGCCCTGCACGCGCGTGCAGAGCACGGCTTCGCGAATGCGAAGGCCGCCGGCCAGCGCCATCCGCTCGGCCAGATCCTGCGCGAGGTCGGCCGGGTCCACCGCTTCGCTCCCCGATGACCACGCAAACAGGCCGGACATGAAGTCCCGCAGCGCGGTGAGCGCCTCGCGCTCGGCCGGGGCGAGGTCATCGCTCATCGTCGTTGCCGGCGCTTCCACAAGGACATCAAGCACGGCCGCGATCGCCTCATCGCGCAGCGGATCGAGCGAACCCGTTGAACGCTGTCGCAGGAGCGCGCGAAGTTCCGCGGCCGTCGTCGCGATGTGCGCATCGAGCGAGATCGGCGGGGGCGCGACGGTCGTCGATTCACCGGCGACATCCATCGCGGGCGCGTCTGGATCGATCGGCGCATCAGACGGCTCGCTGACCTCAAGCGAGCCTTGCATCTCGCCCTCGCGCTGCGCATCGGCGATGGCCGGGGCGGGCGGCGCGGCGTGAACCGGCGGCGGCGTGGGTGTCGCGCCACCACCTTCGAGCATGGCCTGCAGGTCTTTCGCGTAACGCTCGATGTCCAGGGCGTCCGCCGCAGGCGTGGATCGCGCTGCGGGTGAAGGCCCGGCGGGCGATGTCGCCTGGCGCGACGCGGCGAGTTTGCCAAGGCTCGTGTTAACGGGGGTGTCATACGGACGCGCGAGACATCCAGCCAGCACCCCGGCCGATGCGGCGAGCAAGAGTCCGGCGGACATTCGACGACGGTGATGACGTGGTTGTTTCACGGCCCCGGCTCCCGGCGCGGGCGCAACGGCCCACGGCCGGCTCCGCCGGCGAGGCTGTATCGGAAGGTCAACGGCTGAGACTGGCGAATCGGAGGGTGAGGATTTCGAGGCCGCGAACGGCATCTCCAACGCCTGTTTTTTGCCTGTGGTCGATGGCCACGGATTGCGCGAAAAGGCGTGCGGCGCGCTTCGGCCCGGCCTTGCGGGCCAGCGCGATCACCTCTTCCTTGGCTGTCCAGAGTCTGAGTTCCGCGGCGACGGCATTCGGGGAAACACCTTGTTGGATGCCCCGGGCGCAGGCGTGCATCTTCCGCGCGAGGTCCATGCACAGATAGGCCACGGGGACGGTCGCGTCGCGCGGACCGGCATCGAGCAACGTATGCAGGTGCTTCAGCGCGGCCTCGGGATTCGCCGCCAGCAGCCGAGCCTGACTCTTCCAGACATCCTCTTCGCGCGTCGCCCCCACCATCTCGGCGACGAGGGCATCGGAAATCTCACCGCCCGTGTCCAAGGCCGCGAGCGAAAGTTTCTCCAACTCCCCATGCAGACGCCCAAGATCATCGCCGACGCGATCGACGAGGAGCGCGGCCGCCTTGGTGGAAATGCGCACGCCGATCTCCTTGGCGTGTTGTGTGAGCCATGCGGGGATGTTTGCGGGAGAGGTGCATGGGATCACCGCGCCGCAGGCTTCGATCAGCGAATCAAGTTTGCCCTTGTGCCACGTCGAGGCGCGAAGAACCAGCGTCGCGCTCTCGCTGGGCGCGACCGCGTAACGCTCGACAATCGGACGACTGTCTTCTTTGACGAACTGATCCGCCGCATCGACGATGACCATGCGATACGGCTGCATGAGTCCGAGCGAGCGGCAGTCATCGAGCACGTCGGCCGGGCGTGCTGAGGCGCCGTCATGCAGGGCGACATCGACGCCGCCGTGGGCCTCTTCGAGCGCAGCGCGAATGCGTCGCGTCAGTTCCGCCTGCAGGAAGAGTTCGGGTCCGGCGAGCAGGATGATGCGCCATCGCGGATCAATCTCCACGGCGGAAGCACCCTGCACGGGCTTGCGAGAAGTACGGGCGGCCATGACGCAACGGTAGGCCGACGACGGCTATCCCGGCACGCCCGCGAGGCGCGCGAGGCGGTCCACGACGACGGCGATGTTTCGCGGGGTTGGGTTGGGATCTTCCAGCGGAACGACGAAGGACGATCGCTGACCCTGCTTGACGATGGTCACGACGGCCATAGCCCGCGTCGCGGAATTCCACGCATCCTCCGGCGTGGAAATCGCATAGGGGCTTGACTCGATGAGGAGTCCGGAATCGCGCACCAGCCGCCAGATGCGCTCGACCTCGATGGGATCGACATCCGCCGAGCGCGGGGGGTACGTCCCATGCGTGGCGCCCTGACCCACCGATGCGCGCAGCGCGCCGCCGGGTTCGAGGATGTACCGCCCGGCGCGGAGCGCGCGGGGGACTTCGCCGGTACGCGATGAACGCACGGTGATCTCGAGCGTGAAATCCGACGGCGAGTCTTCCGCGAGGTAGGGAGCGGTTGGGCGCGACGCGCACGACGCCATGGCCGTGCAGATGATGAGCACCATAGAGATCGCGCTGCGTGTGAGCATGGGTGGAGTGTATGGCCCGCGTCGGCCGCACACCATCGCGTGTGAAGGCCGGCAGGGCTACCGCAAGATCGCTCACCGCTTTGGCGCTGGGATGAATCATTGCGCATCGGACACGCACGGGAGGCGGGCGAGACGCCCGCCCCACCGGATCCAATCAGACTTGACAGTTGCCCCAACGCTATGACTTGAGCGATGCCATGTCGATGACAAAACGATATCGCACATCGCTGCGGAGCATGCGTTCGTAGGCTTCGTTGATCTTCTGCATGGGGATGCGTTCGATGTCGGCTGTGATGCGATGCTCAGCGCAGAAGTCGAGCATCTCCTGTGTCTCGCGCAGGCCGCCGATGAGGGAACCCGCCACCCCGCGACGCCGGAAGAGCAGGCCCATGATGTCCAGCGGCGGGTGCGGACGATCCGGCGCACCCACCAGGCACATCGTACCATCGCGGCGCAGGCAGTTGAGCAGGGGATTGAGGTCGTGCGGTGCGGCCACGGTGTTGAGAATGAAGTTGAGCGAGTTGGCCGCACGCTTCATCTGGTCGGCATCCTTTGAAATGACGATCTCGTGTGCGCCGAGTCTTGTGGCATCCTCGGCCTTGCCGGGGGACGTGGTGAAGAGGACGACGTGTGCGCCCATCGCCCGGGCGAGCTTCAGGCCCATGTGGCCCAGGCCGCCGAGGCCGACGACCCCGACGCGCGTGCCTTTGCCAACCTTGTAATAGCGCAGCGGTGAATACGTCGTGATGCCCGCGCACAGCAGCGGCGCGGCCCCGGCCGGGTCGAGTCGATCGGAGATGCGAAGCACGAAGTCCCTGTCCACGGTGATGGAGGTTGAATACCCGCCATAGGTCACCGGGGCTGTGCCGTGCTTGTCCGGCGAGCCGTACGTCATCACCATGCCGTTCTCGCAGTAGTTCTCCAGGCCCGCGCGGCAGGATTCGCATGTGCGGCATGAATCCACGAGACATCCGACGCCCACGATGTCCCCCTCCTTGAACGCCCGAGCCTCGGCCCCCGCGCGAGTGACACGCCCGACGATCTCGTGCCCACCGACGAAGGGGTACACGGACATGCCCCACTCATTGCGGGCCATGTGCAGATCGCTGTGGCAGACGCCGCAGTGCAGAATCTCGATTTGCACATCGCGCGGCCCCGCCTCGCGGCGCGGGATCGACATGAGGGCCAACGGCGATGTGGCGGACTGGGCGGCAAAGGCGGGGACGGTGGGCATGGGAGGCTCCGAAATCGGTTGTGAGATGCCAGCAAAACACGATCGTAGGAACCCGCCCGCTGTGGATCGCGTGAATCCGGTGAATCAGTCGATCGTTTCGCTTATGTCGCCGAGTGTGAGCAGTTCCGCGATGAACGCCCCCACGCTCGGCCATTCACTCTGGATCGACAGTGTTTCGTGGTCCCACAATCTCACGGCCGCATCCGCAGGCAAGAGTGGATCATCCATGCGCACGGCATACCAGTCTCCGAACTCGCTTCGCGCGAGGATCAGGTCATCGGTTGAAGGCACATCACCCGGGTCGTTGCCATGGTCGCCGTCGAGCAGCCAGTCGTTGACCTCCGGAGGCACAAGGAAAAAATCGAACTCTTCGACTTCCGATTCCCACCGGGCGGCAAGCGGCAGCATCGGCGCGGCACGCTGCCAGGCCACCGGCGCCTTGTCCCACAGTGGCGCGGCGCGAATCTCGTCAAACTCCTTGAACTCACGCGCGGGCGGCCAGGGCAGTTGCCCGTGGGCGATTCGGCGCTCGAGTTCACCGACCGCCTCATCCGTCGATGAAAACTGCAATCGGCCCTGCTCCTCTTCCCTAACGGCGATGACAGCCTCCCGGCGAGTTCGTTCGACCGCCGCTTCGGCGGGTGTGTAGATCGGCGGAGGAATTGGCCCGGGGACTGTGCGATCGAGGACTTCGGACACGGCTTCCGCGGCGGGGACGGTCGCGATAGGCTTGAACCACGCGGGCTTCATCAGGCCCGACTCAATGAGGATCGTGCGAGTGCGCGCGTTGCAACAGATGCTGCGGATGGGTCGTCCCGCCCCGCCGGGGCCTTTGTCGCGATCCCAGCCCCATCCGCGATACGCGAAGTCGGTCTGCGGGAGGTGCTCCCGGACCATGCGCTTGGGTCCATGCACGCGGAACAAGTTTCTTGCCGATGTCAGGGTGATGAGTCGAGGAATCACCGAACAGTCGATGATCGCATCGCCACGCCACTGCTCGAGATACGCGATCTCGATTCCGAACTGTCGCGTGGGATCAAACTTTCTTTTGTACTTGGCCGAGTCCGCTTCCACCTTTCGCGGATCAATCAGTGGATGATCCAGTCCTCGCCCGATCGGCTGTTCCGCGAAGACTTCATACCAGGTGATGGGATCGTCCCGCCGAGAATCCTCCAGGGGCAGCCACGAGAGTCCCGTCAGGCCGTGCGTCTGCACGCAGTCGAAGAACGCCTGCGATGCCAGATGAGGCCCCTCGCGCCATCCGAAGTGACGACCCTTGGGCGTGCGGCGTGGCGAGTCGAACTCGAAGACTCCCAGGTCGAACCAAGCATGCTTATCGGAAGGTTTGGGCCATCGCTCTTCGATGAAGCACACGCTCATGTGCACCAACGCCGCTCTACGAGCCTCATCGAGGGCATCGAGCAACGCCGGCCAGCGTGCATCGGACAACGGCAATGTGAGAGACTCGTACCGCGATGACTTCATCCCCAATGGCCCCAGAAACTCGGCCACAAGGCGATCCCGCTTCTCGCGCTCCGCAACGTCGAACTGGTTGCCAACGAGATGTTCGAACGGCTCGATCCGAAAAAAGGCGACGGCCGTCTTGGGGGGCTTCCAGATCAGCATACAGGAACTGTATCGCCCGACCGCGGGTCGAATTGTCATGTACCCCCGATCTACCGTCAGGACGCCGGGAGACCATGCCGCTGGCCGGACCCTGCGTGTCCATGACAGGTCCGCCGACCGGGGGGGTCGCGGCCGCGAACGAGTAGGGTGGGCTGCTGTCCCCCCGGCGCTTGGGCAAAGTTGTATCAAGCCGCTTGACAAGGGGGGTCGGATGTTGTAACTTGGTGCTGATCCGCGGGCGGGGTAGGCCCGGGAAAAGGGTGAGGCTGCATGGAGCGACCAACATGAGAATGCTTGCAAGATGGGCCTGTGTGTGCGCGGCCGTGGCGATGTCGGTGGGGTGTGAGAAGACGCCCGAGGATGCGGTTTTGTCTCAGTACCACCGGGGTGAGGACGCCATCGCGGGCAACGATTGGCGTGAACTTCGTGCCGTGCTATCTCCGGCATCGATTCAGCGGTATGAGGAGATTCTTCATGCGGCGCTGACGGCCCCGGCCGACGCGGTCAAAAAACTCAGCCCGGCGCGGATGGAGATGGTCCTCGCGCTGCGCAACCGCGTCGATCCCGTGCAACTGCGCATGATGAACGTCAACGACCTGCTGATCTGGATGATCGACGAGCAGATGCTCGTGCTCGATGCGGACATGGGCGTCTATCCCATGACATGCACCATCTATGGCGATACGGCCGAGATTCAAATGGGCTTTCCGATCGAAGAGTCCGGCGGCCGTGTACGCCTCGGTCGGCGCAGAATGGTGGGCGCGGCCGTGGGCCTGGCCGTGCGGGCGATGAAGCCGAAGGAACTCGAAGCGATCCCAGGCTGGACGTACAAGTATGACCTGATCGACGGCGAATGGTACTTCGACTCGGGCTCGTTCGAGCCGACCTACAACGCAACGATCATCGAATACGCGAAAGAGGAAAAGATGTCGGTGGCAGATTACCTTCTGTGGATCGAGCAGGAGACCTATGGCGAAGTCAAGCCGAAGATCTGGGATCCGCCGAAGTAGGGGGTGAGAATGGTGCGCGACGGCCAGCGATGATCCGCTTTCTCGACGATTCATTCGTCGATGGACTCGACCCGGCGCAAGCGATCAGCGATCTTGGCATTGCGGTGCCGATCCCCCGGCGTTCCCGTCGGAGTCCCAAGGCGGCATGGGGCTGCCGGATGAAATCAGGGAATAGGATTACACATGGACAATACTTCAGTGTCGTCTGACTCGTCCGAGTCCCGGTATGCCCCGCTGGTGCCCGATAGTGATCTGCCCGTCTTCAATATCTTCCGAACTCTGCGCCTGGATGCGCATGAAATCCGGCATTCGACTTTTCTTGGCTGGCTGCTAGACCCAACGGAGAGTCACGGGCAACGAGACCTCTTCCTGAGTTGCTTCATGGCTCTTATCACGAGCAGTAGTTCTGTCACAAGCACGGTCGCGCGGCCAAGTGACTTTTGCCGTGCCCAAGTTCGACGGGAGCACGACAATCTCGATCTCAGGATCGTCGTACCAGAATGTCGAATCGTCATCGGCGTTGAGAACAAGCTTTTTGACAAAGAGCGATCTGAACAGCTCACGAAGTACGGCGCGGCGCTTGCACGGGACTTCCCAGGCTGGGAGCACATCAAGGTGTTCTTGACGCTCAATGGCGAAGCACCGTCGCGCGCAGATTGGAAGGCAATGTCCCATCGTGATGTTCTATCGGCTGTAAGTGAAGGCATGAGTCGCCTTGCGCCGAACACTCCGCCGGACATTCGCATGTTTATTCAGCACTATGTCGATCTGATCAACGACGTGTACAGGCGCAGGGCGGCGGCATCCACAAAGCCCCGCGCACCGGAAGTCATCGAGACGATCGCGTCGACCATACAGGCCAGGAAAGGATGGGTGCTGGTCAGTCAAACCCAAAGTCTCATCGAATGCGGTCCTATTGATCTGTTTGCTGTACTCCCGCCCATCGGATCCAAGCGAGGGCGGGACGCGCGGCACTGGCTCACGCTGAGGTTTCACGACCACGGAGCGCGCGGATATGTGGGCCGCTATTGGCGTCCGACTGACGTGACCGATGTACTTACCCGCAATGTGGTTCTTCGATCACTCGTCGAATGGACCGATGTCACCGGCTTCAAATACAAGGCCGGAACACTCGATTCTGGACTCACCAAAGCCGCGCCGGCCCTTTCGGGTGACCAGATCCAAGACGCTCGAACGGGAGCGGTGCCGTCGCCGCCCTTGCTACGCGACATAGTGAACCGCGAATTGTCCGCCATTGAGTCACGCCTACTCCAGATTTGTCAATGCGTCCAGAGCGCGCTAGCGAAGTAACCCAACTGCGCGATTCCCCGAATCAGAACAAACGTATTGACAGACTTCGCGGTTTGCGCGACGCCCAGAACAACGTGGTTCATCCGGTGGCTACAGACCTGCGCCACGATGTGGCGATCTCATCAGAGAATGCGATCCTCCTTCCCAATCCCCAGCGCCGGCCGTACATCCACCTGCACCACGCCCTGTCGGCGCCTGGCTTCATCGGGATCGACGTAGTCGCTGTGGCATGTGGCTTTCTTGCCTGCGTCCGCTCCCACGGCCTTGCGCGTTTTCTTCGCGAGTTTATGAATTTCATCAGGCGAGAGGACGCCGCGTTGGCGGAGGACTTCCTGTTGCTCGGGCGTGAGCGCGGCCGACTTGACCGGCGCGCCGGTTCGCGCGCCGACGGCCGCGCCGTGCGATGTCGGATCGGCGTTGCGTTCGAATCCGTCGGCCTTGCCGCTGGCGAACTCCTGAATCTCCTTGCTGATGCGAACGCTGCACCAATCGTGGCCGCACATGGCGCAGAAGTCCGTGTCCACGTCGAGGTCTTCATCGTGCAGGGCGCGGGCGAAGTCAGGGTCGAACGAGAGTTCGAAGTGCTTCTCCCAGTTCAGTGCTGCGCGGGCCTTGGTCAGTTCGTCATCCTGATCGCGCGTGCCGGGGATGCCCAGCGCGACGTCCGCGGCATGCGCAGCGATCTTATATGCGATGCACCCTTGCTTGACATCATCGCGCTTGGGCAAACCGAGATGCTCTTTCGGCGTGACGTAACATAGCATCGCGGCGCCGTGATAGGCCATGGATGTCGCACCGATGCAACTTGTGATGTGATCGTAGCCGGGGAACATGTCGGTGACGAGCGGGCCGAGGACATAGAAGGGTGCGCCGTGGCACAATCGACGCTGGATCTTCGCGTTCCATTCGATCTGATCGAAGGGAACGTGGCCGGGGCCTTCGATCATCACCTGCACGCCGTGTCGCCAGGCGCGCTCGGTGAGTTCGCCGAGTGTTTCGAGTTCGGCGAGCTGCGCCTCATCCGTCGCATCCGCGAGGCCGCCCGGTCGCAATCCATCGCCAATGCTGAACGTCACGTCATACTCACGCAGAATCTTGCAGATGTCATCCCAGTGATCGTACATCGGGTTCTCCGCGTTGTGAACGAGCATCCACTTGGCGAGCAGACTGCCGCCGCGAGACACGATGCCGATCAATCGGTTCCGGACATACTTAAGATGCCCACGGCGCACGCCGGCGTGAATCGTGAAATAATCAACGCCCTGTTGCGCCTGATGATGCAGCGAAGCCTCGATCATCGGCCAGTCGAGATCTTCGATCCTCTTGCCCAGGATCATCGAATAGATCGGCACGGTTCCGATCGGCACGGTCGAGTGCCGCACAAACGCCTCGCGACACGCATCAATATCGCCGCCGGTTGAAAGATCCATCACCGTATCCGCGCCCCACCGCACGGCCCAGTCGAGTTTTTCAAGTTCCTCGGCCGTGCCGCTCGAAACCGGTGATGCGCCCATGTTCGCGTTGATCTTCGTTCGACTCGCACGGCCGATGCACATGGGATCAAGCCGGTGCTTAAGATGATGAATATTTGCGGGGATCACCATGCGTCCCGCAGCCACTTCATCGCGCACGGCCACCGCCCCGCGACCGGGAAAGAGCATCTCAAAGTGCGGTTCGCGCTCGGCAACTCGGCGCATCTGCGGTGTGATGATGCCCAGTCTCGCGTGTTCAATCTGCGTCCGCGGCAGAAAGTCCCCCGGATACATCACGCGGATCGGTTGACCGCGTGCCGTAGTGAACTCTACGAACTTGTGCATGGGTCCAATAGGTCTCATAAGGCCTCTACGACCCATCTCAACCTGCCAGCCCTCCGGCAAGAAATCCCACGCCGTCTTCTCGCTCGGCGCGGGCATCCCCGGCGTATCAGGGCTGGCGAACATCAGCGGGCCGCCGACATCAGGCGCAAGCGCGAATGAGCCGGGCGTGGTGACGCCCTTGGTACGGCCGGGATTGTGGGCGCCGTGCATTGGAGGTTGCATGCGGTTGAACGGTGATGTGTGGGTCATAATGCTCTCGATTTCGGGCCGTGCCCGATGAACGCAGGAGTGTTGATGTTGATGCAGTCTCGATCATGTGGACACAGGCCAGACGCCCGTGCCACCGCCCAACTACGGAAGCAGGACGCCCGGCGACTCTGTCTCCGCCTGCCAATCGACCGCGCTGGGGTCGGGCAGGTTGTCGCTCAGGCCGGGGATGTTCAGGTGTCGCAGCATGTTCAGGCATTGGGCCCGGTGATGCGTGCCGTGTGTGCAGACATGCACCACCACGGCCGCACGCGTGAACGTATAACTCCTGCGGCCTTCCTTGCTCGTCCATTCAACGTCGATGGTCGAGCCGAAGTCTCGTTCAGCCCACGCGCGGGCCACGGCCGCGAACTCCCGCGCTGCCGCATCATGCAACGCGAGCAGGTCATCGACCGTCCGGTCCTTGGCGTCAACCTCAGAGGCAGACACGCCGGGAAAGGTGTGCAGCATCGGTCGCGGCGTACGGCCGTCGAGTCGGTCAGTCCAGCGGCGCATCGCGCTGATCATGTGCGTGAAGGTGTCGTGCAGCGAGCCGAGGCCGATCTCGAATCGCTGATGAAACTGCTCGTGCGAAAGATCGCGGCAGAGATTCAGCACCAGGCGAGTGGCCCAGTCGTCGTGTGCAAGCAGGATGTGCAAGGGATCAGATGATGGCACGGTCGCATTCCCTCCGCCGGTATGAACCGGATCAGGTTCTACGGGTGCATCTCAGCGAGCGACCCCGAATGGCCGTCGCGCCCCGTGCGAATGGGGGAGTGTAGGACGCTCGGCGAGGAGAGGTTCGTCGGGAGTGCCCCGACAATCCGCTTCGGATTGTCGGGTGACGGGCTATTGACGTCTGCGCTGTCCATGAAGCCGGGTGCCGTGGCCACGGTTCGACGTGGCCACGCTTCGCGTCCGTGACTCCCGCATGGTCATTCGGAGCGAAGGCCACGGCGCATTACGCAGATTCATTCGAGAATCGCCGACCGCACTCGGGACACGGGACGTGCGGCGGCAGGCCGCTGCGCGGATAGCCGCACGATTCGCATGCGATTTTACGGCGTCGCGCGATCATGCGACGGCGGGCGACCAAGTGACGTCCGATACGCGGAATCTGCGTCGCAACGATGAACAGGAACAACGCGTACCCGGCAAGGAGCAACGCCGCCAGATCAGGATCGCCGACTCCAAGAAGTGGTAGTTGAAACTGCCTGTAGGGCCACCGAATCACACCCAGATGCGCACGAGTGCAGTCGCTGCACATGCATCCTTCATAGCCAGTCACGGCCAACGCGACATGAAACCGTACCGCTACGCCAGTATTGGAAGTCCACGCGAACCAACCCGCCCACACAAGCACAAGACACGCCGCCACGATCGTGATGATCTGCACGCGTCGCCAGACTGGAAGGCAGGATGGCATGGGAAGGAACCTCTGACCGCTTGTTCGCGTGGCAGGACGATAGGGTTGCTCCTTGGCGGGCAACTGTGCGATGTGGCCATGCCGTGCGCTTGATCGGACCATTCGCTGAACGCCGCCCATCCAATCGTGGCCATCCAAAGCGATGGCCACGGCACCCAAGTGTCATGTCGTTAGCGCACCGATCGCGGGCAGCACCCCGATTACACCACCGGCAGCATCAACGTAAACTCCGCGCCGCGGCCTTGGCGGGGGTCGGTGTGGGTGAGGTCGCCGCCGAGTTCGCGGGCGAGGCCGCGGGCGAGGGCGAGGCCGAGGCCCAGGCCGTCGCAGGGGCCGCTGGCGTCGCGCGTGCTGCGCTGAAAGGCGTCGAAGATACGGCCGCGATCTCGCGGGGGAACGCCGGGGCCGAAATCGCGGAGGGTCAGCGCGGCCGTGGCACCTTGCACTCGCACGTCGAAGAGCAGCCTTCGATCTTCGGCGTCGGCGGCGTATTTGCAGGCGTTGTCCACGAGGTTCAGAAGGATTCGTTCGATCGTGGCTTCGTCGGCGAGGATGCGCGTGCGTGGATCAAAGGACTCACGCACGACCAGGTCCATCGCGCTGCGCGAGGTACGCTCGCGCAGCGTCGGCACCACTCGCGCGAGCAGATCGCCGATGGCCACGGCCTGCGATGCGGGCGACTTGCGCCGTTCACCCAGCCGCGCATACTCCAGCACGTTCTCCACAATCCCCGCCAGACGCCGCGCCTCTCGCTTGAGCGTATCGAGATACTCCGTTCGCGCGGACTCATCACGCACGAGATTGTCCGCGAGCATCTCTGAATACAAACGAAACGTCGTCAGTGGCGTGCGAAGTTCATGGGTCACGGCCGAGACGAATCGCCCGCGACGTTCCGCCAGTTCCATCGACGCCCGCAGCAACACGCCCACGGCTGCGATGGCCATGAGCGCGGCGAACCACGTCCCCGCCAGTGCGAGCCGCGCGGGCGTCATCAGCGGGCCGGGATCAACCGCGATCGGCCCGGGCACGAGCACGGCCGGAACGCTCGCGAGCAGATGGCCCGATGGCGCAGCCGAAGTCGGCGTCGTCCCGGGATAGACAGGATGAAGCGAGGCTTCGGGAAGAATGTCCTTCGTCGCGTCAAGCAGACGTTCGCGCAAGCCGGACCAATCGACCCACACGCCCTGCACGATGTCATCGCCCGCGACATGCACGGAGCGCACGAGCAGGAGGATCGGGCCGCGTTCGACGGATCCGGTTCGCCACACCGGCGCGAGTTCACCTTCGATGCGATCCTGTTGACGGGGTCGCTGCGTGGGCGAGCGATCCAGCGAAAGCGGCTCGGCGATTTCGCGTGATGGTTCGCCGGGTTCGAGACTGGCGATCTGCGGGGGGGGGGACTCGAAGGTCTGTTGTGCGGTCTGGCCGCGACGCGCCTGGCCGGCGGCAAGCGAACGACTCTCATAGTCATCAGACTTGCTGAGTACCTGCTGCGGCGCGGGCAGATCGCTTTCGATGAGTTCGAGTACGGACGCCTGGCCCAGCGTCCATGTACGGGCTTTGCGTGCGCCGAGGATCTCGGCGAGGGCATCAAGCGTCCCCTGGGCCTCGACGATGCGATCGCTCGCGACATACGCGGATTCCGCGAGATCGCGCATGTTCCCCTCGGGCGCCTGCGGCGATGATACATGACTGTCCGGCCCAATCTGAAAGTGCAGCAGCGCGTACTCGCCCGCGCCGAGCAAGAGCGGCGAAGGCACGAGCACCTCGCCCGGCCGCACCTCTTCAAACATACGCGTGTATGCGCGTTCGGCCGGATAGAACGGCAGGTAATGGTAATATCGCCAGCCGGATTGCCGCGCGATGATCGGCGCGAGCATGGACTCCATTCGCCACAGCGCGATGCGCACGCGGCTGTTGAGATCGGCATCCTCTCGCGCCTGACGCTCAAGCCGCAGCGCGGCGTGCGTGATCCACGCCAGACCAAGCAGCACGAGCGCCACGCTGCCAACGTACGTCACGAGCGCGATTCGACGACGCGACGTCATGCTTCACGATCCACCACGGCCGTGGCCGTCGCATCATCCGCAAGCATGTAGCCCTTGGCGCGAACGGTCACAATGACGGCCGGGGATGTGGGATCATCGCGCAGTTGTTCGCGGAGCCTCGCGACGGCCATGTCCACGGTTCGCGTACTCATGCCGCGCGGATCAACACCCCAGACGCGGGCGAGGAGTTCATCGCGCGAGATGGCACGCCCGCGATGCGCCGCGAGATAGGCCAGCACCTCGGCCTCGCGCTGCGGCAGCACGGCCCGCTGGCCATCGGCGTGAATCACCTCGCGCCGTTCAAAATCAATCTCTCGCCCCGCGACGCGAAGACGACCGAGGTGCGTGGGCCGTTCGGCGGACCTTCGCAGTACGGCCTCGACGCGCGCGAGCAGTTCCGATGCGCCGAACGGCTTGACGACGTAATCATCCGCACCCGCTTTCAACCCGCGAACGCGATCCTGCTCTTCGCCGCGCGCGGTGAGCATGATGACGGGGAGGGTGGGCTTGGCACGTCGAATCTCAGCCAACGCCGCGAGGCCATCGAGTTTGGGCATCAGGATGTCGAGCAGCACAAGATCAACGTCGGTGGTCAGGGCAAGATCAAGCCCGGCCGCGCCGTCGGGCGCTTCGAGCGGCGTATACCCCGCGAAGCGCAGGGCATCGACGAGTCCGCGACGGATCGGCGCATCATCTTCGACGACGAGGATGGTTCCCAGCGGCATGGCGAGTTCCTGTTTCGAGTCCTCTGAACAACCGGCTCAATGCCACGCGGACGTGCATGCTCGAATCGTCGTCGGCGGGCGAGACGCCCACCCCACCGCTGCGCCGGGGTCTCGCGTGCAAAGTCTACCAGGTATACCTGACGGTGTACGTGAACTCGATCTCGCCGTGCGCGGGGATGGAGACGGGCACATGGATCGTGCGGGCGTCCTGCTTTTCCCATTCGTGCGACGTCTTGGTGATCTCCCAGTTGACCCAGCGGAACATGTTCTCCTTGATGATGACCTTGACGGGTTCATCCTTGTGGTTGCGAAGCACGACCTTGACGCTCTCCTCCATCCACTGTTCCAAGTTGTGGATTCGAAAGTCGGTCTGCGTGCGCTCCCCCACCACGTCGAAGGCTTCGCCGAGTTTGATCAGGACGTTCTCGTCGCGCGGCGTATGGTCGATCACGTCCTCGCCGATGAACTCCAGCGCGCCGTCGGCGGGATCGAGTTTGCTCACGCGAATGCGCCCGGAGGGCAACGGAATCCCAAGCCCGCTGTCCTCGTCGTTGCGGAACTGAAGATAGACATCGACCTTTCGGTTGGATTCGATGCCATAGTTGCGATCTTCTACGGGCGAAGGGAAGAAACCCCGGTACTGCTGGGCGAGGCCGTAGTACACGAGAACCTTCTCCGCGGGCACGCCGCGTGCCGTGTCGAAGAGTTCGATCTGCTTGGTGGAGTTGTCGGGGATGGTGGTGGCACGGCCGAGGGTATAGAGATGGTATTCGAAGAAGGACTTCTGCTCGAAGCCGAGCGCGGCTTCCTCGGCGAAGCGAGCGCCGCGCGTCATCGCCGGCATGGCCATGCCCGGTTGCGGCGCGCGATGCACATCGCCGGCGACGAGTTTGAGTTTCGCATCCTCATACGTCGCGCCGGAGCGATTGAGAATGCTCACCCACGCACCGACATCAAGCAGGCCCGAGTTCGCGTCCTCACCTTCGGTGAATGTCAGGTTATAATCCGCCCACCACGTCATGCCTTCGGCCTGGTATGACACACGCGTGCGATGATCTCCTCCTTGCGCCGCCTGAATATCCCAGATCAGCGTCGGCCGCGTGATGAGTCCCTCGGGGAGCGTGGGAAATCGCACGTTGATCGCCGAACCGGTGGAGTGCAACTGGCCGTTCCCATCACGCACGATCAACATGCCCCCCGCGGCGTTCAGCAACGTACCGGTGATCGTGACCATCTGTCCGCCGCCCGTGTTCAGATCAAACGAGATGAGCTTGTCGATGTACTTCTCCAGCAGTTTCTCGCGCCCCACCAGATCAAACTGATAACTCTGTTCGATGACGCGCGTGCCGGCGGGATCCGTCAGCGACGTGAACGACACGGTGGTCGGGTCGAGCAACGCCGCGACGCCGGTGAACTTGATCTCCGTACGGCCTTCGTTGAGTCCGACATTTCGTTCATGGCGCACGACGCCGTATCCAAAGGAACCGGGGACCTGGCCGTAGTACTGCATGTTCTGCCACTGCATGGCGGACTGCGGGACGGGTCGATAGGCCCACGCGGGGATGGCGCCTGGCGCGGCCGTGGAATAGATGGTGATGGCGGTGGATTCGGGCTGAACATCGGGCTGGGCGAGAGCGTGTCCGGCGATGGCCGTGAGTGTGACGAGCGCGAGGCGGATCATGTGTGGTTTCCTGTGCATGGGTTGTCGGATTGTATCTGAGGCGTTGCTGATCGTTGCACCAGGGGCATGACGCACGATGGCGCGACGGGAGTGAAGCGGGGCGCAGCGTCCGCCAAAACCGCGTCGAAAGCCACGCCCGGGGCGTCGTTATGGCCCCACGATCGGTCGGGCAGGGGCATGAAGTCACGGGCGAGATCGGCCGACGTTACGATGGCGTGACAGAATCGCCCGGTTGTGGGGCGTGTGGCCTTCGTTCCGGGCCACATGCGGTATGATGGGCCTGGAGAAATGACCGTTCCGCGTTCCATCGGGGTGTATGACATCGAGCGTGAGCTCGGGCGTGGCGGCATGGGCGTAGTGTATCGGGGGATCGACCGCCGTCTGGACCGGGCCGTGGCGATCAAGGTCTTGCACGATCATCTGCGGCGCGACTCGACGTTTTTTTCTCGGTTCGAGCGCGAGGCCAAGGCCCTGGCCGCACTGAGTCATCCGAACATCGCGTCGATCCTCGCGCTGGAAGAATGCGACGGCCTGTGGTTCATGGTGCTGGAGTTCGTGACGGGTCGATCGCTGGCGGATCGGCTGTCCATCGGCGCGATCCCGCTGGCCGAGACGCTGGACATCAGCGCGCAGGTGGTCCGGGCCGTCGAGGCCGCGCACCGCCAGCGCATCATTCATCGCGACCTCAAGCCGGGCAACATTCACGTCCGCGATGATGGCATGGTCAAGGTGCTTGACTTTGGATTGTCCAAGACGTTACCCGACATCGGAATGGAATCCGAGGCCGCCACGGTTGTGGCCGGCGGCGGAACGATCGATGGCCACATGCTCGGCACGCCGGGGTATATGAGTCCCGAGCAGGCGCGGGGCCGACCCGTCGGACCGCCAGGCGACATCTTTTCGTGGGGCTGCATCCTGTATGAGTGTCTGACGGGCGGGCAGGCCTTCGGGGGTGAGTCGATCGCGGACTGCGTGGCGGCCGTGCTCCGCAGCGAGCCAGACTGGTCGGCGATGCCGCGCGAGACACCGCGGCGCGTGGAAGAACTCCTACGCGCGTGCCTGGCCAAGCGCATCGAAGATCGGCCCGCGTCGTTCAGCGAGGTGCGCAACGAGCTCGAGACGGCCATCGCCGAAACTTCGACCATCGGCCGTTCCATCGCCGCGATCGAAATGGCGCGGCCGACCAAACGCACCGCGCTTCCCACCACCAACCTGCCCGAACCCACCGCCGCGATGGTCTGCCGTGATCGCGACGTGACGGCCATCGCGAGCAAACTCGAAACGCCCGGCGTGGTGACGCTCACAGGTCCGGCCGGGCAGGGTCGATCGCGACTCGCCCTCGGCGCCGCGCGGCATGTGGCCGGCGCGTTCGAGGGGGGGCGTTGGCTCGTGCGGTGTGATCGACGCCTGCCGCCGGGCGCGGTGGGTTCGCTGCTCGCCGCAGCCATCGGCGCGGCCGAAGATCGCGATCGCGGACTCGAAGCGGGACTCGTCGCCGCCATCGCGGATCGACCCATCCTGATCGTCGTCGATGATGCCCACATCGACGCCACGTCCGTGGCTCTGATGGAACAACTTGCCGAATCGTGTCCCGGTCTGCGCGTGCTGGCGACAGCGCCCGAGGGGTTGGGGGTGGAGGGTGAGCGCGTGCATATCGTGCGGCCGTTGGCATCGCCGAGTCCCACCGATGAAGCGGCGGTGGCGACGCCAGGTTCATTTGAGGCGGCAGGCATGTTCATGCAACGCGCCTCGGCAGCGGGCAGCGCTCGCCCATCGCCGGCCGAAGCCGCCACAATCGCGACGCTCTGCCGAAAGATCGGCGGGTTGCCTCTCGCGATTCAGTTGATGGCGTCTCGCCCGTCGAGCGTCACGCTCGATGCCCTGTCACAGCAGGTGGACGTTCGACTTCGATTGGCTTCGGCGACGGCGACCACGCCGCAGCAGGCGCGGTTATCGGCGGTGGTGTCGTGGCGGCTTGACTTATTGTCGTCGGCTGAGCGTGCGGTGTTTCGGCGATTGCGGGCGTTCGCGGGGGCGTTTCGGCCCGAGGCGGTCGCGGCCGTGTGTGCCGATGGCCACATCGTGTCGGCGACGGCGGCGATGGCGGCGTTTCAGTCGCTCGCCGCGCAGGGCATCATCAACGAAGAGACGCCACACTCACCGACACCCGGCGAACGACGGTATCGCATGAGCGCAACGCTGCTCGCGGCGGCGGAGGATGCGCTCGATGAGGCTGGCGAGCGTCCGGTCGTGTTTGATCGTCACCTGCGATACTTCTGTGATGTCGCATCTCGGCACGCGCCGGAACTCAACGGGCGTCACGGAGAGCGGGCGCTGGCGGCGATGGTCGCGGACCTCGCGGACCTGACGGCCGCACTGTGGTGGGGCCTGTCGCCGGGGGCTGATTCGCAGGCGTGTGTCCGATTAGCGGCGGCGATGGGACCGATGTGGGCGGCCGCGAGGCAGTGGCGGCATGGCTGGGGATGGCTGGATCGGGTGCTTGCGATGTGCGCGGCGTTTGAGCCGAGCGAAGATCAGGCCCGCGTGCTGGAGTCAGCCGGGCGTCTTGCGCAGGCGTTCGGCGATGAAGCGGGGTCCGAGCACGCGCTGGAGCGCAGCCGGGCGATGCTGGCGGCGCTGGGCAAGGGTTCCTCGTAGCGACACAGGCTGCCTTTCGGTTTCTCGGACCATCGCTCATGCCATCGGTTGTCCCGTGAAAGCGATCGCGAGTTGACAGCCGCTGGGATTCTGGTACGCTGTACCCATCCCCGCCATTCGCGGCCGGGCGTGGGGGTTCTGAACGTGAGGGGTCGCACATCTTGAAGGGAGTAACGAGGATGACACGAGCAGTCATGAGCGCGATGGCAATGGCCTTGGCGGCCGGTTCGGCGTTTGGGCAGTGCGAAGTGACGCCCATGCCGGCACACACATCGACGTTTTCGAGCAGCACGCGAGGATATGTGTTTGATGCACCGGTAAGTTTCCGCATCACCGGCGTGCAGGTGCTGGTGCCCCCGGGCGGCACGCAGACGTTCCAGAATTTCTCGATCGTGCTGCTGCACGAAGAGCCGCCGTTCTTTTCGGCGACCACGAACAACTTCACGACGCTGGTGACGCGGCTTGACCAGCCTGCGAACGAGTTCATCGCTGTTGACATTCAGGTCAACGTGGGCGACAAACTCGGCGTCTACGGAAACACCATGACCGCGTCTGGCGCGACCTCCGGCACCAACTCATACGGCAACGCCCCGGGCGGCAACTTCACGACGATCCTGGGCAACCAGGTCGATCTGCGCCGCAGCGGCATGCAGTTCCACCTCGGCAGCGCCAACCCGCTCAACTCCAACATGCACGACATCTGGCGCGAGGGTACGGGCAACACCAGCAACATTACGCGCATCGAACTGTGCATCGATGCCGGCGGGTGCTACGCCGACTGCGACACCTCCACCGGCGTGGGCGTGCTGGACATCTTCGATTTCCTCTGCTTCGGCAATCGGTTCTCGGCCGGCGACCCATACGCCTGCGACTGCGACACGAGCACCGGCCCGCTGGTCTGCGACATTTTCGACTTCCTCTGCTTCGGCAACGCGTTCAACGCGGGCTGCCCGTGAGGCAACCTTAGAGGCGAAGATTCAACGCGGCACAACTCAAGATGAAGCCGGGGCGTTTCGCCCCGGTTTTTCTTTGGCGTTGAGGCCGTCGATACGACTGTTCAACCAAACCGCCCGGTGATGTACGCTTCGGTCTGCTTGAGATGCGGGTTGGTGAAGATGTCCGCCGTCGGGCCGTACTCGATGAGACGGCCGAGGTACATGAAGCCTGTGTAGTCGCTGGCGCGGGAGGCCTGCTGCATGTTGTGTGTGACGATGAGGATCGAGTAGTTGCCCTTGAGTTCCTGAATGAGGTCTTCGATCTTGCCGGTGGCGATGGGGTCGAGCGCGGAACACGGCTCATCCATGAGCAGGACTTCAGGTTCCGCGGCGATGGCGCGGGCGATGCAGAGGCGCTGCTGCTGTCCGCCCGAGAGGCCCAGGGCGCTCTCGCTGAGCCGGTCTTTGACTTCGTTCCACAAGGCCGCGGCGCGAAGCGACTTCTCGCAGATCTCCTGAAGCACGCTCTTGTTGCGTTCGCCGTCGATGCGCAGCGAATACACCACGTTCTCGAAGATGCTCATGGGGAACGGGTTGGACTTCTGAAAGACCATGCCCATGCGCTTGCGCAGTTCGATGACGTCCACCGAGCGGTCATAGATCGAATCGCCGTTGAGCCGCATGTCGCCCTCAATGCGGACGATGTCGATCAGGTCGTTGAGTCGATTGACGGAGCGCAGGAGCGTGGACTTGCCGCAGCCGGAGGGGCCGATCAGCGAGGTCACCTTGCCGCGCGGGATGGCCATGTTGATCTTGAAGAGCGCCTGCGCCTGCCCGTACCAGAGTTTGAAGTCAATGACGTTCAGCACGTGCTGTTCATCGGCGACGGCGTTGTGGATGGCGGCTGGGACTTCTTCGCCGCGCGCAATGGCCTCGAAGCGCTCGGACCCGCCGCCGCCGTTCTCGACGCCGAGGGCGTGCTTGATCGTGACAGCGTGTGTTGGCGAGTGTGTCATTCGCGTGGCGGGTTCGAGGGTGGGAACTTCCTGAGCGGTGGGTATCATCGTATTCGCCTCGTGTGCGGTGACTAGAACTGGCTGGTCATAAAGCGCCGACGCAGCCGGGAGCGAAGCCAGATGGCCGCGCAATTCAGCAGCGCGATGATCGCGATCAGCAGGAGCGTTGTCGTAAAGACCATGGGCTTGGCGGCCTCGGAGTTCTGGCTCTGGAAGCCGAGGTCATAAATGTGGAACCCAAGGTGCATGAACGATCGCTCGGGATGGATGAAGGGCGCCACGCCGTCGATGGGCAGCTCAGGCGCGAGTTTGACCGCGCCCACGAGCATCAGCGGCGCGACTTCGCCCGCGCCGCGGGCCATCGCCAGGATCGCCCCGGTCATGATCCCCGGCATCGCACGCGGCAGCACGATGCGATAGATCGTCTGCCACTTGCTCGCACCACAGGCATATGAACCCTCGCGCATCGATCGCGGCACGGCCGCGAGCGCCTCTTCCGTCGCCACGATCACCACCGGCAGCGTGAGCAGCGCGAGCGTGAGCGACGCCCAGATCAGCCCGCCCTTGCCAAACGTCGGGTTCGGCAGTTTGCTCTCATAAAAGACCTGATCGATGCCCGCGCCAATGATGTAGCAGAAAAACCCAAGCCCGAACACGCCGAACACGATCGACGGCACGCCCGCGAGGTTGTTGATCGCGATGCGCACGGCCGAGATCATCGGTCCGGCCTTCGCATATTCCCGCAGATACAGCGCCGCGAGCACGCCGAACGGCACGACCGCGATGGACATGAGCATGGTCATCGTGACCGTGCCGAAGATGGCGGGCATCACGCCGCCTTCCATGTTCGCCTCGCGTGGTTCGGCGGCGAGGAACTCCCACCAGCGTGAGAGATACACGCCGAGCCTTCCGCCCAGGCCCAGTTGATTCGCGGGATAGGCGCGGACGATCTCCGCCAGGGACATCGCTTTGGTCTCGCCCGTGACCGATGCAAGCACGATTTCATATCGCGCCATGCCGCGATTGAGTTCCGCGATTCGCGACATCACATTGACAAACTCTTCGTTGCCCCGCGCTGATTCCTCTTCATACCGAGCCACGGCCCGCATGAACGCGTCGTTGGGTTTGCCGACGGACAGTTGGACCTCGGCCAGCGCCGCGGCCGCGGCTTCGATTTCTTCGGGCGAACCGCCGCGCCGGACCGTTTCGAGTTCGGCATAGGCCGACACCCACGCGATGGCGGGGGACTCGCGCAGTTGCGCCTGGCGAAGTCGAAGTCTTGCGGCTTCGAGTTGTCGATTGACGCGGCCGATGGCGTGAACTTCGAGATCGCGGCGCGCGTGCCACATGCCGCGCACGTCGGCGTGATGCTCGCGAAAACGCGCCCACGTCTCTTCGGGCGTCTGCGCCACGACTTCGCCGTCGATGCGCATCTCGGCTGGGATGCCATAGAACCGGCCCCACGCCAGGCGCTCGATCGTGATGGCCCACTCGGGTGTTGATTCGCTGGTGTCGTCCTTCAGGAAGGCGCGCCAGGTCTGGTCGTCCGCCACGCGAACGCGCACGGTGTGATCCGGAAACTCCTTCACGATGAACGATGTCGGAAGCGTGCCATCATCGTTGTACCCGGCCAGATGCGGCGAATCCGCCGCGAAGATCCAAATCTCGCCTTCATGCTCGATTGCCGTGAATCGCGGCGAGGCGCGTTCAAAATTGCTGATCCATGTGAAGTGCGTGCCCGTCAGGTCATAGTTCGCCGTGCGAATCAAGCGACGACCCGCGACGCCATCATTCGCCTCCAGCACGGCCGCGGCGCGAGCCCGAGACCCCGGCGGCAGCGAAGCGATGACGTCCGATGACGGACGAAAGTCGTCCCATCGCGAGATCTCGCCCATGATGGTCGCCGCGCCATCAAACTCGATGCGATGCACACGAAGTGGCCAGAACGTCGATGACCCGGCCCACACCACGAGCGACAGCAGGCCGAGGATCATCGTGATCGCCAGCGCAAGGGCTCCGCCGGTGATCCACACCGAAGGCTCGCCGCGCGCGAGGATCGTCGTCGCCGGCGATGAATTGCGACGACGACGCGGACGAGGCGTCGCAGGCACCGTGGCCGGAGGTGTCGCCGAAGCATCGCTCATAGTTGATACGCCCTCTTGCGGAAGCGCATGCGCACGGCCTCCGCGATCGTGTTCAGCACGAACGTCATGATGAACAACGTCAACGCCGCGAGAAACAACATGCGATAGTTCGTGCCGTTCTGCACGGCCTCGGGCAACTCCACCGCGATGTTCGCCGACAACGTACGGAACCCGTTGAAGATGTTCCAGTCCATCACGGGCGTGTTCCCCGTGGCCATGAGTACGATCATCGTCTCGCCCACGGCCCGTCCAAGCCCGATCATCACCGCGGAAAACAGGCCGCTCATGGCCGTGGGGATCACAATGCGAAACGCCGTCTGCCACGGCGTGGCGCCCGCGCCGAGCGATCCAGCGCGCAGATGCTCCGGCACGGCGGAGAGCGCGTCTTCCGAGATCGTGTAAATGATCGGAATCACGGCGAAGCCCATGATGAACCCGACGATGAGCGAGTTGCGCTGGATGTACGTTCCGAGAAACAGGCCGCGAGGGTCAAAACCCAGCAGACTGAGCAACTTCGACAACGCGAGGGCGAACGAGATCGTCGCGATGACGGCGATGATGAACTTGACAAAGTGCGCGACGGCCGCGGGCAGGCGTGCGTACCCGATCATGCGATCGCGAAGCGCGGGATTGACGCCGAGGCTCAGGCCAAGAATCGAGAGCACTCCGCACAGCGGCAGCATCACAAACATCCACCCGCCCGTGGCATCGCCGTAGCGTGCGCGAAGCTCGGGGTCGCCGGTCCACGCGAGCCAACCTTTGAGATCACCCGCGAACAGCGTGTACTCGACCAACGGCGCGGCGGCCCACGCCATCCCCAGGCCGATGGGGATCGCCGCCACCATCGCCACGAACCGCAAACGCTCGAATCGCATCACGAAATGCTGAGGCAACAACTGCCAGCAGAACGCCCCCGTCATCCACGCCAACGGCAACGTGACAAACGAACACAGCACCATCGGCACGATGTTCTCGATGAACGGCGCGATGACGATCGCGGCCAGAAACCCAAGCACCACGCTCGGCAGAGACGCCATGATCTCCACCGTCGGCTTGATCTTCGCCTTCGTGCGCGGATGCAGGAACTCGCTCGTATACACGGCCGCCAGAAGCGCGATGGGCACGGCGAAGAGCATCGTGTACACGGTGGCCTTGAGCGTCCCGAAGATCAGCGGGACCAGGCCGTACTTCGGTTCAAACTCGTCCGTGCCCGACGATGATTGCCAGACGTGCTCGGGCTGATTGAAGCCTTCATACCAGACCGGCGTGAAGATGGAGCGCAAGGTTGTTTCGGGGTGTGGGTGACGCACCATCCACCGCGCGAACCCGTCGCGCGAAGCCGCGAGAAAGCCGTTGTCCTTGGGCGACATCGCCAGCGCGTCCACCGGCGCGCCGCTTTCAAAAACGGGCATGTCTTCGAGCAACTGACTGCTGGTGATGTGCATCAATCTGACGCGGCCGTTGGCGTCGCCCGCGAGCAGCGTTCGCTTTCGCGTGGATGCGGCCAGCGATGTGATCGCGGCTTCGGATCGCCCGGGCAGTTCCTGGACACGGACGAAACGTGATGCGTCGCTCGTCGGCGCCGTTTCGCCTGATTCATACTCGGGCTTGACGCGGAACCATGTATAGAGACGCCCGCGACTGTCGCCGATGACCAGCGTCATCTTGCCGATCATCATCGTCGTGGCGGTGATGCGCGCGTCGGGATCTTCAAGCAGGTCCAGTCGCTCCGCGATCACGGGCGCAGCCCGATCACGCGTATCGACTCGCACGGTGAAGCCATCGTCCCACACCAGCAAGGCCGTATCGGCACGGCCTTCGAGAAAAAGTCGATTCGGCAGTCCTCGATCCGCGACCTCCTCGATCACCACGCTGCCCCCGGAGAGTCGCAGCGTTTCCTCGCCGGTCATGATGTTCTGCACGCGGCGCACGGAGTTGATGTGAAGTCGGCCATCTTCGGTCAGGGAAGCGAACACCGGCCCGGTGATGAGCATGCTGACATCGACGAGCCGGACGGGCACGCCGGGGGTGAGCGTCACCGGCGGGTCGAGCCGGATGCTGACCTCCTGAAGGCGGAACTGCCCGGTGGGCGTGAGTTGCATCATGCCCTGGGCGTGTCGGATCGGCGCATCAATGTCGACGTTTCGCTCTTCCGGCGGCACTTTCGCAAGCGGCAGAAACGACGTTTCGAAATGGATGTTGCCAAGCCGCACGGTGCCATCGGCGAATCCGAAGATCACATCGCCGCCGCGAAGGACAAAGGCGTGGCTCACCGGCGGCACATCAAACAGCGTGCGCGACCACATCGCCTCACCGGTGTCCAGACGAAACGCGTGGATCGCGCCATCGCCCGTGTACGACAGGCCCATGACCTCGTATTCATCCACGATGATGTGCGCGGGCGGCAGCGAACCCGTACCCGAGACCTGCGGAAAGCGATTGAGCGGCGACGCCTCGCCGCCCGTGAACAGCGGGACCACAACCCACGCCAGAAACAGGCACACGGTGGATACGGCCACGATCGTGCCGATGCCGGCCGTGGTGATCGTGATGCGTGAGACCACGTCCGCGATTTTGACGCGCAGGCCCGTCTTTCTGCGACGGACTCGACCTGTGAAAGTCTGGGGGTCCTGGGTCATGCGTCCGGGCCGTAAGGTGGAATCGGGGGTGGCGGTGACTCAACCGCCACCCCCGGATGGATTGTCTGTCTGTCGGGCGAGAGACTCGCCCTGTTTGACGTGCTGAATCAGAGGCCGAGGTCTTTGAGCGTCTTGGCCGCGATCGTGGCGGGCACCGGATAGTACCCATCCTTGATCACGTCCTGCTGGCCTTCCTTGCTGAAGACATAACGGACGAACTCGCGACGCAGCGGATCGAGTTGAGACCCCGGGCGATGATTCATGTACACATACAGATATCGCGACAGGGGATACTCGCCCGTGTAGGCGTAATCGGCCGTCGCCGGCGTGGGCTTGCTGTTCGCGTCGGGCGCGAGGGGCACAGCGCGGACGTCGGCCGTCAGATAGCCGATGCCCGAATATCCGATCGCGTACTTGTCGCTCGCCACGCCCTGCACGACCGACGAAGACCCGGGCTGCTCCTTCACTTCATCCTTGAAGTCGCCGCCGAACAGCGCGACATCCTTGAAATAGCCGTAGGTCCCTGAGGCCGAGTTTCGCCCATAGAGCGAAATGGGCTTGTTGGCCCACTCACCAGTGAGTCCGACCTGTCCCCAGGTCGTGATGTTGTTGCCAAGCCCGCCGCGGCGGGTCTTGGAGAAGATCGCGTCAACCTGCTGGAGCGTGAGGCCCTTTTCGGCGATGGGGTTGTCCTTGTGGACATAGACGGCGAGCATGTCGATGCCGGTTCGCAGGAGGGTCGGCTTGTAGCCGTACTGCTTCTCGAAACTGTCGATCTCCTGGCTCTTCATCGCGCGGCTCATCGGGCCAAACTGCGCGGTGCCGGCGATCAGCGCGGGCGGAGCGGTCGATGATCCCTTGCCTTCGATCTCAATCTGCACGTTGGGATACCGCGTGCGGAACCCTTCAGCCCACAGCGCCATCAGATTGTTCATGCTGTCAGAGCCAACGCTCTTGATGTTGCCGGAAATGCCAGAAACCTGCTGATAGGACGGCAGGGCCGGATCAACCTTCACCTGGGCATGCACGGCCGGGGCCGCCGCCAACGCCATCCCAAGCAACCCGAGCGCAAATCGCTTTACCATGAGCCATACTCCTTGTTCTCATCGCCCAGACCCCTGCCCGCATCGACGGGGAGGCCTGAGATCAGGGTCCACCACACTCGCGTTGATTGTTGCCGCCGATTGTTCAGATTTGATGAAGACGGCGCGTGCCTTGCGCGAGAGTGGCCACCACAATCCCAAGTCGCTGAATTACAACCACTTCCGATCGCCGGGCCGGCGGGGTGATCCGCGGCAGGTACCCAGCGCCGCCCGCAGGTGGGCAGGAGTGACGATTCATGGTACTCTATCGGCATGAGTCAATCACCTCCAACCAAGCCCAGGATTCCACGCGCCCGCACGCGACAAGTTGATCCGGCACATCCCGTCTATGAACTTGATGTGTGGCTCGTCGACTCCGAGCCAACGATATGGAGGACCGTGATCGCGCCGGCCAGCGCCTCGCTCGCGGACCTGCACACCATCCTCCAGGTGGCCATGGGATGGACCAACAGCCACTTGCACGGATTCACGACGAAGTCACGTCGGCACTACAAGATGGACACCTCGCCACTCGGCAGCGACCCCATGTGGGATCCCGCCGACCCGCGCTTCGCGGGAATGGAAACGGACTTCTCGCTGCGCGATGTGTTCGACAACCTCAAGGAAATTTTCGCCTACGAGTATGACTTTGGCGACTCGTGGATCCACGCCATAAAATTGATCGCGACACACGCGGATCCCTCGGCGTTCACCCATGTACCGATGTGCCCGGCCGGTGAGCGCGCGTGCCCTCTGGAAGATTCCGGCGGCATCCCGGGATACGAAAATATGCTCGCCATCCGCGAAAACCACGACCCGGACGATCAGTGGCATCTCGACGTCATCGAATGGCTCGGAAATGACTTCGATCCAGAGCAGTTCGACATCGCGGCCGTGAACAAGAGGCTTCGCGGACTGCGCATGCGAGGCGTGACCAAACCGCCGACGCGACAACCACCAGGGGATCGTCCCCGCGTTCGCACGCCCAAGCAGCGCAAGCGTACACGTCGGTGAGCGACCGCGTCGCGAGTCCGCCCGAGAGACGGGGCATTCATCAGCGCACATCGAGCCGCCGCGCCACGTTCAGCAGCACACGATCTTGCCGCGCCAAGACACTGCGCACCCACCGCGCACGGCCAGAACTCCACGCGGGTCCGACTCGCCATTGCCGCGCCTTCACGCTACGGGCAACCGGCCGCGAACTCGCTCCCGAACGCGAGGAAGTCAAAGATATCAAACGTCGTGTCCGCCTCGAAGTCCGCCCGCGGATTCGCCTGCGCGAACAAATTGCCGAACTCGATGAAGTCGAAGATGTCGAGCGTGCCGTTGCCATCAACATCAGCTCGACATCCGACCGTGGCCGTCACGATGGCCGTGGACTTGTCATCGAAGCGCAACTCAAAGAGCACCTCACCCTTGGCCGAAAACGTGCCCGTGCCGGCCTGCATGGTGCCGGGCGCGAAACTGATGTTGGAGATGCGCCGAGTCACGCCGCCTCCGAGGTCAAACTCATCGCCCGCACGCGCGATCACCATCAAACGCCCGATCTGATCAGCCGCGACAAGCGCAACGCTGTCCGCCTGTGTCACGCCCGGGCCTTTGAGCGTGGTGACAAACGCAGTACGGCCGTGATGATTGATCGCCACCGGTCCCATGATGTTAAACGCGGCAGTCGCGATCCCGGGGACGGCGTCTCCCTCGCGTGCGACGACTTCGAATGAACCACCATCGGCGGACTCGACCCAGAGGATGGAGTTGTTGTTCGGCGGCTCCGAATCGGGAACCAAGTGTCCAACGAAGGCGATGCGTCCGAACGTGTTGCTGGCGGCCTCGCGCGGCAGACTGCTGATGACTCGGGCCGGAATCCCGGGCGCGAGGTCTCCGATCGTGAGAATGCGTGTGATCGCACCGGGCTGGCCGCGCCAGAAGGCCGCGTTGTTGCCCGCGTGCAGCCCCGGCCCGCGCTGCCTGGCCCAGAACGTCACGATCCCATCATCACCGATCATGGGTCGCAGCGCGAACTCATCGAACACGGTCTCCATTGGCTCGGGCGCGGGATCGGCCCACGCCAAGAACTCAAGCGAAGCGCCGCTGAACCGCCACAGACTCGGCGTCAGCGTCACACCATCCGTCACCGACGCGCGGAACACCAGTTGACCATCAGCATTCAGTACAGGTTGATCGATGTTCGCAAACGTCCAGCCCGGCTCGGACACGGGTGCGGCCGCACCCGAGGCCAGCACAACTTCCGGCACGCCCGCGATGGACCGCAGCAGGGTTGTGGCGCCAGTCGGTCCCGTTGTCCGCACAAAGGCGACATCCCCGGCCGCGTTGATCGGCGCCAGCGGCAGTGAAAACCCGTTCTCCGCATCCATCACCACCGGCCCCGTCGGGAGTTGCGTGAAAATGCCGAGGCGCGTTGGTTGCGGCGGTGTCGTCGGAAGCGATGGATCAAAGATGCCGGACGTGAAGCCAAGTCTCCCGGCCGGGTTGATGCGCGGAAACGTCGCGCCGTCGAATCGCAAGTCCAATGCGAACGGCGCAGGATCATCCTGCCGATGCACGAACATCAACTGGCCCCCGGACGCGACCCAGAGTGATCGCTCGTTAGCCAGCGTGACCCCCGCGCCCGCAAGCCGCGCCGAGAACACCGCATCCCCAGATTCGTTGAGCCGCGCATCAAAGAATGTCGAGAGAGTCAGGCCCGGAAGACCCGGAGCCTCCTGCCCCGACACGGCCAGAACCTCATACGAAACCGTCTGCGCCTGCGCTGCCCCAGCCACGAACGCCAACACGCACGCCAATGCATCGCGAACCATCATCGAACTACTCCTTCTATTCGGCAATGAGGTGGATATGAACAACTGCGCCGAACGCCAACATCATACCATTTCCCACGGCCGGGGCACAAGTCGCGGACGCCTGCAGATCGGCTCGCGGCGGCGACGGCCGCACGGCCGCGGATGGGGCCAGCCGACTCCGGAACCCCAGGAGCCCCACGCTGGCGTTGACCGACGGCGATCCGCAGTGCCGTTTGATTTGAAGGATTCTGGCCCGTCTTTATCGGTCGGATGTGAGATTTCGGCTGCCGCCCCCGCAGAGGTCACCCCCACTGCCCGGACACCGTTCGAGTTCCCGCCGGCGATCCCGCCGTACGCAGCATCGCGAGGCCCGCCGCAGGGCAACAGCACAGTCTGTTTGGATCCGGTGGGGCGGGCGACCCGCCCGCCTCCCTTGCGTGTCCGACGCGCGATGGATCATCCAGCGTGCAGGCGAGAGCGATCTTGCGGTTGCCCTGATGCCCACCGCAGCGGACTTGCGTTGACCCGGGCGATCTGGTATGCTCCGATGCGGGCGGGTCGGCGTTCAAGGCGAGTCCCGCCATACGACAACCTGTTCCGCCGTGCGCGATGGCCGCGCACGGCTTTGGCATTTTCGGTTCATGTTTTCATTTCTCTTCATGCAGGAGAATGCCCATGTTTGGTTCTGGTGGCCGTGCGCGTCGTGGGTGGACGTGCGTTGAAGTCGTGGTGGTGGTGGTGCTTGTTGGTCTGATGGCGTCGCTGCTGGTCGCGCTGGCGCCGCAGGCGCGGCGCGAAGCGCGACTCACGATGGACCTTTCAAACCTCGGGCGTATCGCCTCGGCCACGTCCGCGTATGCGGCGGACTATGACGATCAGATGTGGTCGTTTTCGTGGAAGAAAACGGGGCCGAAGAATCCGATCCTCCCCAGTCAGTGGACGCAATTCCAGCTAGCAGGATCAGACCCGTCAGCCGGCAGTAAACAGGCTGCGGACAACTTGGCCCGACGTGCAGGTCGCCACCCCGCGGATTTCTTTCCGCTCGCAAGCGTAAGTTGGCTCCCGCATCTGCTCTACTCGCATCTGGTCCTGCTCGAACACATGGACGCGAAACTGCCCGGTCTGATATTTGTCTCAACGGGAGATCGCGAGCGACTCAAGTGGGCGCAGAACTGGGAGGCCTTTGACCGCAATTCATTTGCACCCTGCCAACCACCCGGAACGAATGTAATCAATCGCAGATGGCCTTACAGTGCAAGTTATCAGTTGCCTACCGCGTGGTACGATCAATCGGAACCGGGCTCCAGGATTTATCAGGACGGGTCCCATAGCACTTTTTTCCCGCCCGCGACGGCAATGATCGCTCCCCAACGTCATTCGGCTGTGGCGTTTCCGGCGTCGAAAGTTCTCCTTCATGATTCCGCGTCTTGGCACTTCGGCCGTCGCCCGAGTTACTTCCTCCATGAAGACGCTCGGGTGCCGATGCTCATGGGTGACGGCGCAGCCGATGTGCGGACGACTTCGGATTCGAATCGCGGGTGGAGCCCCAACGCTCCAAAGATAACCAGTCCAACATACATTTCTTATTTCCCCAGTTGCTGGGAACCGCCGGCCGTGGGGCAGTTCGGTTCCGACGTTCTCCCCGGCCACTACCGTTGGACTCGCTCCGGCCTTCTCGGGCGTGACTTTGGCGGTCCTGAAGTTCGCTGATTCCCGCCCGCGGCGTTCGCGGGCTTTTCTGGCATATCCGTTTCATGTTTTCATTCCTCTTGATGCAGGAGAATGCCGATGTTTCAGTTTCATGGTCGTGGCGCGCGTCCGGGATGGACGTGCGTCGAAGTCGTTGTCGTGGTGATCCTGATCGTGCTGCTGGCATCGCTGCTGCTTGCGCTGGCGCCGCAGGCGCGGCGCGAGGCGCGGCTCGCGATGGACCTGTCGAATCTCGGAAAGATCGGCGCGTACACGGGAAGTTACGCGGCCGATCACGACGAACTGGTGTGGGGCTATTCGTGGCGGGCGGGCCTCTCGCCGAGCCAGTATCCTGATCTGCGCCAGGCGACGACCGATGTCGCCGCCGCGGCGAATCAGGCCGTGGACGCCATCCGAAGGCTCGGCGGGTTCGAGACCTTGGCACCAATCCATGGATGGATTCCGCACATCCACTTCAGTCAGTTGCCGCTGCTCGAGTATCTGGGCGCGCCGCTGTCGAACGTGAACTTCGTGTCGGCGGGGGATCGAGATCGACTGAACTGGGTGATCGACCACGAGGCGTTTCTCGCCAACGCATTCAGGCCGTGTCAACCGGTCCCGAGCGGTTCCGAGCTCCGATGGCTCTTCAGTTCCAGTTATCAAATGCCCCCGGCGTGGTTTGACCGGGCCACCGAACCAGCGCATCGAGTGGCTCAGGCGGGATCCAACGGCGCGTACTACGTCGGCACACCGAATCACAGGCTCGGGCGCGCCTCCTTCGCCGATGTTGCCTACCCGGCCGACAAGGTGCTGCTGCACGATGCCGCATCGTGGCACACCGGCCGCCGCGCGTTCTTCTTCCTCACGCCGCCCGCCCGCATCACCATGCTCATGGCCGATGGGTCCGCGGGACTCAGAGCGACACAGGACTCAAATCAAGGCTGGATCCCAACGGAGCCGACAAGCCCCGCACCCACCACGATGTCATTCCACGAAAACTCAACCTGCCCGCACGGCCCGCGAACCTCCAATGGTCAGTTCGAGCAGATGGTCACGGGCTACTACCGCTGGACGCGGCAGGGCATCGGTGGCCGTGACTTCGGCGGGCCGGAAGTGGACTAGCGCGATTCCCGCGACACGCACCATACGCACGAATGCTCAGCCTCCGGCGCGGTGCGCATAGACTCTCTGCGCCATGTTCTTCGGCCGTGCGATTCCATTGTTCAAGATCCTCGGTTTTCAGATCAGCATCGATCTGTCGTGGTTTCTGCTTGCGCTGCTCATCACATGGTCCCTGGCGACGGGGTTGTTTCCGCAGTGGCACGCGGGGTTGAGCGAGGCCGTGTATTGGTGGATGGGGGCGGCCGGGGCGCTGGGTTTGTTCATCTCGATCGTGCTGCATGAACTTGGTCACGCGGTGGCGGCGCGACGTTTCGGGATCGAAATGCGCGGCATCACGCTGTTCATCTTCGGCGGCGTGGCGGAGATGACGCGCGAGCCGCCCAGCGCCAAGGCCGAGTTTATCGTCGCCATCGCCGGCCCGATTGTCAGCGTCGCCCTCAGCGCAGCGCTCGTCGGGCTGTCCGTGGCGCTTGACGCCGGCAGCGCCCCGACGAGCGTCACCGTTGTCATCGGATACCTCGGATGGATCAACATGGTCCTGGTCGTCTTCAACATGATCCCCGCGTTCCCGCTCGATGGCGGACGCGTCCTGCGGGCGGGACTCTGGCACCTGTGGGGCGACCTTCGACGCGCCACGCGAATCACGGCCGCCATTGGCTCGGGTTTCGGCATGATCCTGATCGTCCTCGGCGTGGTTTCCGCGATCTTCGGCAACCTCATCGGCGGCATCTGGTGGTTCGTCCTCGGCCTCTTCCTGCGAAGCGCAGCCAACATGTCATATCAGCAGGTGCTGCTCCGCCGAGCGTTCGAAGGCGAACCGGTGGCGAGGTTCATGCGGCCGCAGCCCGTCACGGTCGATCCGAACATGACGCTTCGCGAGTTTGTCGATGAGATCATCTACACGCATCAGCATTCGATGTACCCGGTGGTCGAGGGCGATCGACTTGTGGGGTGCGTGACGCGATCGGATGTCAAGCGTGTGCCGCACGAAGCGTGGGACACACGACTGGTGGGCGAGATTCTCTCGCCGTGCTCGCGTGACAACGTGATCGCGCCGGGGGTTGACGCGATGGAGGCGCTCGCACGCATGTCGCGCACCGGCGCCTCGCGGCTGATGGTGGTCGAGGATGGACGCCTTGTGGGCGTGGTCGCGCTGAAGGATCTGCTTGGTCTGATGTCGCTCAAGATCGACCTTGAAGGGCCGGATGCGTGAGGCGCGTGGGTCGCTCAAGCGAGCATGATGGAAGAACTCGCGATGCCCAGAAAGCCGCTGCCGCACAACGCCACACCCCTGCAGCGACTCGGGCGCTTCGCGTTCATGGGATATGAGATTCTCGCGTGGATGCTCGTGGGGGGACTGGCGGGTTTCGGCCTTGACTGGTTGCTTGGACCTCGCCCGTGGTTGATGGTCGTGGGACTGATGCTCGGCCTGGCGATCGGCATGGGGCGCTTCGTACGCGATGCGATGCGATTGACGAATGAGTCGAAGCCGCGCGGGGAGAAATGAAAAAGTGTCATCTCCGCACAAACGATGATAGAGGCGTCTGGCCTGACGTATCCGGCTGCTGCCATGAACTTCCGCGCGGATCGCGGCGACTCGCGGCACAGCCCTCAGGGCCGAGCCGTGCCACCCGGCATCGAAGTCGAAACGGCTTCGATGACACCCAACGCCGCGAACTGTTTCACCGTGAACCGATTGGCGCACCGCGTGATTGGTCGGTTCGGCAGGCCGTTTCAACGGCCTTGTTCACTTGTAGGCCGCCGCTTGAGCGGCGGTTGAGCGATGCACACCGTACATCGCCGGTTTCCACGTCCGCACCCCGCTTCAGCGGGGTTCTGATTGGTGGCTTCAGCCGGAATGTTATTCTCTGCACCCAGCGCTCCAGCTCGCCCGATGCCGTCCACGCCAGAGCGCTCTTCGGCTCAAGCCGCCTCGCGACGAAGCCCGTTGAAACGGGCTGGGTCACTATGGACCGACGCCAGTGTTGTACGCGAAGGTTAACCACCGCTGAAGCGGTGGCCTGATCGTGAAGAAGGCCGTTGAAACGGCCTGAAGCACGCTGCGATCAGCGTCATCCAAGACGATTCGCCGCAATTCAGTTCACGGCGTTGGATGGCACGGCCACTTCGATGGCACGAGGTCTTGAGCAGCACAGCGTGGCGGCGGTTCATACGCTAGGGACATGGCCGAGGACATCGGGCTGACAATGCCGATCGATCGCGTGCCGGGCGTGGGTCCGGCGCGGGCCAAGGCGCTGCGCGTGATGGGCCTGACCAACGTCGGCAAACTCATCGCACACCTTCCTCTCCGCCACGAGCGCCACGAGGCCGAGTCGCCGATCTCACAATTGCCGCTGGGTCAGATCGCCTCCGCGCGCGGGGACATCACGGCCACACGCACCGTTCGCACCGGACGTCGCCCGCGCCTCGAGGCCGTGCTCATCGACGACTCCGGGCGCCTTGACATCGTGTGGTTCAACGGCCTGTATCTCGCGGACAAGATCCGGCCCGGCACGCGTGTGATCGTGCAGGGCGAGGCCAAGCGCCGCGGGCCGATCGTGCAGATGGCCAACCCATCCTTTCAGATTCTCGCGGCGTCGGGCGATGAACCCGAGACGCGCCAGCGGCGCATCCGCCCCGTCTATCCCGCGTCCGAGGCGATCAGTTCTCGCGAGATCGAACGCATCATCGCCGGCGTGCTTCGCCCCGCGCTGGCGCAGATCGAAGATCATCTGACCGAAGGGTATCGCAAGGCCCGCGCCCTGCCCGCGCTCGCCGACGCCTATCGCATGATGCACGAACCGCAAAGCGAGGGGGAGTTTGACGCGGCCCGGCGGCGGCTGGCGTATGACGAGTTGCTCCTGTTGCAACTGGCCGTGCATCTGGAGCGCGTGCAACTGCGCGAGATGCACGAATCGCCCGCGCTCAAGTGGAACGCGAAAGTCGATGAGCACATTCGGGCGCGATTTCCGTTCACGCTCACGCCGGGGCAGGATGATGTCGTGCGCGACATCGTGCGCGATCTGTCGCGCGGGGTGCCGACCAATCGATTGATTCAAGGCGATGTCGGCTCCGGCAAGACGGTGGTGGCGTTGTATGCGATGCTCATGGCCGTGGCAAGCCGCACGCAGGCCGCGCTGATGGCCCCCACCGAGATCCTCGCCGAGCAGCACTTCGCGTCGATCGCGCGGATGCTCGATGGTTCGCGTGTGCGCGTTGAATTGCTCACCGGCGGCACGCCGCGTGCCGAGCGTGCCTCGCTGCTGCATCGACTCGAAACCGGCGATGTGGACATTCTCGTCGGCACGCACGCGCTGCTCACCGAGTCCGTGCGGTTTGAGTCGTTGGCCGTGGCGGTGATTGATGAGCAGCATCGCTTCGGCGTGCATCAACGGGCGCGCCTTCGCTCGAAGGGCACGGGCGCGGCGTCGCGACTCACGCCGCACGTTCTGGTGATGACGGCCACGCCGATCCCGCGCACGCTGGCGCTGACGATCTTCGGCGATCTTGACATTTCAACGATTCGCGGCCTGCCGCCGGGGCGCAAGCCGGTGACGACGCGCGTGGTCACGAGCGCGAAGCGAGATGATGTGTATGCCTTCGTGCGTCAGCGCATCGACGCGGGGGAACAGGCGTACATCGTCGTTCCCGCGATTGATTCCAGCGGCACCTCGCGCGAGGGCCTTGTGGCCGTGCGCCCGACGCTGCGATTCCTCGAAGAAGGTCCGCTGCACGGAAAGCGTCTGGCGGCGCTGCACGGACAACTCAAGCGAGCCACGCGCGAGCATGTGATGGAGCGGTTCCGCGCCGGGGTGATCGACGCGCTTGTGGCGACAACGGTGATCGAAGTCGGCGTGGATGTGCCCAATGCCTCGCTGATGGTGATCGAAGGGGCCGAGCGTTTCGGCCTTGCGCAGTTGCATCAACTTCGCGGTCGCATCGGTCGCGGCGCACGGCGAAGCGTCTGCGTGCTTGTCAGCGATGCACAGACCCCCGACGCGATGGAGCGCCTCAAGGCCGTCGCCGCGACTTCAGACGGCTTCGCCATCGCCGAGACGGACTTCTCGATTCGCGGATTTGGCGCTGTGGCCGGGGCGGCGCAGTCGGGCGCGACAGGGCTGAGTGTGGCTGACCTGTCGCGCGATGTTGACCTGCTCAAACTCGCACGGAAGGATGCAGGCGAATGGATCGCGGCGTCCGCGGACCTCGGACGCCCGGAGGATTCGCTCATTCGCCGTCGTCTGTGGAAGGCGCATGGCGAGTCGATCACGCTTGCCAAAGTCGGATGAGTCGGCCGATGCGCACCGCGGCCGAGATCCGCGCCGTGCGGGCACAACGGCTCTGTATCCACACGGCCAACGCTACAATCGCGCATGAGTGTCAATGAAGCGCTGGCCGAAAAGTTCCAGGCGATCTCCCGCATGTTGGAAGTCCTCGGCGAGGACAAGTTTCGCGTGCTGGCGCATCAGAAGGCCGCGCGGGCGATCGAAGGTCTCGCCGTCGATGTTGCCACGCTCGCGGACAATCGCGCAGCGCTGCTCGAGATCGAAGGCATCGGCGCCAAGACGGCCGACAAAATCATCGAATACTGCAAAACAGGCCACATCGCGGAGTTTGACGAACTCGCGGCGAAGGTTCCTCAGGGCGTGCTCGCGCTGATGGAAGTGCCCGGGCTTGGGCCCAAGACGGTCTCACTTCTGTGGAAAGAGCGCGACGTCACCGATATCGCCGGACTGAAGAGGATCATCGACGATGGTTCGATCCTCACGCTGCCGCGCATGGGCAAAAAGACCGTCGAGAACATCAGGGCCTCACTCGCGTTCATGGAACAAGCCGGCGAGCGATTGCCGTTGGGTCTTGCGCAGCCCGTGGCTGAGGCGTTCGTCGATGCGATGTCGAAGGTCAAGGGTGTCAAACAGGCCGCGTTCGCCGGTTCGCTGCGCCGTGGACGCGACACCATCGGCGACATCGACGTGCTCGTGGCGACCACCGATGCTCCGGCCGCGCATGAGGCCTTTCGCGCCCTGCCGGGCATCGAGCAAGTCCTCGTCGCGGGTGAAACCAAGTCATCCGTCCGCGCACGCGCGAGCATTCACCACGGCCGGTTCGAGGCCGGCCACGGCGGACCGCTCGTTCAGGTTGACTTGCGCACCGTTGCGCCCTCGCAGTGGGGCGCGGCCATGGCCTACTTCACAGGCTCCAAAGATCACAACGTCCGACTCCGCGAACGCGCACTCAAACTCGGCTTCACGCTCAATGAATACGGCCTGTTCCCGCTGGATGAAGAGAAAACCGCGCCGCAACATCGCGGCATCAAGCCCGTCGCCAGCGAGACGGAGGAAGACATCTACCAGGCCCTCGGCGTGCCGTATCTGCCGCCGGAAGTTCGCGAAGATCACGGCGAACTCGAGGCCGCCGCGACACCGCACCTGATCGAACTCGCCGACATCAAGGCAGAACTGCACGCGCACACGACCGCGTCGGACGGGTCACTCTCACTCGATGCGTTGATTGCGGCGGCCAAGGATCGCGGATTTCACACCATCGCCGTGACGGATCACTCGCGCAGCGCGATCCAGGCCAACGGCCTCACGCCGGAGCGCCTGAAGAAGCAGGCCGCCGACATCCGCACCGCACGCGAGCGACACAAAGGCATGCAGATTCTCCACGGCAGCGAAGTTGACATCCTCGGCGATGGACGACTCGACTATGACGACGACATCCTCGCGATGCTCGACATCGTCGTCGCCTCGCCGCACGTCGCGCTCTCACAAGACCCGGCCACGGCCACCAAACGCCTCATCAAGGCCATCGAGAATCCCTTCGTTCACATCCTCGGCCATCCCACCGGACGCCTCATCGGGCGTCGAAAGGGACTCGAACCGGCGATGGCCGAGGTGATTGCCGCCGCGAAGGAACACGGCGTCGCCCTCGAGATCAACGCGCACTGGCTGCGGCTTGATCTGCGAGATTCGCATGTGAAAGCGGCCGTGGAGGCCGGTTGCGACATCGCGATTGATTGCGATGTTCACGCCGCGGAGGACTTCGATCACCTGCGCTACGGCATCACCACCGCGCGTCGCGGCTGGCTGACCAAGGCGCAGTGCGTCAACGCATGGACTGCGAAGAAGATTGCGACGTGGCTCAAGGCGCGTCGGCATCGCTAAGCCCATCAACCGGCTCCGTGATCAACCGCGCCCCGCGCTCAAACCACACGTACGCCCAGATCCACTGAATGAACACGATCAGTCGATTGCGATACCCGGCCAGATACATGATGTGAACCACGCTCCACAGCACCCACGCCCACAAGCCCTGAAGTTTCAGATGCCCGATCGTGCCCACCGCGCGGGCGCGCCCGATCGTCGCCAACATTCCGCGATCGCGATACACAAAGGGGGGGCGTGGAGCATCGCGCGAAGGGTCAGGTGTCGATGATTCACGCGACGTGGGCGCGTTGGATGAACCGGAACCGATCGCGGAGCGATCGGACCACCCAGATTCTGTCGCGGAGCGATCGGGTCGCCCGGAGTCGGGCCGCGCGAACTCACGCGCGATCATCCGCGCTGCGTAGCGACCCATCTGCATCGCCGCCGGCGCAACGCCCGGAACTTCGAGGCCCGTTCGCGGATCCTTCACGGCCGCAAGATCACCAAGCACAAACACGTTCGCGTGCCCGGGAATCGTAAGGTCCGGCCGTACGATCACACGCCCGCGTTGATCGAGTTCGACTCCGAGCGTCTGCGCGATGGGCGTGCCGATGACGCCGGCGGCCCAAATCACACTCTTGGCATCGATGCGCACATCGCTCATGCACACGCCATCGGCGTCGATGCTCGTCACGCGCGTGTCAAGCCACACATCCACGCCGAGGCGTTCGAGATCCGCCTTGGCGCGGGCCGCGTGTTCCGCGGCGAAGCCGGGCAAGAGTGCGGGGCCGCCCTCGATGAGCATGATGCGCGCTGTGGCCGGATCGATCGTGCGAAACTCCGACGGCATCGCGCGCCGCGCGACCTCGGCCATCGCGCCGGCAAGTTCCACTCCCGTCGGCCCGCCGCCGACGATGATGAACGTCAACGTCGCGCGGCGCAGATTCTCGTCGGTCTGGCGTTCGGCCGTTTCAAACGCGAGCAGAAACCGCTCGCGAATCGCCAGGGCATCGCGAATGTCCTTCAAGCCCGGCGCCACCGCCCGCCAGTCATCATGCCCGAAAAATGACACGCGTGCGCCCGTGGCGATGATGAGCCAGTCATACTCGATGGCATCGCGGCTGAGAATCACACGGCGCGCGGCGAGGTCGATCCGCTGCGCCTCGCCCAAGATCACACGCGCGTTGCCCTGCCCGCGCAGGATCGTCCGAATCGGCCGCGCGATCTCCGCGGGAGAAAGCGACGCCGTCGCGACCTGATACAACAGCGGCTGAAACAGGTGATGATTGCACCGGTCGATGACCGTGACATCCACGGCCGCACGCCGCAGCGCACGCGCGGCATACAACCCGGCGAAGCCGGCACCGATGATGACGACGCGAGGGCGAGTGGTTGCAATCGCCTGCATGGTGAACTCTAGCGGATGCGACGACGTGGGCACAGGCGAGACGCCCGTGCCACCGGTTCAAAGTGAAAGTGCCACCGCCAAAGGTGGCATGCACTACCGCGTCAGCGCCAATAGCCGCGCGATGCGGTCCTGGATCGGCGGGTGGGATGAGAAGACGGTGTTGAGGCGCTGGCCGGACCTTCGCATGTTTCGCAGCGGATTGACGATGTACATGTGCGCGGTGCCGCGATTGGCCGTGTCCACCAGCGGATCGCGATCGGTGGCGAGCTTCGACAACGCCGACGCCAGCCCCTCGGGGTTGCGCGTCAGTTCCACCGCTCCCGCATCGGCCAGGTACTCGCGCTTGCGCGAATACGCCATCTGCAAAAACTTCGCGAACAGCGGCGCAATGATCGCCAGCACCAGCGCGACGACGAGGATGACCGCCACGGCCGCGCCGCCCCCCTTGCCGCCGGATCGCTTCCCCCCCCCTCGCATCATGCCGCCGCGAAACGCGATGCGCAGGAATGCATCACACGCAAAGACGATCAACCCGACCATCGTGGCCATGAGCATCGCAAAGCGAATGTCAAGGTGGCGGATGTGGGCCATCTCATGCGCGATGACGCCCTGGAGTTCATCACGCGTGAGTTTTTCACGCAGGCCCTTGGTGATCGCCACCACCCCGTGCTCGGGATCGCGCCCCGTGGCGAACGCATTCAGGGCTGAGTCATTGATGATGTACACGCGCGGACGGGGAAGGCCCGCCGCGATTGACATCTCCTCGACCACGTTGAACAGTTCCGGATCCTCCGACTTCTGAATCTCCCTCGTCCCGGCCATCCGCAAGATCGCCGATGCACCACCAAACCACGACCACGCCGCGCCCATCGACGCGAAGACCAGCGCGGCCGTGCAACCCACGATGATCGATGGCACGAGGTGCGCCGGCGACTCGACCGCGCCCGCATAGGTGGCGATCGACGCCGCGATGATCCCCCCCACCACCACGCCCAGCAGCACCAGCCCGATCATCAGCAGCGCGCTCTCGCGCTTGTTGCGGCGAATCAGGTCGAGATACGTAAGGTTCGAGGGATACGCGGAGATGCGCTGCCGCATCGGCGGCGAATCTGCGAGTCGGTCTGGGCGCGGGGGCGTGGTGGACATGGCGAGAGGATCGGCGGAACTGTGTCCATGTAAGAGGAGTGATGACAGTTGTTCGCGCCATCATGGCCACTCAGAGCAGTGGCCATGGCACACGAGTACGCGAAGTCGAACGTACCTTACGAAAACTTCACCTTCGGCGCTTCTCGCACGGCCTCGCTCTGCTCCGTGAAGTAGTCTCGCTTCTCAAAGTTGAACGCCCCGGCCACGATGTTCGTCGGGAACGTCTGGCGCGTCTCTTCATACCGCGCGACGACATCGTTGAAGTGCTGCCGGGCGAAACCGATCTTGTTCTCCGTGCTTGTCAGTTCTTCCTGCAACTGCGCGAAGTTCTGATTCGCCTTCAGGTCCGGGTACGCTTCCACAACCGCGAAGAGTCGACCAAGCGTCTGTGTCAGCATGTTTTCCGCGTCGGCCTTCTCGGCCGCGTGCTTCGCGTCGCTGCTGACGGCCACCGCCTTCGTTCTCGCGGCGATCACCGCCTCAAGCGTCTGTCGCTCGTGTCCCGCATACCCCTTGACTGTTTCGACAAGGTTGGGAATCAGGTCATACCGTCGCTTGAGTTGCACATCAATCTGCGACCACGCATTGTCGCAGTCCACGCGCTTCCTCACCAGCACGTTGTACATCGCGATGAACCAGAACACGACGAGAATGACCGCAACCGCGAATCCGCCGATGATGAAGCCCATGCTGCGCAGCCTCCCTGGTGCAATGTCCCCCCAAAATGACGGCGTGCGACACCCGCACCCGCCCCCCAGTATAACTGTTCGGGAAACCCCACGCGGGGTTGCGCGCCACGATTCACCTCCCGCGGCGAAGGACAAGTGCTTTGTCGGTCGGCCGGCGTTTCGCGGCGATCGCCTTGGATGGTCAACCGGAAGGATGGCGGTTCAGCGAAAAAGCGGGCTCGCCCTGCGCTCCGCGTGGACAGAGCACGCCATGCCCACGGTGTTCGGCCGGCCCTCGCCTAGAACAGCGGCCATGGCCACTCTTGGTCGCTTTCGGTTCCGACCGCGATGGTGAGCGGAACCCACATCTCGGAGGTCAGGTCATGGAAATAGTTGAGCCTTACGTGTCCGAACGAGCCATTCTCGAAGCGAATCCGAATCAATACATGCGCCGAGTGTGGTGTGCGGTCAATCGCCGCTCCTTCCTCTTGCGTCAGACGACCTCGCGGTGACATGAAGCAGCTCACTTGACCCCGAGCACCGGGATAAGGCCAATTGTCGCGGTCAATCACGAGCAGTATTCCGCGCCCAACGGAAAAATTCGCACCGTCAACGGCCGTCACACGCATTCCCCGTTGGGCTGCGCTGTTCCATAGGGCGGCGAAAATGGCACGGTCGGCAATGTCATCGGATAGCGCCTCAGGCAGCACGCCCCACTCGTGCCACTGCGCGGCGAGGGCCAGTGCCATGTCGCGATTGAACACCCATCCGCGATCGAGCGCATGCCGCCAGTACTTCGCCCCGTCGCGGGAAACAATCGCCTCAAAGGCGGCACATGCACTCTCCTCAAACCCCGCGGACGACGGACGCCCACCATTGATTGAAGCGTGACTCTCACGAATCGCCTGACCGAGCATCGAAACGACGCGTTCGACATCGGCCGGGCTGTCAATATCGACCCAGGCGGATGCCCGTTCATGTGGGCCTTCGGTCGAGTTGATCTCACCCGGGACCGATGTTCGATCGGGTGCGACGCAGTAAGTTGTAACCAAGATCGCACCCGATGCCATCGCACCCAATGTGATCCTCATCAGTTTGGGGTTTCCGCGTCCGTAGTTTGTCATGCTTGTTCAGGCTCCAAATTTTGGGACGAAACAACACGCTAGACAAGACAGGTGAAACCGCGCCAAGCGTGCGCAGTCATGCTGGCACGCTCGACGCGTTTTCACTGGAACCGCGTTCCATCACGTTTGAGGGTCACAGCGGGGCATTCCGGGAGGATCCGAATCCAAGCCGTCCTTGCAAGTCGTCCCCGGATTGCAACATGCGATTTGGCCAGAACCTGCTGCGCAATTGACCCACCCACAGCAAGCCTGAGAATTGAGACAGGATCCCACGGTGAACCAGGTGCCATTACACCACGCGCCGCATTTCTTCCACCCGCTCCCGTCCGAGTCATCGCCGAGGTCCGACAGAGGAACATGAGAAGTCGTAGCTGAAAGACCAGCAACGCCAGAGGCGGCCATTGTCAGCACCGCGATCGTCGTCAGGATGATCGGTTGAAGCCTACGCATGATTCTGACTCCTTCACTTGTGATTGGAAACCAACGGAAAGCGCGCTCGCCAACGCGACGAGCGACAGGAGGACTCCGTTCCGTAAGAGCGCCAATGGGACTGACTCTCGCCACCCAAGGCATCCACAACCACCCTGAAACCCGTGTGCGAAGGCCCATGCCAATCCAACGGTGTAGCCGGTGATCATCGCGCCGATGAGCCACCGAAGGAACTGTCGTCGCACTCCACACAACAGGAGAGCTCCAACGACAAACTCAGCAAGGGCGACCACGAGTACACTCGATCGCAGATGGATGCCGTCCACACCGAACAGGAAAGCGAACATCGCGTCGGCACTGCGAGTTCCCGCCAGCTTCAGACCTCCGGCCCACGCCAGCGTTCCGCCAACCACTACATCTGACACCATGATCGCCCGATCGCGAGCAAACCACACGCACATGAAAGGCAAGTGCTTGCGTCGCACATCACCGTTTTCGTTCGCGACAACGTCGCCGGTGGACGGGTGGACGGGTGGACGGGTGGACGGGTGGACACATCCATGGTACAAGCATATTCACATCCGAGCGAGGGTCAAGTCTCGATTTCCGAGGATCGCTCACCCACGATCAAGTGAGAGTAATGGAACCTACTTTGTTGTGCTGGCGGTAGTTACGATCAAAGGCACCGATCCTGTAATGAGCCTCCACATGAGGGCTGCCAGAAGCGATCACCGCAGTGCGGAGGCGCACGAAGAAGCCGCCACCACCCGCCGCGTACGCTTCCGCCATGGCTTTCAATCTCGCCCTCATCCGCGCCATCACCTTCGACTGCTACGGCACGCTGATCGACTGGGAAACCGGGATTCTCCGCGCGCTGCGCCCCGCGCTGACCATTCAGGGCGTGCAGGCCGACGACAACACCATCCTCGAACTCTTCGCCAGACTTGAGCAGGAGCAGGAATCAGGGCCGTATAAGCCGTATCGCGAGGTGCTGACGGAGGTGATGTTGGGCATCGGGAGTCACTTCGATCGAGCGTTCGCCGAGCGACAGGTCGAAGGGTTCGTCGAATCGGTCGGGCGTTGGTCCGCGTTCGCCGACACGCCGACGGCGCTTCGTGTACTCGGCGAGCGATTCCCGCTCAACATCATCTCGAACATTGATGATGATCTGTTTGAACTGACTCGTCCGAAACTCGGCGCCACATTCGACCGCATCGTCACGGCCGAATACTGCCGTTCCTACAAGCCGACCCTTCGCAACTTCAAGGTCATGCTCGCGCTGCTCGACCTCGCGCCCGGGCAGGTGCTCCATGTGGCTCAGAGCCTGTATCACGACATCGGACCCGCGCGGTCGCTAGGGATGCAGACGGTGTGGGTGAATCGGCGTGCGGGGCGCGCGGGCTTTGGGGCCACGCCGGTGGCAGAGGCGATACCGGACCTTGAAACGCCGGATCTGGCCTCACTTGTGCAACTGGTTGAGCGTGCCGATTGATGCGGGCAAGGTCTGCGCTTTGTCCGCATCACGCCCGCGACAGGCCTGCACGTTCGCTCTATTCGGATAATCCGCTCTCCGAACCGTCGGCCGGGGCTTAAGAGGGGGGCAAAGACTCCCGATTCAGTGGACCATGCAAGTGGCCTCGACGCCAGTTCAGGACAAGAGCAGGATCGCCTTCACGCATGACGGCCGTCGGTTTCTTCCAATTGATCCAGTCACGCTCGGCGCGTGCAAACTCGAAATGGACCTCTTTCTGCGGCACTCGGCGGAGTCGGCGCCGGTGCTGTATCGCGCGGCCGGTCTTGAGTTCTCAATGAGCATCGCACAGCGGTTGGCCGCGGCCGGCGTCGAGATCGTCTTCGTGCGTGCGGACGATCATGCGATCTATCGCCGAATGGTTGGTCAGCGCCTGTCGTCGCTGCTGGCCGATGGCGATGTGGAGGACAAGAACCTCGCGATTGAGACGCGAACGATCTGCGCTGGATTGGTTGAAGAGGTGCTCGCAAGTCCGTCAGAGCCTGAGGCCGTGCAGGCCGTCGCCGAGGTGAGCCAGCATCTCGCCCAATGGGCCGTGCATAAGCAGGACACGTTTGAACTGTTGATGCAGATGTCGTCCCACGACTTTTACACGGCCACGCACATGGTCAACGTCAGCGTCGGGTGCGGGTTGCTCTTCCGCGAGCTTCGCCCGGGCGATCAGGAGACGCTCCCGGCGATCATTCAGGGCGGCCTGCTGCACGACATCGGCAAGCGCGACGTTCCGGCCGAGATTCTGACCAAAGTCGGCAAACTCTCGCCGAAGGAATGGCAGATTGTCCGCCGTCATCCTCGCGTGGCCTATGACGAACTGCGTCAGCATCCTGGCGTTCCATCGGTCGTGCTTGAAATGGCGAGAGATCATCACGAGCGCCTGGATGGAAAGGGCTATCCGGATGAACGCAACTTCGAGCAGATTGGCTTTGCGGCGAGGATCTGCGCCGTGGTCGATGTATTCGATGCGCTCACGGCCAACAGGCAGTATCGCAAGCCGCTCACGCCGCATCAGGCCCTCGCGCTGATGACCGAGGGCGTCGGCGCGCACTTTGACGCCTGCGTGCTTGATGCGTGGTGCGGCCTGGTGCAACGGCTGCACGAGCGGCACACACCCAGCGCGCCGATTCATCGCGGCGTGCCCTCGAAACTCACCCTCGAAGGCTTCCTGCCGCACTGCGAGATCTCCGGCGCGGCATCAGCGCCCCCAACCAACACGCGCGATCGCCGGGGGCACACGCGCTTCCGCTGCGACGCCATCGTCCGCGCGACCTTCATCACGCAGGGACGCATGTGCGCGGTCGGCGTGGGCGAACCCTTCCCCACCGTCGCGCTTGATCTGTCGCAGGCGGGAATCCGTATTCGCACGCCTTGGCCGCTCAGCCTCGATGATGTGCTTGAAATCCGCATGGCTCGTCGCGAGGGCGGCGAGGTGGTGCGACAGGCCCGCGTGATGCGCACCGAGCAAGCCGGCGAGGGCATGTACCTCTCCGGCCTGCGCTTCCTCGCGGCCGAAGAAGCCAAGAAGTGCGCGTGAGCCGGTGTGGCGCCCGGTCCGAGGTGTAGATGGACGCCGCGACCAATCCGTCTCGCCGCCGCGACAGTGCCACAACACGCATCGCTGAGGTGAGAAATGCACCCAACGCCGTCGGACCTGTGCAACCATGCGACGGTCCACGCGAAACGTACTATGTTGATCTACTCACTCGAGCGTTAAACCATGCCGAGCCGGTTAAGACAATGTCGCGTGAATTTCGCCCGATGGCTGAACTCACCTTGGGCGTTGATGCTGCTCTCAGCCGCCATCGTGGTGGATGTCGCGTCACTTCCAGCGCCGTGGCCCAGAGGCCAGGGCGGGTCGCTCGTCAAAGCGATTGTCATGGCGCCGAAGCTGTTGGGCGTGACCACAACGCCACGAATTCTGACCGTGTGCGCTGAGCGAACCGAATCAGGCTGGATCGCCTACGACTCCCTATCCACAGAAGAGTCCTACGACGCGTGCATCCGCTTTCGAAGCAATCCTCCCGAGATCGGCGCGATGACGATGCTTGTTCCGAAGACGTTGGTTCATCGTTGGGGCTTGTGGGCGCCGATCGTTGAGGTGCGACGTCATCATCTCAACTTTGCCGTGTGGGGTGATGACTCGCCGGAGACCGCTGCCCAGGCTCGCACGGCCATCTGTGATCGAATCGCCGACCTTGGTCGCGAGTGGTCGTGGCCGACGCTCGTTGACTTCGGGGAGAGTGCCCGCATCGCCAACAGTACGACGACACGCTTCCTCTGGGGCGGCGCGGCTCACACCGTGGTCGGTCTGCTGCTGGTCGGTGCGTTCATCTCCAGCGCTCGACGAAACGTTCGGGCGCTCAAAGCCGCTATTCGACGACGACGCCGAAGGGTGGGAATGTGCCCAACCTGCCGATACTGCCTCGCTGGATTGCCTCCCGATTCGGTATGTCCCGAGTGCGGCGTCGCACCTCCACTGCAATCAAACTCGCCCAACCCCGAACTATGAAATCATCCAGTCTCCTCGCGACGGAGGTTCCGGTGCCATCAGACAAGTTCAACGCAAACCGGGCGATCTGGCGCATCACCGCCTTCCTGCTCTTGGTCGCGTGGATCTTTGTCCCGACCATGGAAGCGCTGCAACTCACCGGCCTCGATTTCGGCGTGATCTCGTTGACGCTCATCGCCTTCATCTCGACCGCACTGATCGTCCTCTGGGGCGCAGCAACCCACTGGTGGCTGATCGGGCGATTTGACCGGCGCGCCGCACACGGCCTGTGCCGACACTGCGCGTATGACCTCACCGGCCTTCGCGACGCTACCCGGTGCCCTGAATGCGGCCGGGCTATCACGCACGAGTCTTGAACCCAGTACCCTCAACCAGACGCAGCCGCAACCGCACCAGCGCTCGCCGTGACGACCGCCGCTGACGCCGCCTGTGCGGCCATCTGCTGCGCCACGGCCGCGGCATCAGCACCCCCCCCCGCCGACGCCAGCATCACCACGCCGCTCTGCGACCCCACGCCGCGCTCCCACAGCACATCGCCCGAGTACCGATCCAGGCAATAGATGTACCCGCCGCGCGCCGCGTACAACTCATCCCCCACGATGTGCAGCGTAATCAGGCCGCCAAAAAGTCGCGGAAGTTTTCGCCGCCACGCGGGCCGACCAGAAAAGCGATCGAGCGCGATGACCCACCTCCCGGTGGCGGCGTAGAGCAGTTCGACTGGTTCAGACATGCGGGGCCTCCCGAGGTGCGGAGTAACCAAAGCGTCCTCGACACAGGATAGCGGGCAACCCCGCAACGCGTCGGGACGCGCGAAACCACGCAGCGCAGCCGAAACGTCCACGGCATCCGGTGGTGCGGGCCCCGTGCCATCGAAGTCGGTTCCTCCGACTTCGATGCTTCGGGCGACGGCAGCTCCCGTTGGCCCCGGTGGCGCAGGCCCCGTGCCATCGAAGTCGGTTCCTCCGACTTCGATGCCTCGGGCGACGGCAACTCCTTCGGCCCCGGTGGCGCGGGCCCCGTGCCATCGAAGTCGGTTCCTCCGACTTCGATGCTTCGGGCGACGGCAACTCCCGTTGGCCCCGGTGGTGCGGGCGTCTCGCCTGCACCCATCCTCTGCTCCCGCATCCGGTGGTGCGGGCGTCCCGCCTGCACCCATCCTCTGCTCTCGCATCCGGTGGTGTGGGCGTCTCGCCTGCACCCACTCCCCAATCAACCACGGACGCACGCAGCCCCGTCAAGTCCCGCCGCGTGATACACGTACCGCTCCTTCGGATCCTCATCATCCGCCCGATAAACGGCCACGTTTCGCGTGGGTGGGTCAGGCGGGACGAGTCGCGGGGCGGCCGTTGTCCGATTGGGTCGGTTGTAAGGCCGTGGCGCGGGGTACTGACCTGCGCTGAGAACGCCGCGGGCCTGTGCCCCGATGCTTGATCGATGGATCGACCAGGCAACTGCACACCGGCTCTGCCCTTCAGCGCGGGGATGAATCATCGCGCGACGGACGCGCAAGAGAGGCGGGCGAGACGCCCGCCCCACCGGATCCAATAGACCAAGGCGGGCGGGACGCCCGCCCCACCGGATCCAATAGATTTTGCGGCGGCAGGCATCGAAGTCGAAGCGACTTCGATGGCACGATGAAGGCACGGCGAGGGCGATACACTTGGGTCCAACTTCAGGAGGGCGTCATGCCGTTGACACGCGAGCAGATCACACGCCGTGCCGCGAAGGAACTTCGCGATGGGTACATCGTCAACCTCGGGATCGGGATGCCGACGCTGGTGGCGAACTACATCCCCGAGGGGATGGATGTCTGGCTGCAATCGGAGAATGGGCTGCTGGGGATCGGGCCGTTTCCCATCGAGGGGGGGGCCGGCGAGTATGAACAGGCCGGGGTGGATGCCGACCTCATCAACGCGGGCAAGCAGACGATCACGGCCCGCAAGGGCGCTGCATACTTCTCCTCCTCTGACTCGTTCGCGATGATCCGCGGAGGGCACATCGATATGTGCATCCTCGGCGCGATGCAGGTCAGTGAAGAAGGCGACATCGCCAATTGGATGATCCCGGGCAAGATGGTCAAGGGCATGGGCGGGGCGATGGACCTCGTGGCCGGGGTGCGCCGCGTCATCGTCACAATGGAACACAACTCAAAGGATGGCGGCGCGAAGTTCGTGCGCCGGTGTTCGCTCCCGCTGACGGGTCAGCGATGCGTGGACATGCTCATCACGGATCTGGCCGTGTTTGAGTTTGAAGATGGACGATTCGTTCTGAAAGAGATCGCGCCGGACGTGACGGTCGAGGATGTCAAGAAGAAGACCGAGGCGGAGTTTGTGGTGGCTGAGAACGTGAAAACAGTTGACGTATGAGCCGCGTGATCACCGCCGCTTCGACCGTGCAATCCTCTGAATCAACGTCACCTTCAACATCACCGCCCCGATGATGAACAGCGGCACGCCCGCAGCGCCGATGACCACCGCGCGCATCATCGCCCCGGCCGTGGCGTCCTCACTCCCCTCCGGCTGATTCATCGGATCCGTGAGATTTGCCTCATACAGCCCCGCCAGCGACAGCACGGCCGAGCCGATTCCATACAACACGAGAAGCCCGCCAACGAGCAGCAGCATCCACGCGAGGATCGTTTTCATCATCAACCTCCGTCAGGAGTCAAGCGACTTCGCGTCGTTCACATCTCGGTCGCCGCGCATGGCCGCCGCCGCGATGCGATCCGCGATAAGGCGAGCGCAGGCGAAGGCGAAAAGCGCAAACGCGCTCCAGTAGATCATCCAATAGACTGCATCAAACACCCTGGCCACGATCCACTCGCCACGCGTCGGAGGCTGGTGATCGCCACTGAACGTGCCGAACGTGGATTGTTCAAAGTAGCTCACCGCGATTCCAACGAGACTGGCCACGGCGAAGACAACCACCGCATCAATCGCCAGGTTAAAAGGCGATCGCAATCGAAGATATCCCGCGAACACTCGCCGGAGTGAGGGTGCTTCGTTCATGGCTTTCTCACGGTGCGCTGCTCGATTCGCCGTTCGCTGACGGTCTTGACGAAGCGATCAATATAATTTCCCGGCGTATGCACGGCGTCCGCGTCGATCGCGCCGAGCGGGACGATTTCATCGACCTCTGCAATAACAAACGCGGCCGCACACGCCATCATCGGATTGAAGTTCCGCGCCGTCTTTCGATAGACCAGATTGCCCCACGCATCGGCCTTGTGCGCCTTGACCAGCGCCAGATCCGCATACAAGCCCGTTTCCAGGACATAGTCGCGCCGCGCCGGTGCGGCATCGGCTCGCTGGCGAAGCACGGCCGTATCGCCGCGATTATGCATGGCCGTGTCGTCGCTGGGCCGAAGGAACGCGCGGGTCTCCTTGCCCTCGGCCACCGGGGTTCCGACGCCGGTGGCGGTGTAGAACGCGGGAATGCCCGCGCCCCCGGCGCGGATGCGCTCGGCGAGCGTGCCCTGCGGATTGAATTCAACTTCCAGTTCGCCGCTGAGATACTGCCGTTCAAACTCCGCGTTCTCGCCGACATAACTCGAGATCATCTTGCGGATCTGCCGCGTCTTGAGCAGCAGACCCAGGCCCCAGTCATCCACGCCCGCGTTGTTGCTGATGCACGTCAGACCCTTCACGCCCGAATCTCGCAGCGCGATGATGAGTTGCTCCGGAATCCCGCACAGGCCAAAGCCCCCCACCATCACGGTGATGTTGTCGCGCAGGATCCCACGATCCTTCAGACCCGCAAACGCCTCTGTCGCCGTGGCAAAGTTCTTCGTCACCATGCTTGCTTCAACCCTCTGTGCAAGTGTGTCGATGCGCCCGCGCACGCGGGGCCGTCACGACCCAGCGCTGACCAGCACATACGCCCGATACTGCCCGGCGGTCAAACGCACAAGATGAATCAACTCCACGCGCAGGTCCGTCGGCTCCTTCGCGAGATGCTCGCGCAGCGCATCCTCGCCCGACGCCACGGCCGATCGCCGTGCATCGAGCATCGTGTCCGCCTCGGCCGCGACGGCGATCCGCACACGCCCATCAACCACCTCGGGCTGATCGATCCACCAATCGGGACGCTGATTCGCGAGCGGCGCCGGCACATCCGGCGGCGAGGCATGAACCTGCGTCTCGCGAGGGGGGGGCGTCTCGGTCGTCTCCGGCGCGGCAGGCTCGGGCTGAGGCTCCGGGCGCTCGGCCACCGCCGGCCGCGTCGGCTCTCGCGTCTCAGCCGGCGGCGCTTCACCGCCAGACGAGGCGCATCCAACACCCATCGCCACGATCCATCCACCCAATGCCAACGCCGCAAATCGCGTCATCGCACAGCACCTTCCTTTCCATGCACGGCCGTGGCGTTCGCCAGACCCGGCCCCGGGGCGACGAACAGCGTTTGCTGGTCCTTGCTGTCCTTTGGCCATGTTTCGAGTTCTTCGATCTGTCGTGCGATGTCGCGGGCCGTGGTGTCTGGATAATACTCGCTGGCGAAGCGGATATAGGCGACCTCATCGAGATCTCGCAGGCGATGCATGACGCGCTCGCCGATGGTGTGCGAGGCCACCTCGCGATCAAACTCGCGGTTGAGTTCCTCTTCAACCTCTTCAACGAGTCGGCGCTTGGCCTCATCCGGAATGGCGCGTTTGCCGCAGGCCGCGAGGACGCCGCGGAGAATGTTCTCGGCATCAAACGGCACACGGGTGCCATCGCGCTTGACGACGATGAGCCGCGCGGTCTGCTCGACGCGTTCATAGGTGGTGAAGCGCTTGGAACACGCGAGACACTGACGACGACGACGGATCACCCGCCCCGCATCACTCGAACGCGAGTCGATCACCTTGTCCTCGTTGGCCGAGCAATAGGGGCAGATCACGACAACCTTTCAGCGAGCGACCACCAGCATCTTGGCCCCACAGGTGGGGAGCCTACAACGGGTATTGTCACCGAGCCATGGGCGAGCGTCAACCACGCCACAAAAATGCCCGCGGCCGGCGTACCCCGCCACTCGGGACGGCACTCGTGAACCGTGCTCGGCAACTCCGGAGTTGTCACGGACCGTGATTGCCGATACTGTTACAGCATGATCCTTCAGGCCATTACCACGCGAACGCGCAGCAACACCGACCCCTGCGGGTGATGGCCGACATCCGCACAAGGTTTCCCCTGATTCCGTAAGCCCGGCCGTATGCCGGGTTTTTGTTTGCACCGGCCACCCCGCGCCAGCCAACCTGAAACACTTCATCTCTCACCGACCTGGAAACACCCTCATGCCCATTCGCATCACACTTCCCGATGGCTCGGTCAAGACCTTCGATCAGCCGGTCTCCGGCCTTGATGTCGCCAAGTCGATCGGCCCGCGACTCGCCCTGGCCGCGCTTGGCTGCAAGGTCGATGGCGAACTGCGCGACATCGCCACCATCATCGACCGCGACTGCACGCTGGCCATCGTGACCGAAAAGAAACGCGACGGCACACTCGATCCCGATGCCCTCTTCCTCATCCGCCACTCGGCCGCGCATGTGATGGCCGAGGCGATTCAGGATGTCGTCGGGCGTGATGTGCTGCTGGCGTATGGCCCGCCGACCGAGACCGGGTTTTTCTATGACATGGCGGTGCCGGCCGGCAAGGCCGTGTCCACCGATCACTTCGAGGCGATCAACAAGCGAATCGCGGAGATCATCAAGGAGGATCGGGCGTTCGCACGGTATGAAATTGGTCCCAGCGAGGGCATCGCAAAACTCCAAACCGAGGGCAACAAGTACAAACTGGACAATGCTGAGCGAGCGCTCGCGGCCGGGGGAACTAAAGATGATGTCGCGCCTGCCGCGGAGCGGCAGACCACCCAAAGTCTCTCCTTCTACGTCACCGGCCAACCGGGCAAGAATTGGGAAGACCTCTGCCGTGGCCCGCACGTTCCCTCCACCGGGCGCATCGGCGCTGCACGCGCCCTCTCCGTGGCCGCATCATACTGGCACGGCGATGAAAACTCCGACCGTCTCACCCGCGTCTACGGCACCGCGTTCCCCACTCAACAGCAACTCGATGCCTACCTCCATCAACTCGAAGAGGCCCGGCATCGCGATCATCGCGTCATCGGCAAGCAACTTCGACTGTTCCATATCGATGAGGCCGTGGGCCAGGGGCTCATTCTCTGGACGCCCAACGGCGCGGTGATCCGCCAGGAACTGATGACCTTCATCTCCGCCGAACTTCGGCGTCAGGGCTACAAACAGGTCTTCACCCCGCACATCGGCAAACTCGATCTCTATCGCACCTCCGGCCACTTCCCCTACTACGCAGAGAGTCAGTATCCCCCCGTCGTCGAGCGTGAATCCCTCGCCGCCCTCGCCAGCGAAGGCTGCTCATGCGCGGACCTTTCCAATCGCCTGAGCAAGGGCGACATCGACGGCTATCTGCTCAAGCCGATGAACTGCCCGCATCACGTCAAGATTTTCGCCAGCGCCCCGCATTCGTATCGCGATCTTCCCGTGCGCCTGGCCGAGTTTGGCATGGTCTATCGCTGGGAGCAGTCCGGCGAACTCAGCGGGATGACCCGCGTGCGCGGCTTCACTCAGGACGATGCGCACCTCTTCTGCACTCCCGAGCAGGTGTCGCAGGAACTTCTCGGCTGTCTCGAACTCGTCAAGATCATCTTTAGCACACTCAACATGCGTGACTATCGCGTCCGCGTCGGCATGCGCGATCCTGACTCGTCGAAGTACGTCGGCAAGAGCGAAAATTGGGACAAGGCGGAGGCCGCCTGCATCGAAGCCGCGGCAAGTCTCGGCGTCCCGTTCAGCAAGGAACCCGGCGAGGCCGCGTTCTACGGCCCGAAAATCGACTTCGTCGTCAAGGATGTCATCGGGCGTGAGTGGCAACTCGGAACCGTGCAGGTGGACTACAACCTGCCCGAGCGATTCGACCTGTCCTACATCGGTCCGGACAACAAGCCGCATCGCCCGGTGATGATCCACCGCGCGCCGTTCGGCTCGCTCGAACGATTCGTCGGCGTCCTCATCGAGCACTTCGCCGGCGCATTCCCGACATGGCTCGCGCCCGAGCAGGTCCGCATCCTGCCGATCTCCGACAAGACCACGGCCTATGCCAACAAAGTCGCGGCCGCACTCCGCGACATCGGCGCACGCGTCACCGTCGATGAATCCGGCGACCGCATCCAGGCCAAGATCAAAGTCGCCTCCGAATGGAAGATCCCCTACCTCCTCATCGTCGGCCCACGCGATGAAGAACAGGGACACGTCTCCGTCCGCATCCGCGGCACGGCCAAAGACTCGGGGGCGGTGCCGCTGGAAGCGTTCGTCGAGGGGCTGCGGCAGGAGATCCAATCGAAGGGCGCGACCCAGGCTGTAAATGCACCCGCATAACAGGGCAACCGCAAAGTCTGTTGGATCTGGTGGGGCGGGCGTCTCGCACGCCTCCCTTGCGTGTTCGACGCGCGATGACTCATCCATACGCCGAAAGGATGAGCCATCATGCGAGCGCCCTGACCCGCGTAATGACGAATGGCTGGCAGGCGATATCATGCGGACCATGATGCGCTTCCGTCATTCATTGTTCGGACTCGTCTGCGTCGCGGCGACGCTGCCTTTCGCGGGTGGCTGTGCCGGCCCGAACGCATCTTCCGGCGATAGCAGTGGATCAACTCTCCCCCCCACCACCCACCGCGAGGTCTCCTTCACCACCTCCCCCGGCCTGACGTTTCGCGCCGTGATCGAATCCCCCCCCCTTCATGCGCGCAATGGCTGGGGTGTGCTGATGATCGGCGGCGGCTTTGGCAACGATCTCGACTGGACCGTGCCGGGCGAGATCGGCGAGGGCGAGCAGCGCGTGCGGATGACCATCTCCGGCGAGTCGCACGCCGACGCCCCGGCCATCAGCGCTTCCCTCGCCTCGCGCGGCTTTGTCGTGATGCGTTGGAGCACGATCGCGGTGGATGATCCGCTCGCGGACCAGTGGCCGTCGCGCGCCACGCCGCGCACGCTCGCGGAACTGCTCGAACAGACGCGCTATGCCCTGGCGACGCTGCGCGCTGTCGGCGGCATCCAGACCGAACAGGTCATCCTGCTCGGCCACAGCCTCGGCGCGGCCCGCGCATGCACGATCGCATCAGAAGATGACGGCGTGCGGGCGCTGATCCTCCTGGCTCCTGCGTACTTCACGCGACCGCCCACGCCCCAGCCGCGCTTCGAACGCGAAGGCATGCGATTCGCCGAAGACGTGCTGCGATTCCATCCGATTCCATGTCTGGCGATCTTTGGCGCGCTCGATGAATCGCGCGCCGTAAACCCGGCCGCCGCACGATCCCTCGCCGATGAACTCCCCTCGCTCGACGTGCGCATCATACCGGAACTGGGCCACCAACTCGGACCATTCATCGACGGCCAACACGGGCCGGTGGACCCGGCCGTGCTCGAGGCCATCGCGAGGTGGGCCAGCGCCATCACGCAGGCGAAATGAACCATCCCGCGGGCCTCGCGAATCCACCGCGGCCGTGCCACCGAAGTGAATCCTCGCCATGCTGCCCGATTCCTCGCGTCAACTACACGCATCGCCCATCGTGCGGATCGAATCCGCTCATGGCTGTCGCATTCTTCACGGTGAGGCCATCGTCCCGCGCCCGCTGGATGAGACGTTCGCGTTTTTCTCCGATGCGCGGAATCTCAATCGTCTCACGCCGCCGTGGGTGGGCTTTGAGATTCTTACGCCCACGCCCATCGCGATGCGAGTCGGCGCGGAGATCGACTATCGCGTTCGCATCCGCGGCGTGTCGATGCGGTGGCGTTCGCGCATCACGGTGTGGGAGCCGGGCGTGCGCTTTGTCGATGTGCAGGTGCGCGGCCCGTATCGCCGGTGGCATCATGAACATCGCTTTGAGATGTGCGAGGGCGGCACTCGCGTGATCGACACCGTCGAGTACCGCGCGCCCCTGGGCTGGCTCACGCATCGCCTGCTGGTCGATCGCGATGTACGGCGGATCTTCGCCTATCGGCAGGAAGCGCTCCCGCGCATTCTGGGCGAGGATGCGCCGACATCGCCCGCAGCGCTGACAGGTGTGACTTGAAGTTCGCTTCGGAACCAAGAGAAACATTCACCCTTGACTGCTTACGAACGGAGGCCCGCTCAGCGAAACGTCGCCTCCACCCGCACGGGGAAGTTCACGCTGTTCGCCACGAAGCACAGCCGATGCGCCTCGTGATGCAACTGCTCTGCCTTGGCCCGGTCAGCACCGGGCGCGAGCGTCACGACGGGGCACATCACGGCCTCGGAGAATCGCCCCGCGCCGCCCGGCCCCTCGACCATCGTGCCCCTCGCGTTGTCCACATAGTCGGTCACGACAATCTTATATTTGGCACACAACGCGAGGAACCACAACATATGACACGCCGACAGCGACGCCACGAGCAGGTCCTCCGGGTTGTACCGCGATGGATCGCCGCGAAACGCGGGGTCTGACGAGCCGGGGATCGGCGGCTTGCCGGGAATTCGAATTTCGTGATCGCGAGAATACGACTTCATGTCGGCCGTGCCCTGCCCGGTGTTCCCGGTCCAGGCAATTTCGACGGAATAATGATGCTGGTTGCCTTCTGCCATGGTTGCCTTCCCTTGGATGTTATATTGCCGACATGGATGGCGTAATGAAATACTGTGTGGAACGAAAGTAGGAACACACTTGCTGGCGCTTCGTGCTCTGATGTCATGCAACACTTGCTGGCGCTTCGTACACTGTCATTCATACACGACTCGATTCCGCAGCACGCCCAGCGGCGGAATCTCGACTTCCACGACATCGCCGTGCTTGAGATACTCCGGCGGGTTTCTCGCCATGCCCACGCCCGAGGGCGTGCCCGTCAGGATCACCGTGCCCGGCAGCAGCGTCGTGCCTCGCGAAAGGTCCGCGATCAACTGCGCCACGGGGAACATCATGTTCGCCGTCGTGTCATCCTGCATCACCTTCCCATTGACCCGGCACACCACGCCCAGTTTCTGCGGGTCCGCCACCTCGGCCGCAGGCACAACCCGCGGACCCAGCGGACAAAATGTATCAAACGACTTGCCACGGCAGAACTGCCCGCCCGAACCCTGCTTCTGCCACCACCGCGCCGACACATCATTCGCGCAGCAGTACCCAAGCACATGCGACAGCGCTCGCTCAAGCGGAGCATCCCGCACGGCCGTACCGATGATCACCGCCAGTTCCGCCTCAAAATCCACCTGATCCCCGCCCGTCGCGGGATCCTGACACACGCGCGGCACGATGATGTCATCTCCATGCAGACACGCCGCGAAGGGATTCTTCGTAAAAATCATTGGCCTTGTGGGCACATCCGCGGCCTGCTCCCTCGCATGTTCCGCGTAGTTGCGCCCGATGCCGATGATGTGGCGAATCGGCAGCGGCCCTTTCGCCGTCTCCACCGCCACGCCAGTTTCCACATGAATCAGGTTCATCGCATCAGCGTAGGGCTGATGGCCGTGCCATGTCGATCACCTCCGGGTCCGGGCACAACCCCGCGAGCGCCCCCTCATGCAGCAGCGTGACCACGGCCTGATATCCCCTGTCGCCCAGATCAATCGTCAGGTCATTGACATACATGCCGACAAAGCGGTCAATGTCGGCAAGGTCCGCGACGTGACCCGGCTCGGCGAAAGTCGCGGCATACGCCAGCGCGCGTTCGCGATGCGCCAGCGCATGACGAATCGAGGCTTCGAGAATCGAACACACGCGGGCGATCGTTCCCCGCCCGTGTCGCACATCGAGATCGCGCCGGATCACATTCGCCCCCAGCGGCAGGGGCAGCCCGCGCTGCGCCTTCCACCACGCGCCAAGATCCGCCAACAGCCGCAGACCCTCGCGATGAAACGTCAACTGCGCATCGTGAATCACAATCCCCGCATCCGCTTCCCCGCCCGCCACGGCCGTCATCACCCGATCAAACGGCATCTCGATGAACCGCGCATGCGCGGCGTCGAATCGCGAATCCGCAACCGTCGATGATGCCCCCGCCGCCTCTCCGCGAAGCAGCAGACCCAGCGTGAGAAACGCCGTCGTGCCTCGCCCGGGAATCGCGATGCGAACTCGCGGGTCGAGCAACTCGCGCGGCTCACGAAGCGGCGAATCCGTGCGGCACACGAGTTTCGGTCCATACCCATCCCCGAACGAGGCCCCGCACGACGTCAGCATGTACTGTGACTTGACATCGACATATGTCCGCATCGACACGGCCGTGATGTCCAGATCGCCGCGCTCCACGGCCCTGCGATTCAGCACGCTGATGTCCGCGGGCACGGGCGTGAACGTGAAGCCGCCGGTGTCGATCGCGGGTTGACCCTGATCGCCCGGCCGTGGCGTCCCATCGCGCGCGACCATGCCCGTGATGGGCCACCACATGAAGGCGTCGTCAGGGTCCGGCGAATGCGCGAGCGTGAGCGTGGGCACAACGCATGGTAGAACACACCTGACGATCCGGACACGAAGGCCCGACTGTCCAAAGCGGACAGTCGGGGCACATCACATGTTCACACAGCGGGGGAGGTTGGAGTGCGATTACTCCTTCGCGCCCGCGACATCCGGCCCGCGCACCAGCAGACAACGCCCATCATCCCACAGATACAGTTCCCCGCCGAGGGCGAGCATGGCCTGACGATTCTGGGCGATCATCTTGGTCAGGAGTGTGTCGAAGGCCTCCGTGCCGTAGTCGATCGTCTCGTCGGGCTTGATTTCTTCGCGCGTGACCAGGCGAGAGTCAACCCACTTGCCCGCGCGGTTGAACATCGTGCAGTCCATGATCTGGCAGACGTTGGTGTTCTCCGTCTGCTTCATGTCCGCGCCCCAGTAGACGTTCTTTCGATTCAACCAGGTCTGACCTTTCATGGAGTTGAGATTCTCTTCCTGATTGACGGATGCGAGACCCTGGCGGGCGACTTCCGCCCGCTCTTGAAGTCGCAGTTGTGTTTCCCGCGCCGCCCGCGCTGGCGCGATACCGCGCGGAGCGCCCCCACCCGCCACATCCATCGGCTCCGTCGCCAGAAACGCCGTGTACTCAGTCAAAATGCCCCACTTCGTCGAAAGGCGCACGATCTCTTCCACAAGTTCCTTGACTCGCGCATCGTGACCCTCCGGACGGTTCACCGTTTGCAGGTTGCCATTCGCCCCCGCCTGGCGAATCTCGTCAATCAATGTTCCGATCTTGCGGCTGGCCCACAGTCGCGGCACGAATGAGTGCCGATTCGTCGCCTTGTCAACGCCGAGCGTGTACTCGAACGTCCGTTCCTGGCCGTACCAGTCGCCCGAGACGCGCACGCGCAGCGGATCCGCGCCCATATACTGCCCGAGCAGAATCAACTGATCCCCATCAAACAGGTCCGGCAGTCGCGCGGGCATCAACTCCCGCACCGCGCGTGTCGTCGGCTGGCCCTTGTCATCGACGAACGTCAACACCGGCTCGGACAGCACAGGCCCGGACAGTTTGCGGAACACCTGGCCAACTTTGACCTCGACATCTTCATCAGGCATGACAAACGTCGCCACCGCACGCGAGCCGTCCGCGATGTGCGACAGCAGCGGCGTGTTCACGTCATACCCCACGCCGAAGGTGAACACCCTGCGCTTGTGTGTGTTCACGGCCGCGACGGACTCGCGAATCTTCACCTCGCTGCGCTCGCCTACCGTCGCCAGGCCGTCGGTGAGAAACAGCACCATCGGCAGCATGTCCTGCGTGGGGGTCATGCGCAGCGCTTCGAGCAGCGCATCGCGGATGTTCGTGCCGCCGTTGGCCGTGAGCGTCTTGAGATACGCCCGTGCGGCCGCGATGGAGTCATCGTTCTTGATGACAGGCTGTTCGCTGAAGACCTCGATGGAGTCTGAATAATCGACGATGTTGAAGGCTTCGCCGGGGAGCAGGCCCTCGATGACCTGCAGCGCGGCCTCGCGCGCCTGGTCCATCTTCTCGCCGCGCATCGAGCCGGACCGATCGATCACGAGGATCACCTCGCGCTTGACCTGCTGGGCGCGATCCGGCTTCTCGGCCGGCAAACCCGCCAGAAGCATGAAGTATCCGCCCTTGCCCTCGCCGATCTCCGCGTCGGGATAGGCCATCAATGATGCCGACAGCGCGGAACCTTTCTGATGCAGAACCGACACGCGAAAACTCCCCGGCTCGGCCGCGAGGGATGCGGGAACCTTCGCCAGCACATGCGATTCGCCCAGGCGTTCGATCACCAGATCATGCGACGGCGAATACACCGTCGAGATCGGACGGCTGCCCTTGATGTCAATCTGAAACGTCCACGCCACGCCACTGGTGAGCAGACTCTCGCTCTTGGGCAGCACATAATCCACGCGTTCGCCGTCGGCCGGCAGGATCTGCTCATACGTCAGATTCACCTTCTGCTCGCCCTTGGCCGGGACAGGAAACACGCTGGTCTTGATGAGGTTGTACCCGGCGAACTCGAGCAGCGCGGGATCGAGCGACCGCCGCACGATGTCGTCGTAGATCCGTCTCGCCTCGGCGCGCGGCAGGATCTGGGCAATGCCCTGCTCGCCGAGCCCTTCGAGTTCCATGCTGCGCACCGTCGCCCCATCCGGCACCGGCATGAGCACCTGCGCCTCCTGGACGCGCCCCGTCGGGTTGCGCAGCGTCAGGCGAATCGTCGTCGAAGCCACCTGCTCATTCACACGCGCCGTCGCATCCACAGCCGCCAGCCCCACCGACTGCTGCACGGCCTGCCCCCCCGGCGGCACTACGCGCACCTGCGGCACGATCACGTTCGTCGAGATGTTGATCTCCACCGGCTGCGTGGTGGCGACCTGCGCCGACGCCGAAGCGCCCGCGAGCACAAATCCGGCGATCGCCAGTGAACCCATCCCGATTCGCTTGATCCTGTCAACCATCGCACAACTCCTTCATCCGTAAACGCCGGTGTGGCCCGGAACCTTTTCGCACGGCCTGCCGGCCCCCGCGCGGCTCGGCCGACACAATGCTTACCGCTATGTCGGCGATGGGGGTGTAACGCGCGGGTAACGGGAGTACGTCCGGCATCACAGCGTGAATCCGCGGCGGCAGTGCCTGGCAAGGACGGAGAATCCTCCCCGCCCGTTGTCAAACGCTCACTAACAGGGCTATTGTTCTGCCCTTCGGGCGTCGGCAGGGAATCCCCCCGGTTTCACAGCGCCCTCGTGGAGAATACGCACATGATGGACCTTGCACCCCTCGCGGCGGATGGCTCTTCCCTCACAAGCATGGCCGGGACGCTCGCGGCCATCGGCGACCTGCCCGCGCCCTACTGGTTGGCCCCGATCGGAGCCGTGGCCGCGCTGCTGATGGCCCGCGTCTTTGCCGCGTCGGTGATGAAGAAATCCGAGGGCGACGAGGAACAGGTGCGCATCGCCGATGCCGTGCGACAAGGCGCGATGGCCTATCTCTATCGCCAATACAAGATCGTCGCGATCGTGTTCGTCGTGCTGATCGCGGTCTTGGCGATCATGAGTTTCGGCCTGGGGCTACAGCCAACGCTTTCGTTGATCGGTGTGCCCATCGCCGGCTTGTTCTCCGGGCTGTGCGGATGGTTCGGCATGAGAATGGCCACCAACGCCTCGGCCCGCACGGCCGCCGCCGCCAAACAATCGCTCAACGACGGCCTGACCGTCGCCTTCCGCTCCGGCGCGGTGATGGGCCTCAATGTCGTCGGCTTCGCGCTGCTCGACGTGTCGGCGTGGTTCCTGATCCTCAACGGCTTCGGCGAAGCCATCGGCCTGACGGGGGACATTCGCGAGACGACGACGATCGCGCTCTCGTTCGCGATGGGCGCGTCGACGCAGGCGCTCTTCGCCCGCGTCGGCGGCGGCATCTATACCAAGGCCGCGGACGTCGGCGCTGACCTCGTGGGCAAGGTCGAAGCCGGCATCCCCGAAGATGACGCCCGCAACCCCGCCACCATCGCGGACAACGTCGGCGACAACGTCGGCGACGTGGCCGGCATGGGCGCGGACCTGTACGAGTCGTACTACGGCTCGATTCTGTCCACGGCCGCGCTGGGCGCTGCGGCGGCTTTCACGGTTCCCGCGCTCGTCGGCGGCGAACAGGGTGCGCTGGCCCTGCGCATGGCCGTCACACCGCTGGCCCTTGCGGGCTTTGGCATTCTCGCGTCGATCATCGGCATCTTCGCGGTGCGGACGAAGGAAGGGGCGACGTTCGCCCAGTTGCTTCAGGCCCTGAATCGCGGCATTTATCTAGCCTCAGCGCTGATCGTCGCGGCCGCGTTCGCGGTGCCCTACTTCATCTTCGGCAACAGCGCTGAAGCGGCGGAGGCCGGGTTGCGCTGGTACGGCGTCGCAGGTTCGATCATCGCCGGACTTGTCGCGGGTCTGGTCATCGCCCGAGCCACTGAGTATTACACCTCGTACGAGTATTCACCAACCAAGGGCATCGCAGAGCAAGGCCACACCGGCCCGGCCACCGTCATCATCGCCGGCATCGCCACCGGCATGAAGAGCACGTGGATTCCGATTCTTGTTGTTGTCATCGCCGTCATGGCCGCGTTCATCTTCTCCAACGGCGCGGAACATTTCCTGATGGGTCTCTACGGCGTGGCCATCGCGGCCGTGGGCATGCTCGCGACGCTGGGCATCACCCTCGCCACCGACGCCTATGGCCCCATCGCCGACAATGCCGGCGGCAACGCCGAAATGTCCGGCCAACCGCCCTTCGTCCGCCATCGCACCGACATGCTCGACTCGCTGGGCAACACCACGGCCGCGATCGGCAAGGGCTTTGCCATCGGCTCGGCCGCGCTGACGGCCCTGGCCCTGTTCGCGGCGTATGTGCAGATCGTGCAGACGCAGTTGTTCCGCCAAGCCGAGAACTTTGTGGCGTCATCCTCGTACACCGCGCCCGCCGAACCCCACGCGGTCTATCAAGGCCATGGAAAATTCGCGATCGTCGTGCCCGGTTCGCCGCGGCCGTATGTCGATGGCGCGATGGTCGTGGATCGGTCGCAACTGATGGACACGAACTACGATGCGGTGGTGGCGCCCGGCAAGGTCATGGGCGTGCGCACGCTACCGCGTCGCGGCGTCACGGGTTCCGTGGAGACCACGCTGACGAACGCCCGGCGCTTCATCATCTCCGCGCCCGCCGGCAGCCCCTTCACAGGCGAGATCGAAGTCATCGGCACGCGCAACGGCACGATTCAGGACGTGCTCGCCTATTACGACGTGACGCTGCTCAATCCGCGCGTGCTTGGCGGCATCTTCCTCGGCGTGCTGCTGACATTCCTGTTCTGCGCGATGACCATGCAGGCCGTGGGACGCGCGGCGTATCGAATGATGCGCGAGTGTCGTCGCCAGTTCGCCATCATGCGGGCGGCCCTTCGCTCGCAGGGCATGGATGAATCCAAAATCGCCGACCCCGAAAACTGGCCCAAGACCATCAAGCACGAAAACCGCGACTATCCCGACTATCAGACATGCGTGAGCATCGCCACGGCCGGGGCGCAGCGCGAAATGGTCGTGCCATCGTTGCTGGCCATCACCGTGCCGCTGGCCGTCGGATTGGTCCTCGGCGTGGGCGGTGTGATCGGCCTGCTCGCGGGCGGACTCACCAGCGGATTCGCCGTCGCCGTCTACATGGCCAACGCGGGCGGCGCATGGGACAACGCCAAGAAACTTCTCGAGTCCTACGGCCGCATCACCGCCGACAAACTGCTCGATGATCCGGAAGTTCGTGCGAAACTTCCCGCCTCGCTCGCGGACGGTTTGATCAGCCGCGCTGAAGAGATGCGCCGACAAGGCAAGGGCGCTGCGTACGTCTACGGCAAGGGAAGCGAAGATCACAAGGCGACGGTCGTGGGCGACACCGTGGGCGATCCGTTCAAGGACACATCAGGCCCGTCGCTGAACATCCTCGTGAAACTGATCTCGATCGTGTCGGTGGTGTTCGCCGGCGTCGTGGTGAAGTTCGGCCCCGAGATCGGCAGCCTCATCGGCCTGCCATAAGCAGCCCGACCGTCAGTTGCGCGTGGCATGGGCAAGCCTTTTGGCTTGCCCGTGCATGGCCTGTCGATGACACGCCATCTCCGAAAGCACTGAAGTCGCCTATGGCGACTTCAGTGGCACGATCCGCGCAAGAAGCCCGACCGTCAGGGAGGGCTTGGCATGGGCACGGGCGCGTGGCATGGGCAAGCCTCCTGGCTTGCCCGTGCATGGCCTGTCGATGACACGCCATCTCCGAAAGCACTGAAGT